>DDTA01000077.1:277-5023 GCA_002344285.1 Myxococcales bacterium UBA2376
GATCTGCGCGCCGAGCTCGAGGCGCTCGTCGACGAGGTCGCCGCCCACGACCAGGGCGCGGATGTCGTCGCGCGCCTGGAGTGGCTCATCGACGTGCTCGTGATGCGCGGCCACCTGACGGAGGGGCACCGCAAGCTGATCACGCGCATCAGGGCCGACGGCAAGGAGCGCGGCGTCGTGCACCTCGCGACGTATCGCGACAAGCACGCCGTGACCAGCTCCGACGTCGACTGCGCGGCGCGCTTGCACCTCTGCCAGGCGCGGTGCTGCACGTTCGGCGTGAGCATGTCGCCGCAGGACGTGCGCGAGGGCAAGCTGCGCTGGGAGCTCCACCAGCCGTACCTGCTCGAGAAGGACCGCGAGACCGGCTACTGCCGCTACATGGACGGCGACGGCGGCTGCGGCGTCTACGACGACCGACCGGGCACGTGCCGGGCGTACGACTGCCGCCACGACGGTCGCGTGTGGCTCGACTTCGAGGCGCGCATCCCGGCGCCGATGCCGCCCGGGGTGAAGCCACGCTTCGCGCCGAAGCCGTGACCGCTACTCGATGCGGATCGCGGCGTCGGGCTCGTCGGCGGCGCAGGTGCGCAGGTGGCCGACGTGGGCCGCGGGCAGATCGAGCGCGCGCAGGTCGGCGAGCGCGGCGGCGACGTGATCGGGGGGCATGCAGAGGAGCAGGCCGCCGGAGGTCTGCGCGTCGCAGATCGCGGTGAGGATCACGTGCTCCATGTCGGCGGGGCCGTGGTACGCGAACGCCGGCGCGAGGAACGTGCGGTTGGCGGCGGAGCCACCAGGGACATGGCCCGCGGCGATCTGCGCGGCGACGCCGGGCAGGAGGCGGAGCGCGGTGTGATCGATGGTGGCGGCGAGCGCCGAGCCGCGCAGGATGTTGCGCAGGTGACCGGCGAGGCCGAAGCCGGTGACGTCCGTCGCGCTGGTGACGCCGTGGCGGCGGCCGACCTCCATCGCGCCGCGGTTGAGCGTCGTCATCGACGCCACCGCCGCGGCGATCTCGTCGTCGGACGCGGCGCCCTTCTTGATCGCCTGCGAGATGACACCGGTGCCGAGCGCCTTGGTGAGCACGAGCGCCTGGCCGGCCTGCGCGCGGCGATTCGACCAGACGTCGTCGAGCCGGACCTCGCCCGTCACCGACAGGCCGAACTTCAGCTCGGGGTCGCGCACGGTGTGGCCGCCGACCACCGCGACGCCCGCCTGCGCGCACACCGCCGCCGCGCCGCGCTGGATCTCGGCGAGCACCTCGAGCGGCAGGTGCTCGTCGCAGAAGAAGGCGAGGTTGAGGGCAAAGCGCGGCTCGCCGCCCATCGCGTAGACGTCGGAGATCGAGTTGCACGCCGCGATCGCGCCGAAGGTCGCTGGATCGTCGACGTTGGGCGCGATGACGTCCGCGGTCAGGACCAGCCCGACGCCCGGCGCCGGCCCAGCGACGACGGCCGCGTCGTCCTTGTGCGCCTGGTCGACCATGACACCGGCGGCGGACGCAGCGCTCCCGTCGCGTCCCGACGACGCCCCCGCCGCCTCCCCGTCGAGGACCTGCACGAGGTCCGGCAGCCGCAGCTTGGCGGCTCAACCACCGCCGCGCGCGTATTGCGTCAGGCGGATGGCGGCCTTCTGTTCGGGCGTCATGCGCGCAGCGTAGCGCAGAACCCGCGCTTCAGAACGCGCCGCCGATGGCGAGGCCGCGCCCGTGCGGCGTCACGAGCGGCGCGACGTGCCAGGTGCGAGCCTCCGGCGCGCGCCGGTGCTCCCGCCACGCCCCCCGCGGCTGCATGTACGTGCTGGTGACCCCGACGGCGTAGCCGAGCGCGAACGAGATCATCGCGTCGCCCCACGCGTCGTCGACGGAGAGGCCGATGTAGAGCGAGCCGCCGATCTGGAGGGCCAGGCCGCCGAGGTGATTGAGCCAGAAGCTCCGCTTCTCGCTCGTGGCCGCGCGCGCGAACGCGTCCTCGGCCGCGGCCAGGTCCGTGCACGGATCGCCGGTGACCTTCGGGCGCGGCACCTTGACCGGCCGGATCACGCGCGCGCCCATCCCGACGAGCGACTTGGCCGTGCCCGCGATCAGGCTGGCCTCGGCGGCCTCGTCGTAGTCGCCGAGCGGCGTGTACTCGGCGAGCACGAGCGCGCCCTGCCCGATCGCGGCGACGCCGAACCCGATGCCCCAGCCCAGACGCCAGCGCGCGGCGCGCGCGCGCTCGGCGTCGAGGCGTTCACGCAGGGCGGCAGCGCGTTCGGCGGCGTCGGGAGGGCAAGCCACGGCGTCGCCGGCACCCGCGGTGACGGCGAACACGACCAGCACGAGCGCGAACCGTCGGATCACATGGCACCTCCGGGTAACGAAACGCCTTCGAAGAACTCGCGGCGTTCGCCCGCGCTCGCGTCCCATCCGTTGTTGCGCGTGTAATACGCGACGAGGATGATGTGGGGCTCGATGTAGAAGCGCGCCTCGCCGCGGTCGGTCGGGGTCTCCATCACGACGCGGTAGCGGCTCTTGCCCTGCGTCTGCGCGTAGCCCGACTCGGTCACGCGCGCGTTCAGCTGGGCGGCGAGCTGCGCCGCGAACTGCTCGAGCTCGGCGCGCGACGGGTTGTTGCCCTGGTTCGGCGTGGCGAACGCCCCGACGACGATGAGGGAGCCGTCGCGGAAGCCGCTGAAGTTGACCGCGCCGTTGGCGACGGTCGGCGAGGTCGACACCCCCGGCGGGAGGCGGAGGCCCCAGCCGAGCTCGTCGTCGGCGTACGTGTTCCACGCGGCGGGCGGCGGCGGATCCGGATCGGGATCCGGATCGGGATCCGGATCGGGATCCGGATCGGCACCCCCGCCACCCTTCCCGGCCCACGGATCGTCGGGATCCGACGAGCCGGTTCCCGCCGCGGCGCCGCCCTGCGACGTCGATCTCGTCGCGAAGTACGCGGCCGTGCCGCCGCCGGCCGCGAGCAGGAGGACGAGCGCGATGACAAGCGGGGCCTTCGACTTCTTCGGCGCGCCGCCCGCGGCGTACGACGGCGGCGTCATCATCGCCGGCATCGGCATCGGGCCTGGCGTCGGGCCACCCATCGGCCCCGGCATCGGCCCCGGCATCGGCCCCGGCATCGGCCCTGGCATCGCCCCAGGCATCGGCATCGGCGCCGGGCCGTGTGACGACGGCGGCGACGACGGCACCGGCTGCATCGCGCCGGGCGGGAACGTCCGCGGCACACCCGGCGGCGGCCCCGACGGCCTGGGCAGCGGCGTCTGGTGCTCCGCGCGCTGCACCGGCTGCGGCGCCGACATCATCGCCGAGCGCGGGCCCGACATCGCGGCGCCGCCGAGCTGCACGTGCAGGTTGGCGACGTCGTCGCCGAGCCGCTCCATCGTCGGCTGCCGCTGCGCCGGATCCTTGGCCAGGGCGGTCATCACCAGCACGTCGAGCTCCCGCGGCAGCCCGAGATCCGGTCGCCGCACCGTCGGTGGCTCGGGCGTGTCGGTCAGGTGCTTCGACAGGATCGCCATCACCGTCGGGCCCTCGAACGGCAGGCGCCCGGTGAGCATCTCGTAGAGCATCGCGCCCAGCGCGTAGACGTCGGTGCGGCCGTCGACGGCCTCGCCCCGGATCTGCTCCGGCGCCATGTACTGCGGCGTCCCGATGAGATCGCCGGCGCGCGTCATCGCGTTCACCGTCTGGCGATCGTCGTCGCGCAGCTTGGCGATGCCGAAGTCGAGCACGCGCACGACGTCCTTGTCCTTGCCGCGCTCGGTGAGCATGACGTTGTCGGGCTTGAGGTCCCGGTGGACGATGCCGTGCTGGTGCGCGTCGGTGAGTGCTGCCGCGATCTGGTGCGCGATCGCGAGCACGCGCCACGGCGGCAGCGGCCCCTCCTGGGTCATCACCTGCCGCAGCGACCGGCCCTCGAGGAACTCCATCGCGATGAACAGCGAACCGTCGGCGTCCTGGCCGAAGTCGTAGATGTTCACCGTGTGCGGGTGCGAGAGGCGCGCGACCAGCTCGGCCTCGGCGTTGAACCGCCGCACCAGCGCCGGGTCGCGCGAGAGCTCGGGGCGCAGCACCTTGATCGCCACCTTGCGCTTGAGCGAGATCTGCTCGCCGCGGTAGACCGCGCCCATGCCGCCCTCGCCGAGCTTGGCGAGCACGCGATAGCGGCCGGCGATCTCGCGTCCGACGATGTCGGCGGTCTGGACCGGCACCGCTCCGGTCAGCTCCTTGTAGGACGGCTCGGTCCCCGTCGCCGCCCGCCCGCATGCGCCGCAGAACCGGGCGTCGTCAGGCTTGTCCACGCCGCAATGCGGGCACTTCACGTCCCGGAGTATACGACGCGCGTCACGCTTCGTGCGGAAGCCGCCCGGCCGCGATACGTTCCAGGCGTTGAGGGTTCCGGCCTTTGGATACGTGCTGGCCGCCACGCTGGCCCTGGCGCTGGGCGCCGCGCGGGTCGCGTCCGCGCAGCCCGAGGAGCTCCGGCCCGAGGAGCGGCAGGCCGAGGCGCTCCCCGACACCGACCCCAACTTCGGCCCGCTCATCACGATCGAGGACATCCGGGTCGCCGGCAATCGCACGACCGCCGAGCGCATCATCCTGCGCGCCGTCCCCATCCGGCAGGGCGAGCAGCTGCGCGCCGCCGACCCGCGGCTCACCAACGCGCGCTTCAAGGTGCTCGCGCTCGGCTTCTTCCGCGACGTCACGGTGGCGCTCGAGAAGGGCAGCGCCCGCGGCCGCGTGATCCTCGT
>DDTA01000045.1 GCA_002344285.1 Myxococcales bacterium UBA2376
CTACGATGTGTTGAATCATCAGGCATCAGGCTTCAGGAAGAAGGCTTCAGGCCTCAGCTCCGCTGTCCCTGACGCCTGATCCTGATGCCGGCTTCTTCCGGGACCTGAGGCCTGAGACGCGGGCGGGCGGAGCGCGCTCACTGCTGGAGGCAGTAGAGCGTCTGGCTGCCGTCGCACTCGGTGATCGAGCTCGCCGACGCGTAGTTGGCGAACGCGGTCGGCGAGTGGCTCGACTGGGTGATGCCGACCCAGCCGAACGCGTTGGCGGTGCTGTTGGTCCAGTTCACGCAGGTCGACGACGAGGTCCCGCCGTTGGCGACCCGGTCGGCGCCGGCCCAGGTCCGGCCGCTGGTGTACGCGCCGCTGGCGGTGACGTTGAGGGCCGCGTCCCAGTAGGTGGTCGCGTTGCTGAGGAGCGCGGCGGCCGTGCTGTCGAGGATCACGTTGTCGACGCGCGCCCAGGGCAGGCCGGCGGTGTTGAAGCGCGACGCCGCCGAGATCGCCCCGCCGGTGGCGGCGTTGTAGCTGCCGAGGAGCGCCAGGTAGTTGCCCGGCAGGCCCGCTGCGTTCGCCGCGGACTGGCACGCGCTGTCGGCCGCGGCCAGGCCGCCGCCGGGCGTGAACGACGACGTGGTCACGAACGCGCGGCGCACCGTGGCCGTCGTCTGCGCCGGCGGCGTCACGGTCGCCGCCCGATCGACGCCGAAGCAGTAGAGCTGCATCGACGACGCGCAGGTGACGCCGCCGTTCGACGACCACGAGAAGGTGCCGTTGCTCGCCGAGCCGAAGTTGTGGGTGGTCGTGGTCGAGGTGCCGTCGGTCCAGCCGTTGCAGTCGTTGGCCTGCGTGCCGCCGGTCTGCTGCACGGAGGTGCGCACGTTGGCGCCGTCGGCGCTGGCGCCGGTCTCGGTCAGGGTCGGCGTGTAGAGGATACGCCCGCTGGTCAGGTCCGCCTGGCTGTTGGCGAAGGGGCGGCCGTCGACGCGGGTCCAGCCGCGCGCCGCGCCCAGGCGGCTGAGCGCGCTCACCGACGACGACGCGAGCCATGCGCGGTACGTGCCCGCGCGGCCGGCGGCGTTCGCGCGCGCCTGGCAGATGGCGTCGGCGCCCGCGAGCCCGCCGAGGTTGCCGGTGTGCGAGGTCGACGTGACGAACATGAGGTTCGGCCGGAGCGTGAAGCTCGCGGTCACCGCCGTCGCCGCCGTCACGGTGACGGTGCAGGTGCCGGTGCCGCTACAGCCGCCGCCCGACCAGCCGGTGAACGTGGAGTCGGCCGAGAGCGGCGCGGTCGCCGCGCTCGCCGTCAGCGTGACCATCTGGTTGTAGTTGAAGCTCGCCGCCTGCGTCGAGCACGCCGCGCCGCAGTTGATGCCGGCGGGGCTCGACGTCACCGTGCCCTGGCCGTCGCCGCCCTTGGTGAGCGTCAGCGTGTACTGGGCGAGGTTGAAGGTGGCGGTGACCGAGGTGTTGCCGGTGATCGTGAAGCTGCACGTGCCGGGGCCCGCGCAGGCTCCCGACCAGCCGCCGAAGGTGCTGCTGGGCACGCTCGCGGTCTGGCTCAGCGTGATCGCCGTGCCGTGGGCGAAGCTCGCGGTGCAGGTGCCGGTGCAGTTGTTGATGCCGGCCGGGCTCGACGAGACGGTGCCCGTACCGGCGCCGCCGGTCGTGACGGTGAGCGTGTACGTGTTGAGCGTGAAGGTCGCGGTCACCGCCACGGCGGCGTTGACGGTCACGTTGCACGTGCCGGTGCCGGTGCAACCACCGCCCGACCAGCCGGTGAAGGTCGAGCCCACCGCCGGCGTGGCGGTGAGGCGGACGACGGTGCCCGCGCCGTAGGTCTCGTTGCAGTCGGCGCCGCAGTCGATGCCGGCGGGATCTGACGTGACGGTGCCGGTGCCGGTGCCGGCGGGGGTCACGGTGACGCCGTAGGTCTGGAGCGCGAAGGTCGCGGTGACGCTGCGCGCCTGATCCATGGTGACGGCGCACGCGCCCGTCCCGGTGCACGCGCCGCTCCAGCCGGTGAACGTCGACTGGCCGTTGGCGGTGGCGGTGAGGGTCACCACCTGGCCGTGGTTGAAGACGGCGGAGCAGGTGCCCGGGCAGCTGATGCCGCCGAGGTTCGACGTGACGAGGCCGCCGCCCGTGCCCGCGGTCGCGGCCGAGAGCGTGTACTGGCGGAGCGTGAACGTCGCGGTCACGGCGACCGCCGCGTTGACGGTGACGACGCAGGTACCGGTGCCGGTGCAGGCGCCGCTCCACCCGGTGAACGTCGAGTCGGCGCCGGCGGTCGCGGTCAGCGTCACGCTGGTGCCGGCGCCGTAGGTCTCGTCGCAGTCGCCGCCGCAGTTGATGCCGGCGGGGCTCGAGGTCACGCCGCCGTTGCCGTTGCCGGTGCGGGTGACGACGACGGTGTAGTTGAGCGCGAACGAGGCGTTGATCGTGGTGTCACCGGTGACGCTGAACGCGCAGGTGCCGGTGCCGTTGCACGAGCCGCCGCTCCACCCGATGAACGCCGACGCGCCCGACGGGGTCGCGGTGAGGTTCATCTGCGTGCCGTAGGGCACGGTGACGGAGCAGGTGCCCGGGCAGTTGATGTTGCCGGCGCTCGAGGTGACGGTGCCCGTGCCGTTGCCGGCGAGCGCGATCGTGACCGTGTGATTGGCGAGGCCGAAGTCGGCGCTGACGTTGGCGTTGGCGTCGATCGTGAACGTGCAGGTTCCGGCGGTGCCGCTGCACGCGCCGCCCCAGCCGGTGAAGGTGGAGCCGTTGTCGGGGGTGGCGGTGAGCGCGACGAGCGTGCCCGCCGGGAACGAGTAGGTGCAGGTCGTGCCGCAGTTGACGCCGGTGGGGTTCGAGATGATCACGCCGCTGCCCGCGCCACCGCGGGTCACGGTGAGCGTGACCATGCCGGCGGCGTCGGGGGAGAGCGGCCCATCGACGTCGGCGTCGTCGGACGACGCGTCGTCGCCGGCGGCGTCGACGAAGGTCTCCTGGACGCTGCCGCAGCCTCCGACCACGGCGAGCGTGGCGAAGGTGGCGAGGACGATGGGCGAGACGCAGAACGACCCGAGGGCGCGGCGCATGCAAGGCTCCTGGTGGACCTGGTGACCTGGTGACGGAGTGCCAGGAGGCAGAGTCCCCGGCGCAAGGATGTGACGTACGATGGGCGTCATGGAGGCCCTCGTCGTCCTCGCCGTCGTGGCGGGCGTCGCGATCGTCGCGGCCAGCCTGATGTGGAACGAGAAGGCGAGGATCCGCCGGGAGTTGCGTGGCGCCCCTCGGGTCGACCTCGCCGAGCTGCGTGAGGGCCGAACCGGACGCGTGGTCGGCCGGGTCGGCGAAGGCGAGACCCTGCAGGCGCCGTTCACCGGGCGCTCGTGCGTGTTCTACGAGGCCACCGTGGAGGAGTACCGCTCGAGCGGCAAGACCGGTAGCTGGCGCCAGGTGGTGCGCGAGGCGATGGGCGTGCCGTTCGTCCTCGACGACGGCACCGGGCGCGCGATCGTCGATCCGCGCGGCGCCCGGGTGGCGGTCGACCTCGACATGACCACGCGCTCGGGGACCTTCGATGACGCCACCCCGGTCGAGGAGCAGTTCCTCACGCGCCACGGCCTGCGCTCGACCGGCTGGGTGTTCAACAAGTCGCTGCGCTACCGCGAGGGCGTGATCGAGGTCGGCGAGACCATCGCCGTGATGGGGCAGGGCGTGCGCGAGCCCGACCCCGACGCCGTCGGCAAGGTCGGCGGCTATCGCTCGGGGCCGCCGACGCGGCTGCGCCTGGGCGGGTCGGCGCGCCACCCGATCCTCCTGTCGGACGCGCCCGACACGCTCACGTAGCGCGCCGCCGCTCAGCGCTTGAAGAGCGACTTGCCGGCGAAGCGCGCGTCGTCGCCGAGCTGGTCGGCGATGCGGAGGAGCTGGTTGTACTTGGCGACGCGATCGCTGCGTGACGCCGAGCCGGTCTTGATCTGGCCGGCGTTGGTGGCGACGGCGAGGTCGGCGATGAACGCGTCCTCGCTCTCGCCCGAGCGGTGCGAGATGACGGCCGTGTAGCGCGCGTGCTGCGCCGTGCGCACGGCGTCGAGCGTCTCCGACAGGGTGCCGATCTGGTTGACCTTGACCAGGATCGAGTTGGCGATCCCCTTCTCGATGCCGCGCGCGAGCCGCGCCGTCTGGGTGACGAAGAGGTCGTCGCCGACCAGCTGCGTGCGCGCGCCGATGCGGTCGGTGAGGGCCTTCCAGCCGTCCCAGTCGTCCTCGGCGAGGCCGTCCTCGATCGACACCAGCGGGTACTTCTCGGTCCAGCCCGCGTACAGCTCGACCATCTCGGCCGCGCTGCGGGTCTTGCCCTCGTACTGGTACGTCTTGGTGCCCTTGTCGAAGAACTCGGACGCGGCGACGTCGAGCGCGAGGAAGATCTGCTCGCCGGCCTTGTAGCCGGCCTTGGCGATCGCCTCGAGGATCGTCGACAGCGCCTCGTCGGCGGTGGCCATGGCCGGCGCGAAGCCGCCCTCGTCGCCGACGTTGGTGGCCTTGCCCTTGGCGGAGAGGATCTTCTTCAGGTTGTGGAACACCTCGACGCCGGCGCGCAGCGCGTCCTCGAAGCGATCGAACCCGGCGGGCGCGATCATGAACTCCTGGATGTCGAGGTCGTTGTCGGCGTGGGCGCCGCCGTTGATGATGTTCATGAGCGGCAGCGGCAGCGTCAGCGCGCCCACCCCGCCGAGGTAGCGGTAGAGCGGCAGCTGGTGCGCCTCGGCGGCGGCGCGGGCGACGGCCATCGAGACCGCGAGGATCGCGTTGGCGCCGAGGCCGCTCTTCGTCGGCGTGCCGTCGAGCTCGATGAGCGCGGCGTCGACCGCGGCCTGATCATCGGCGTCCATGCCGACCAGCGCCGGGGCGATCGTGTCGGTGACGTTCTGCACGGCGCGGCCGACGCCCTTGCCCAGGAAGCGGGCCGGGTCGTTGTCGCGGAGCTCGAGCGCCTCGTGCTCGCCCGTCGAGGCGCCCGAGGGAACGATGGCCCGCCCCAGGGCACCGCTCTCGAGGCCGACCTCGGCCTCCACCGTCGGGTTGCCGCGCGAGTCGAGCACCTCACGTGCGTGGATCCAGATGATCTCCGTCATGGCGGCGAACCTACATCATGAAGGCGCATCGATCACCGTCGGACGCACGTTCGCGCGGGGCCCGTGCTAAAAGGCGACCTCCATGAGGAAATTCGGCCTCGCCGTGATGATCGCGCTGGCCGCGGGCTGCAGCGGCGGCGCGAAGGGCTCGACCACGCCGACGGATCAGGCGGCCGGCGACGCGTTCGCGGCCGTCTTCCGCGCGGTCGAGCAGTGGCGGCAGGGGTGGGAGGTGCGGAGCCTCGAGGCGCTGTCCCCGCTCTATCGCCAGGACGGCAACACCGTCGTCGTGTACCAGGGCAAGGCGCACGTCGGCTGGCCGCAGGCGCAGAACTACCTGCGCCAGACGGTCGAGGGCGCGCGGAGCGTGCACCTCTCCCTCGAGGAGGGTCAGGTGACGGCGATCGGCGGCGGTGGCGCGACGTACTCGGCGCGGCTCATCCGCGAGATCTCGGACGGCGTGCTCACCGTCACCGACGAGGGATTCCTCACGATGACGTTCGCGCGGGCCGCCGGCGGCGATCGCTGGGAGATCGTGAGCGAGCACTACTCCTACGCGTCGGGTCCGTGATGGGCGCGTCGTCGGAACGCGAGATCGGCGTCGCGCTGCTCGGCCTGGGCAACGTCGGCGCGGGCGTGGTCAAGCTGCTCGAGGACAACGCCGCGGCGATCCGCGCGCGGCTCGGCGCGCGGCTGGTCGTGCGCGCGATCGCGGTGCGCGCGCCGGACAAGAAGAAGCGCCTGGTCGAGGTCGACCGCGCGCTGCTCACCACCGACATCCCCGGGATGCTGGCGAGGCCCGACGTCGACATCGTGTGCGAGCTCATCGGCGGCGACGCCGAGGCCAAGGTCGCGGTCGAGCAGGCGATCGCCCACGGCAAGCACGTGGTCACCGCCAACAAGCTGCTCCTGGCCAAGCACGGCACGCAGGTCTTCGCGGCCGCCGAGGACAAGGGCGTCGACGTCTACTACGAGGCCGCGGTGTGCGGCGGCGTGCCGGTCATCCGCGTCCTGCGCGAGGGCCTCGCGTCGGACCGCATCGAGATGGTGAACGGCATCGTCAACGGCACGTCGAACTTCATCCTCACCGCGATGAGCGAGCAGGGGACGCCGTTCGCCGAGGTGCTCGCCGAGGCCCAGCGTCTGGGCTACGCCGAGGCGGATCCGACGCTCGACGTCGGTGGCGGCGACGCGGCGCACAAGCTCGCGGTCCTGTGCATGCTGTGCTTCGGCGCCATGCTCGACGTCGACGCCATCCACAAGGAGGGCATCGACGCGCTCGACCCGCGCGACTTCGCGTACGCCGAGAAGTTCGGGTACGTGGTGAAGCCGCTGGTCATCGGGCGCGATCACGGCAAGGCCGTCGAGGCCCGCGTCCATCCCACGATGGTGCCGTCGCGCTGGCTCCTGGCCGACGTGAACGGCGCCAAGAACGCGCTCTACGTGACCAGCTACGCGCTCGGCGGCTCGATGTACTACGGCGCCGGCGCCGGCATGATGCCGACGGCGATGGCCGTGGTGTCGGACCTCATCGAGGTCGCGCGCAACCTGATGGCCAAGGCCGCCGGCGCGCGGCCGACGCGACGACACCGGGCGCTCGCGGCCAAGCCGCTCCTGCCCATGGCCGACGTGCGCTCGCGTTACTACCTCCGCTTCTCGGTCACCGACCGCCCCGGCGTGCTCGGCCAGCTGACGACGATCCTGGGCAACCACGAGGTGTCGATCGAGCAGGTCATCCAGGACGCGGAGCGCGACCCGGGCCGGGACAGCGGCGCCACCGTCTTCGTGGTGACGCACCAGGCCCGCGAGGGTGACGTGCAGGCCGCGCTGGCCAAGATCGCGGCGCTCCCGATCGCGGCGGCGCCCCCGCGCCTCATCCGCATCGCGGAGTAGCGGCCCAGCGAAATGCCGGCCGCGAGGAGTGGGGCCGAGTAGGCATGAGCGAACGACAATGATCTACGAGCAGCGGGTCATCTTCGGCGACACCGACCAGATGGGGGTCGTGTACTACGCCAACTATCTTCGCTTCTTCGAGGCGTCGCGCGCGGCGTACTGGCGCGCGCTCGGCAAGAGCTACAAGGACCTCGAGGCGGCGCAGGTCGCGCTGCCCGTGGTCGAGGCGCACTGCAAGTACCGCGCGCCCGCGTACTACGAGGATCTGCTCCTGGTCGAGGTCGAGATCACGGAGCTGCGCGCCGCGTCCATGCGCTTCGGCTACGTCGTGCGGCGGGGCGCGGACGTCCTCGCCGAGGGGTTCACGCGGCACGCCGTGATCGGACCGACGGGGCGCCCGCGCGCGCTCCCCGACGAGCTGCGGGCGTCGCTGCCGGTGCGAGCACTCGGGTCGTCCAGCGATTGATCCGCGCGCGCGCCGGTGGTCTAGTGGCGGCGCCATGGACGATCGCAACCTCGCCCTCGAAGTCATCCGCATCACCGAGGCAGCCGCGCTGGCATCGGCGAGGCTCATGGGCCGCGGCGACCGCAAGCTCGCCGACCACGTCGCGGTCGAGGCCATGCGCCGCGCGTTCGACACCATCGACATCCGCGGCACCGTCGTCATCGGCGAGGGCGAGCGCGACGAGGCGCCGATGCTCTACATCGGCGAGAAGGTCGGCCACGGCTGGACCGACAACGACGAGGATTCGCCGCGCGTCGACATCGCGGTCGACCCGCTGGAGGGCACGAACCTGTGCGCGACCGGGGCGCCCGACGCGATCT
This sequence comes from Myxococcales bacterium UBA2376, assembly GCA_002344285.1. Lineage (GTDB taxonomy): Bacteria > Myxococcota_A > Polyangia > Haliangiales > Haliangiaceae > UBA2376. The sequence continues at coordinate 7,845 of DDTA01000045.1, forward strand.
CGGTGATCGCCATCGCCGACGACGGCCAGTTCCTGAACGCGCCCGACACGTACATGGACAAGATCGCCGTCGGCCCCGAGGCCAAGGGCGTCATCGACATGCGCGAGACGCCGACGTGGAACCTGCAGCGCATCGCCGCCGCCAAGGGCAAGCGCGTCGAGGACCTCGCCGCGGTCATCCTCGACCGCGATCGCCACACCGACCTCATCGCCGAGGTGCGCCAGGCCGGCGCCCGCATCCGCCTCATCGGCGACGGCGACGTCTCGGGCGCGGTCATGACCACGCGCGAGGACTCGGGCATCGACGTCCTCTTCGGCATCGGCGGCGCTCCCGAGGGTGTGATCGCCGCGGCCGCGATGCGCTGCGTCGGCGGCGAGCTCCAGGGCCGGCTGCGCTTCCGCAGCGAGGAGGAGCGCCAGCGCGCCTACAAGATGGGCGTGAAGCCGGAGGGCTACATCTACTCGACCGACGAGCTCGCCTCGGGGCACGTCATGTTCGCGGCGACCGGCGTCACGCGCGGCTACCTGCTCGACGGTGTCCGCTTCACCGGCACCGGCGCCCACACGCAGTCGATCGTCATGCGCTCCAAGTCGGGCACGGTGCGTCTCATCGACGCCACCCATCGCTTCGACACCAAGCCGTCGTACTTCGCCGCCGGCGGCAAGTGATCCGGCGCGGGTGATCCGGCGTCAGGTGCTACGATAGCCGCGTGGACGAGCGCGGATCTTCCGTTCGCGGGGGGCTGGTCGCGGGGAAGTACGAGCTGATCGAGGTCGCGGGCAAGGGCGGCATGGCCACGGTCTGGCGCGCGTACCAGCACGGGCCGGGCAACTTCCGCCGTCAGGTGGCGGTGAAGCAGCTCTACGCCCACCTCGCCGAGCAGCCGATGTACGAGCAGATGTTCGTCGAGGAGGCGCGGGTGGGGGCCGAGCTGCGCGATCCGAACATCGCGCAGGTCTACGACTTCATCGCCGACGAGGGGCAGTACTACCTGATCCTCGAGTGGATCGAGGGCATCGAGCTGGCGACGTACATCGACTACCTGGTCGCCGTGCAGCAGCGCCCGGCGCGCTGGGAGAACATGGTGGCGGCGGGCATCGGGATGCTGCGCGGGTTGTCGGCGGCGCACGAGCGCGTCGACGAGACCGGCGCGCTCCAGCCGATCGTCCACCGCGACGTGTCGCCGCACAACCTGGTGATCAGCGAGACCGGCAACGCGCGCCTCATCGACTTCGGGCTGTCGCTCGCCAACGACCGCCCCGGCGACAAGACCGATCCGGGCATCGCCAAGGGCAAGATCTCGTACCTCGCGCCCGAGGTCGTCCTCGGTGGCCGCCCGACGCCGGCGTCGGATCTGTTCTCGGCGGCGGCCACGCTGTGGGAGGCGCTGACCGGGCGCAAGCTGTTCTTCGCCGAGACGCCGCAGGAGACGCTGCGCATGATCGCCGAGGGCCGCGCGACGCCGCTCCAGGCGATGCGGCAGGATCTGCCGGTCGAGCTGTGCGAGGCGGTGCACCGGGCGCTGGCGCTCGACGCGTCCGTGCGCTTCCCGTCGGCGCGGCAGTTCGCCAACCGGCTCGCGACCATCCTCGCGCGCTCGAACACGCGCGACACGTACACCGGTTTGGGCGAGACGGTGCGGGAGGCGCGCCTCCAGCTCGGGCTCGGCCACCGCTCGCAGCCGGCGGCCCCGGCGCCGGCCGCGACCGAGGACGAATCGGCGGTGATCGAGCTGGAGAACGCCGACCTCGAGCACCCCAACGTCAGCGAGCTGTGGACCCTGCCGGGGTCGTGATCACAGGTCGAAGTTGAGCTTGAGGGTCTCGCCCGCCTTCACCGTGACCGTACGGGTGACCGGGCGCTTGCCGGGGTGCTTGAAGGTCAGGACGTGGCGCCCGACGGGGAGCGCGACGCGCGCGAACGGCGTCTCGCCGAGCCGGCGATCGCCGAGATAGACGACGCTGTACGGCTGCGTGCGCGCGGTGAGGTACCCGACGCGGGTGCTCCCGCTCGGCGAGCCACCACTCGACTTCTTCTCGAGGACGATCTCGAGCGTGCGGTGCTCGCCGGCGGCGAGGTCGAGCGTGCGGGTCGCCGGGGCGTATCGATCCCTGGTGACGACGATCGTGACCTTGCCGGGCGGGCGATCGCGCAGGACGAGCGGCGTCGCGCGCGGGCGGGCGCCGTCGACGGCGGCGCGGGCGCCGGCGGGGCGGGCGAGGATCTCGAGCGTGGCGGTGGCCGGGGGCGGCGGCGCGGCGTCGACGACGGCGACGGCGGCGTCCGGCTGCGGCGGCTGCGCGTCGGGCGCCGGCGTGACGAGGGGGGCCGCCGCGTCGACCGGCAGCGCGCGCACGCTCTGCGCCGCGTCGGCGGCGGTGGCCGCCGCGAGCTCCGTCCGGTCCCCGGACAGGGCGCCGCTGGCGACGACGACCGCCGCGACGACGGCGAGGGCGAGCGCCGCGAGGCCGGCGAGCACGACGGGGCGCCGCCGCGGCCGGAGGTCGACCGGGACCGCCTCGACCACGCGGGTCGTGCCGTCGCCGTCGTCGAGGCTGGGGAGGGCGATCGTGAGCTCGTCCTGCGTCGGC
>DDTA01000267.1:0-10305 GCA_002344285.1 Myxococcales bacterium UBA2376
TTGTCCCCTTGTCCCCTTGTCTCCCCGTCCCTTGTCTCCTCGCCCCACTCCCTTCAGCTCAGGATCCCCGCCCCGATCGCATCCGCGCGCAACGCAGCCGCAGTCGCGAGCGCCGCCTCCGTCGTCGGGCGCGCCGCAACCTCCCTCGCGACCATGGCGTCGAGGTGCGCCTGCACTCCGGCCGCGAGCGCGGGTGGCACGCCCGCGAGCGTCGCCTCCGGCAGCCGGAAGTCGTCGGGCGGGCGCGCGCCGCCGAGGATGACCTCGCGTGACCACGGGTGCCGGCCCGTCAGCATCTCGAACAGCACCACCGCCGCCGCCCAGACGTCGTCGCTCGGGCGCGGCGGCTCGCCGCGGCGCTGCTCGGGGCTCATGTACGCGAGCGTGCCGATCGCCTCGGCGGCGCGGCGGCTGCGCGCGGCCTCGGCGCCGATCGCGCCGCTCGCGTCGGGCAGGTGCGCGACGCCGAAGTCGCCGAGCATGATCTCGACGCCGGCGGTGTCGGCGTCGCGGCGGAACATCAGGTTGCCCGGCTTCACGTCGCGGTGGACGATGCCGCGCCGGTGCGCCGCCGCCAGCGCGGTGAGGAGCTGGCCGTGGCGCTCGAGCGCGCGCCGGAGCGGGCGCGGGCCGCGATCGCGCAGCGTCTCGCGCAGCGTGCCACCGGCGGCGAGCTCGAGGACGATGCGCCGCGCCTTCTCCTCGAGATCGAGCACGGCGACGATGTTGGGGTGGCGCAACGACGCCATCACCCGGGCCTCGTGGAAGAAGCGCGACAGCGCGTCCTGCTGCTGCGCCGCCGCCAGGTGCGGGTGCAGGAGCTTGACCGCGACGTCGCGCTCGAGCTCGGCGTCGCGCGCGAGGTAGACGACGCCGGTCGCGCCGCGCCCCAGCTCGCGCACCAGCCGGTAGCGCGCGCCGCCCGCGATGCCGACCAGATCCGCGCCGGCGACGGTCTCGCCCGCCGACGGCGCCGCCAGCCCGCGCGCCGCGCGCAGGCGATCGACGCGCGCGCGCACGTTGGGATAGTCGAGATCGCGGGCCAGCACCGCCTCGTAGTGGCGCATCGCCAGGACGTCGTCGCCCTGCTTGCGGTGGTGCTCGGCCAGCAGGTAGTGGGCGCGCACCGCGTGCGGCGCGCTCGTGGTGAGCGCCTCGAGGTGCACGAGCCCGCGCTCGAGCTCGCGCCGCTGGTCCAGGCGCTCGACCAGCTTCGCCCGCAGCGTGGCGACCGCCTCCTCCGCGGCGTCGGGCACGGCGAGCAGCTTCTCCAGCCACTCGGTGGCCAGGCGCTCGTGCCCGCTCGCCCACAGGTTGTCGACGTGCGCGAGCGTGTCGGCGCCGGCCAGCTCGTCGAGGCGCTTGCCGTCGCCGCATGCGACCACGAGCTGCTCGAGCCAGGTGTCGTCCTCGTTGCGCAGGACCGCCGGCTCCGGCTGTGGCTCGGGCGCCGGCGCCGGCAGCTTCTTCTTGCCGAAGAGCCGCGAGAAGAAGCCGGCCGCGATCGTCGCCGGCACGCTCAGGCCACCACGTCGATCTCGGTGCCGTCGATCACCACGACGTCGCCGGCGAGGAGCTGGACGCGACCCTGGCCGATCAGCGCGTCGCCGAGCTTGAACGTGCCGTCGGCGCGTCCCAGCCATGGCCGTCCGTCCACGAAGACGACGTCGCACGGCAGCCCGTGCGGGACGAGGTCGATCCGGTCGCCGCCGCGCGCCGCGACCACCTTGCGCCCGCGATCGATCCCGTTCTGCACCGTGAGCGCCAGGACCGGCGGCTCGCCGCCGACCGCGAACTCGATGCGGCAGTCCTCGCCGAGCTCGAGCATCCCGTGATCGGCGAGCGGCACCTTGCCGGCGATGGGCAGGCCGCCGATGAGCGTGCCGTTGCGCGAGCCGGCGTCGCGCACGGCGAAGCGCGGCGACTCGGCGACGTCGATCTCGGCGTGCCGCCGCGAGACGCCGCCGGCGCGCAGCGCGAGATCGCACAGGGCGTCGCGGCCGAGCGCGATGACCGGGCCGGCGCTCGCCACGATGCCCGGCGAGCCGCCCCGCGGCCGCAGCTCGACCTTGCCCGACGTGATGAGGCGCGCGAGCAGGTCGTCGAGCAGGCGGCGCCGGTCGCGCGACGGCGTCAGCTCCAGGCACCGCTCGAGCGCGGCGCGCGCGTCGTCGCGCCGGCCCAGCCGCAGGTGCACCTCGTAATCGGCGTAGGCCTCGCGCGCGCGGTGGTCGCTCTGGTTCTTCTTCTCGTCGAGCGCGAGCGCCTGCTCGGTCTGCTCGACCAGCCCGCCCGCCGAGAACGCCTGGGCCGCGGCCTGGTAGTCCTCGAGCTGCTCGAACGCCTTGCCGGCGTCGCGGTGCTCGCCGCCGGCGAGGAGCAACGCCGCGGCCTCGCGCACCTTCTCGTGATCGCGCGCGGTCGCGACGCCCTCCGACAGGGCCTTGGCCAGGAGCGCCCGGCCCAGCGCGCCCGACGCCAGCTTCTTGAGCGCCGGGTCGTCGCCCGCCCAGTGGAGCGCGTCGCGCAGCGCCGCGATCTCCGCGGTCCGGTCCGCCGCCCGCGCCGCCCGCGCCAGGTGCATCCGCACCGCCGCCTCGAAGTCGCCGGCGAGCGCGTAGTGCTGCGCCGCCGCCTCCGGGTTGCCCGCCGCCTCGGCAGATCGCGCCGCCCGGTAGTCGGCGGACAGCCAGCGGCGGAGGATGCTCACGTCGCGATTATACAGGCGCGGTCCCCTCCGGCTCGTCGTCGGCCGGTCAGCGCGGCAGCGCCTGCCCGAACTTCCGCTGGTAGACCTCGGCGAGCTCGTTCCACGCCGCGTCGTCCTTCTGCCGCGCCAGCGCCTTGCCCAGCGCGCGGTACGCCTGCCCCAGCTCGGGATCGGCGGCGATCGCGGCGCGCAGCGACACCTCGGCGCGTGCGTCCTTGTGCTCCTGCAGCGCGATGACGCCCTCGAGGTACTGCGCCCACGCCGCGCCGCTCCACGCCTTCACCGCCTGCGCGCAGAGCCGCTTGGCCGTCCCGGTCTCGCCCAGGCGGAGGTGCAGGTCGCAGCGCGCGCCGAGGATCCCGGGCGCGCCCGCCCATCGCTTCTCGGCGGCCCGCGCCTTGGTCTGCGCCTCGCCGGTCTTGCCGGCGTAGATGAGGTCGAGCAGCTCGCGCACCGCGGCGATGTAGTCGCCCTCGTCGGCCGGCGCGATCTTCCAGCGCTTGCCGTCGGGCGGTAGCCCGTAGCGCGCGCGCGTGCGGGCCGCCCACTCGACGAGCGGGTGCGAGGTCGCCTTGGTGATCGCCATCGCACGCCGCGCCGCACCCTCGGCCTGCGAGATGCGACCCGTCGCCTGGTAGATCGCCGCGACGCGATCCCACACCGGCGCCTGGTCGGCTGCGCGCTTCTCGACCTCGGGCAGGAGCGCGATCGCCTTCGCCCGCTCGTCCGCGCGCACGAACGCCTCGACCCGCGCGACGTACGGCCGAGGATCGTCGGGCGTGATCTCGGACGCGCGCGTGCACGCCGCGGTCGCCTGCTCCGACCCCGGTCCGCTCGCCGCGATGTGCACCTCGCAGATCGCCTGCCGGAGCTCGGCGGTGCTCGGGTACGCGGCGACCAGCGCCTCGAGCTCGGCCAGCGCCTCGGCCGACTTGCCCTGCGCCGCGAGCCGCTGCGCGCGCTGGAACTGATCGTAGACCTCGGGCGGCACCGGGATGTCCGTCGCCGCGACGTCGGTGCCGGGGCGGCCGGGGTTCGAGTCCATCGTGGCGCGCAGGAACACCGAGATCCGCTGCTTGTCGTCGGGGTCCCAGCCGCCCCACGGGTTGGCGTCGAGGTACCCGATCATCCGGCTCGCCAGCTGGCGCAGGTTCTGCTCGATCGCCGGCTTGAGCCGCTCGTCGATCACCATCTGCGCGAGCTCGCGGCTGCGGTCGGAGAGCTGGCGCATCTCGATGTTGTACGAGGCGTGCATCAACCACCCCTCGTCGAGCTCGTGGATCCCGCCGAGGGTGTGCATCAGCTCGTGGATGAGCACGACCGTCTGCTTGTGACGCCGCCGCGCCTGGTGGACGAGCTCGCGCTCCTCCTTGCTGGTGTCGGGGAAGGCGCGGGTGAACGCCTGCCGCTCGCTCACGTCGGCGTAGCCGCGCACGACCAGGTGCTTGCCGAGGAGCCGCGCCATGCCGATCTGATCGAAGCTCGTCGACACGTTCGAGAGCGACGAGCCGTAGCCGATGACCCAGGTGACGTCGTCACCCGGATCCTGCGCCTCGAGCGACCGGAGGATCTCGCTCACCGAACGGTCGCCGGAGCGCGCCTCCCACGTCTTGTACGCGACCACGTCGAGACGGATCCCGAGCGCGGGCGCGAGGAACTGGTTCGCCTCGTCGACCTGCTCCTCGAGCTGGCGCTTCCACTGCACGTTCTGCGCGCGGAAGTCCGCGTCGACCCAGATCCGGACCTTCAGCGCGCGTGGGTCCTTGGTCCAGGGCTGCGCGGTCTCGAGCCCGTACGGCATCGCGCGGTTCAACTCGCGGCGCTGCGCGGTCTTGGCGGCGCTGCCGCACGCGGTCAGCGCGGCGAGGAGGACGACGAACGCGGTCGTGCGCACGCCTCGAAGCTAGCAGGCGGGCCCGCGAAGTTCAGGCGGCGATGCGCGTGAACATCGGCTCGCTCGTCTGCTTCTGGCCGTAGTGGATCATGAGCGGGGTGCCGACGAGCTCGAGGCCCACGACGAAGTCGTCGCCCTCGTGCTCCTCGCGCAGCCACAGCACCTTGGCCTTGAAGCGGTACGAGCAGCAGGTCGCCTCGTCCTCGATCACGAGCTCGACCGCGTCGCCGGGCTCGGCGTACGGCGCCGACCGGCACACGACGCCGCCGGGCGCCAGCTCGGCGACGGTCACGGTGTCGTTCAGCTTGCCGCCGCGCATCACGCCGGTCAGGTCGACCCGCTGGCGGCTGAAGCGCCGGCCGTCGGCCGCGCGCTGGTCGGCCTCGCTCGCGGCGAACCGCGCTTCCAGCTCGACCAGGTGATCGATCTCGTCGATCGTGAGGCCCGCCCCCGACGCACTCTTCCCGATCAGCAATCGGTACTGGTAGACGTCCTCGAGCGCGGCCATGCCTCGCAGTAAAGCAAGGCAAGTGCCACGCGGTCTGGCCGGTCTCGCTCGCCGTAACTGCCCGAAAAACGCGATCGGGACTCCCCACCCGACCACAGGCCTGGCCGGGTTTTGCGTCACCAGGGGCTGACGCCAGCCCGCAGCATTGACACACGTGCACGCACACGCCCAAGCTCACTTCGGTTCAGCGGCACGGCAGTCTTCCGATGGATCTGTTCTCGCGCAACGCGGAGGCACGGCGGCTCAACCAGCCGCTCGCGGAGCGCATGCGACCGCAATCGCTGACGGAATTCATCGGACAGGAACACCTCCTGGGGTCGGGACGGCTCCTGGGCAAGCTGGCCCCGGGTCAGAACCTCCCATCGCTGCTCCTCTGGGGCCCGCCTGGGACCGGAAAGACCACCCTGGCGCGTCTGCTCGCCGAGGCGGTGCGCGCCCACTTCGTCACGCTGTCGGCCGTACAGGCGGGAGTGAAGGAGGTCCGGGAGGCCGTGGCGGAGGCGGCCCAGCGGCGCGACCAGTTCGCCCGCAAGACCGTCCTCTTCATCGACGAGATCCATCGCTTCTCGCGCACGCAGCAGGACGCGCTGCTCCCGCACGTCGAGGCCGGCACCATCACCCTCGTCGGCGCCACGACCGAGAACCCTTCGTTCGGCGTGGTCGCCGCCCTCCTGTCCCGCGCCCGCGTCGTCCGGCTCGAGGCCCTGGGCGACGACGCGCTGCTCCAGATCCTGCGGCGCGCGCTCGCCGACACGGACCGCGGGCTCGGCGCGCTCGACGTCCGGATCGCGGACGAGGTGCTCCACGAGATGGCGGCGCTCGCCGGCGGGGACGGCCGGCGCGCGCTCGGCGTCCTGGAGGCGGCGGTCGACCTGGCGCGCGGCGAGACCGCCACCGCGGTCGTCGAGCGGGCCCACGTGATCGAGGCGGCGCAGACCCGCGCGCTCGCGTACGACAAGGCCGGCGACGAGCACTACGCGGTCATCAGCGCCTTCATCAAGTCGATGCGCGGGAGCGACCCCGACGCGGCCGCCTACTGGCTCGCGCGGATGCTCGAGGCCGGGGAGGACCCGCGCTTCCTCCTGCGGCGCCTCGTCATCTTCGCGTCGGAGGACGTCGGCAACGCCGATCCGCAGGCGCTGGTGGTCGCGACGGCGGCGCTCCAGGCGTTCCAGCTGGTCGGGCTGCCGGAGGGTGCGCTCGTCCTCACCCAGACCGCCGTCTACCTGGCCTGCGCCCCCAAGTCGAACACGGCGCTCACGACCTACGCGGCCGCCCGCAAGCTGGTGCGCGAGCGCGGCTCCCTCCCGGTGCCCCCCGAGCTGCGCAACGCGGCGACCGCGCTCCAGAAGACGATGGGCCACGGCCAGGGCTACAAGTACCCCCACGACTTCGAGGGCGCGTACGTCCCGGCCGCCTACCTCCCGCCCGAGCTGGCGGGTACGACGATCTACCAGCCCACGGAGTCCGGGTTCGAGGCCGAGCTCAAGGCGCGTCTCCAGGCACTCGCGGCCCGCCGGAAGCCGTGATAACCCTCGGGGTCGATGTCGGCCGCCCTCGACCCGACCCAGGAGGAGATGTTCCTGGGGATCGCCTATGCGCTGTTCATGAACCGGCTCCATGTGCTGCGCCTGACGGAGATCGTCCGTCTGGGCGTGCGGCCGAGCCCCGATGACGGGGTGATGGACGTTCCGGACCCGCTCGACGCCGAGCTCAAGCAGCAGGCGGTCGACTACGTGATCAAGTGCTTCCCGCAGAGCTTCTCGCGCAAGCTGTCGTCGGCGGCGGCGAGCTGGCTCGCGCTGTCCTGAGCCCGGGCCTCGCGATGCGTGTCGCGGCGATCGCCTTGTTCGTCGTCGCTGCGTGCGCGCGCACGCTGCCGCCGGATCCGACGACGGCCGCGCTCTACCGCGACCTCGAGCGGCAGGTGACGGTCGGCGGCGCCGCCGGCTGGAGCATCGATCGGCTCGAGATCGAGGGGCTGCTCTCCGACGCGCTCGGCTCGGTGTGCCGCGTCGACCCGCTGGCGCGGCGCTCCCTCGCGACGTGGCTCGACGAGCAGATCGCGGCCAACGGCGGTCCGCTCGAGCGCGCGTACCGCGAGCGCGGCAAGCGCATGAGCCGGGTGAAGCTCCTGGTCAAGCTGCACCGCGTGCGGATGCTGCTCGAGGAGGCCGACCGGTCGGCCGCGCACGACTGCCCGTTCTGGGTCGAGATCCAGGAGCCGTTCCGCGGGCGCCAGATCTCCGACGGGCGCTGGCAGCTGACGCTCGGCGGCGGCGGCAAGGCCATGCTCGTGCACGGGAGCGACCGCACCGACTTCTGGGCCGGCGGCGCCGGCCGCCTGCTCGTCGGCAAGGTGCTCGACGCGCGCTCGGCGCTCTACGCCGGGCTCGAGCTGGGCGCGACGGCGGCGTTCCCCAAGGACGAGCTGGGCAACCGCGGCAACCTGGTGCTCGGGCTCGACCTCGTCGCGCCGCTGGTCTACCGCCACACGCTGACCAACGCGTACTGGGAGGTGGAGGCCGGCTGGCTCGGGCGGACGAACGAGGAGGACCTCGAGCGGATCGATCACGGCGCGCACCTCGGCGTCTCGATCGGGGGCCGTGCGCTGCGCACGCGCTTCTTCTTCCCGGGCGCCGCGCTCGGGATCTCGTGGGAGCGCACGTTCACCGCGCCGGGCGGCGCCGACGTCACGACGCTCAAGATCGGCGCGCGGGTCGCGTTCGACGTCGATCTGTAGATCAGGCGCCGAGCGTGCGCCTGGCCAGGTCGACGGCGCGCGGGCCCAGGGTCTCGCCGCGCCAGGCCACGGCGCGCATGACGACCAGCGCCTTGTCGGCGGCGTTGATGCGCGGGCGGTGGCGGAAGAGGTCGGGGCCGGCGTCGGCGATCTTGTCGAGGATGCGGTTGCCGCCGTGCCACATGAGCGCGAGCTCGACGGCGAGATCGGCGCTGACCAGCTCGGCCAGCGGACGGCCGCGCTCGAGGAGGGCGCGGGTGCGGGCGACGAGGTAGCGGACGAGCGCGCCGACCTGCGGGCTGGCGCGGCGGCTCGCGATGTCGGCCTCGGTGACGCCGAAGTGGCGCAGATCCTCGGCGGGGATGTAGACGCGGCCGCGCTCCCAGTCCGCCGGCATGTCCTGGATGAGGCGCGCGATGGCGAGGCCGCTCGACAGATCGTCGGAGTAGGCGTGGAGCTCGGGGGCGCGGTAGCCGCCGATGTAGAGGAGGAGGTGGCCGACCGGCTCGGCGGCCTGGCGCGCGTAGCTGCGCAGGTCGCTCCACGTCGCGTAGCGGCGGGCCTCGAGATCGGTCCGGAACCCGGACACGAGCTGCGTGAACTCGATGATGGGCAGCGAGAAGCGCTTGATCGTGTCGGCGAGCGCGATGAAGACCGGGTGCTCGGGCGGGCGGCCGTAGTAGGTCTCGTGGAGGAGCTCCTCCCAGCGGTCGAGCTCCGACGCGCGGCGGCCCTCGTACGAGGCCTCGTCGGCGAAGTCATCGGCGGCGCGGGCGAACGCGAACATCGCGAAGACGTGCTTGCGCAGGGTCGAGCGGGTGAAGATCGACGCCACCGGGAAGTTGTGGTGGTGGGCGCGGCACAGGGCCTCGCAGTAGCGGTAGCAGGCCTCGAGCTCGAGGCTCGGGGGCAGCGGGACGGCCTGGGCGTGGGCCTTGCGATCGCCGATGCGGTGGATCACGGGGTGTCCTTGGCAGCCATCGCCTGCAGGATGACACGAGCCGCCTCGATCCGGACATCTCCCGCGGCGGCGAGGGCGTCGGCGACGTCGTCGACCAGGTCGGCGGGGGCGCCGGCGGCGCGGGCGACGGCGCGGGCGTGGAGCGCCATGTGCCCGTGCTGGATGCCGTCGGTCGCCAGCGCGCGCAAGGCCGCGAGGTTGCACGCGAGCCCGGCGGCGCCGGCCAGGGACGCGAGCCGCGGGGCGGCGTCCACCCCGGCCAGGCGAAGCGCGAGCCGGGCGCCCCTGTGGACGTGGAGTGCGCCGCCGACGGTCCCGACGGCCAGCGGCAGCTCCAGCTCGCCGACGAGGCCGCCGTCGACCTCGCGCCAGACGGCGAGCGGGCGATAGGCGCCCGTGCGGGCGGCGTAGGCGTGGGCGCCGGCCTCGACCGCGCGCCAGTCCTGCGCGGTGGCGACCAGCACGGCGTCGACGCCGTTCATCACGCCCTTGTTGTGGGTGACCGCGCGGTAGCTGTCGAGCTCGGCGAAGCGCGACGCCGCGGCGATGGCGGCGCGGACCTCGGGGCCGGGGCAGCGCGCGTCGGCGAGCGCGTCGTCGGGGGCGCGGCAGGTGACGCGGACCGTCCGCTGATCGGACAGGTTGGACAGGATGCGCAGGCCGACCTTCGAGCCCGCGACGTGCGCGGCCGGCTCGGCGAGGCGCTCGCACAGGGTGTTGACCAGGTTGGCGCCCATCGCGTCGCGGCAGTCGACGTCGACGTGCACGACGATGACGCCGCCGTCGGGGCCGGGCGGGCGGGCGAGGATGCGCGCGGAGACCGCGACCGGGCCGCCGCCGCGGGCGCACAGCCGCGGCGACAGCTCGCGCGCACGGGCGAGCAGCTGCGGCGCCGCGTCGCCGAGCGCGGCGACCGCGCGTTCGACGTCGGCGATGTGCGTGAGCTGGATCTGACCGGTGACGATCGGCGGCGCGACCGTGGTGGTGAAGCCGCCGGCGCCGCGCACCATGCGCGCGGCGTTGGAGGCGGCGGCGACCACCGACGGCTCCTCGACGACCATGGGCACGAGCGCGTCGGTGCCGTCGACGGTGAAGTTGGTCGCGACCGCGAAGGGCAGGGCGTGGCGGCCGAGCACGTTCTCGATCATCCCGGCCGCGTCGTCCTCGGAGAGCCCGCCGTCGAGCGCGGCGAGATCGGAGACGTCGATGCCGGCGGCCTCGGCGACCCGGCGGCGGCGCTCCTCCACCGTGAGCGTGTAGAGCCCGGGGAGTCGCGACGACGGCATCTGAGGCGACCCTACCCGCCGTCGGCGTGGAAGTCCACGCCCGTCGGGTCGACGCTCAGATGAAGCGGCCACAGCCCGCTCTCGACGATCGCGGTGTCGAGCGCCGAGGTGGTGATCGACGCGGGCGCGGCGATCGCGAGCACGTCGCCGCCACCGGCGCCGGTGGTCTTGCAGGTGGCGCCGAGCGGCGCGAGGCGAGCGGC
>DDTA01000267.1:10383-10532 GCA_002344285.1 Myxococcales bacterium UBA2376
CGACGGCGGCGACGAGGGTGGCGGTGTCGGCGGGCGCGCCGGTCCACGCGAAGTGCACGCGCAGGCCGGTGGGCACGGTCAGGCGGCGCACGGCGCCGGCGCGGAACGCGATCACGCCGCCGTGCGCGACGGCGACGACGTCGGCGCCG
>DDTA01000195.1 GCA_002344285.1 Myxococcales bacterium UBA2376
ACCGTCCCCAAATAGAACGCGTTCTATTTGGGGACGGTGTCAACTTTGACAACTTAAGGCGCCGCGGCGCACACGCCGCGACACCTACACCGGCGCCGTGCCGGCGCGGCGTGAAGCGTCGGCCACGCCGCCCGGGGCCTTCCTCGCGGGTTCGCGCCCTTCGCTGGCGGCACGGCCGTTGCTGGTCGTAGGATCCAGAAGAGGAGGGCACTCATGCGGATCCTGGCTGGATCTTCGCTCGCGGCCGCGTTCGCGCTGGGAGCTTGTGGCGCGGGCGGCAGCACCGACATCGACCGGACGCTCGTGTTCGCCGAGCGCAGCGACGCCGAGATCGCGCGCATCATCTCGGCAGCCGGCGGCAGCGACATGTTCGGCGCGCAGTCGCAGGTCGACCAGTTCGGCGACACCTTCGACGCCGATCCGTGCCCGACGATCGAGGTGAGCGGCGATCGGGCCGTCGTGACCGGCGGCTGCACGCGCGCCGACGGAACGGAGATCCTCGGCTCGGCGGTGGTCACCAACCCCGCCGGCTGGGACCAGCTCGACTGGTTCGGCGGCGACTCGCGGTACGAGCTCCACCAGCTCGCGTTCGTCGACGAGAGCTGGTCGGTCACCTACGACGGCTTCATCGAGCGGCGCGACAACTTCAGCACGTGGGACGCCGACCTGACCGTCACCTCGTTCGGCGTCACGTTGCGTTCCGACCTCTACTACCACTGCGAGAACCCGTCCTCGCCGAGCTGCGACCTGACCAACAGCGGCATCGAGCTGATCGGCGTCGGCGGCGCCCACGCCTCCGGCAACGTCTCCATCGAGGGCCAGCGCCAGGTCTCGCGCTTCGACCTGCGCGGGGTCGACCGCATGACCGTGGACATCGAGGGCGGCTGCGTCGGCTGGCAGATCGAGGGCACCGACCGTCGCGCCGCCTGCCTGCCCTGAGCGAGCCGCGCGGCAACCCGCCGGAATCACGGGTCCATTCGAGCCCCTTTACTTTGGGCCCTTCGCCCCCCAGACTGCGCCGCGCATGAGCGCGGCCCCCGGCCAGAACATCTACTTCGTGTCCCTGGGTTGCCCCAAGAACCAGGTCGACACCGAGGTGATGCTCGGCCAGGTGCAGGCCGCCGGGCACGCGCTGTGCGACGTCCCCGAGGACGCCGACGTCATCGTCGTCAACACGTGCGCGTTCATCGATCAGGCCAAGGCCGAGAGCATCAACACGATCCTCGAGATGGCCGAGTACAAGAAGGATCGCGCGGCCAAGCTGGTCGTCACCGGCTGCCTCGCGCAGCGCTACGCCGACGAGATCGCGACCGAGATCCCGGAGATCGATCACATCCTCGGCTCGTCGGACTTCCCGTCGATCGCGCGCGCGATCGCCCCGGCGCCGGCCACGAAGAAGCCGGCGCGCGGCAAGAAGCTCCCCGTCGTCCAGGTCACCGAGACCCCGGCCTACATCTACGACCACGACGCCCCCCGCGTACGCATCGGCGCCCGCCACACCGCGTACGTGAAGATCGCCGAGGGCTGCGACCGGCCGTGCTCCTTCTGCATCATCCCCAAGCTGCGCGGGCCGCAGCGCAGCCGCTCGATCGACGACATCGCCGCCGAGGTCGCGCAGCTCGGCGCCGAGGGCGTGAAGGAGGTCAACCTCATCGCGCAGGACCTCACGCGCTACGGCTGGGATCTCGACGGCCGGCCCACGCTCGCCGCGCTCCTGCGTCGCATCGCCGGCACGCCGGGGATCCACTGGATCCGGCTCCACTACACGTTCCCGAGCGCCTTCTCCGACGAGCTCATCGACGTCATCGCCGGCGAGCCGACGATCGCCAAGTACGTCGACGTCCCGCTCCAGCACATCGACGACGGCATGCTCAAGATCATGCGCCGCGGCCACTCGGCGCGGGTCACCTACGAGCTGATCGAGCGCCTGCGTGCCCGCATCCCGGACGTCGTCCTCCGCTCCACGTTCATCGCCGGTCACCCGGGTGAGACCGAGGAGATGTTCGGCGCGCTCAAGACGTTCCTCACCCACGTCGAGCTCGACCGCGTCGGCGTGTTCCCCTACTCGATCGAGCCCGGCACGGTCTCGGCGATGCTGCCGCACCGCGTGCCCCAGGACGTGGCCGACGCCCGCGTCGCCGAGCTCATGGCGCTCCAGGCCGAGATCAGCCGGAAGAAGCTCGAGCGCCTGGTCGGCCGCGAGATCGACGTGCTCGTCGACGGCATCTCCGAGGAGACCGACCTCCTGCTCGAGGGCCGCTTCTACGGCCAGGCCCCCGGCATCGACGGCGTCGTCTACCTCGCCGACGGCACCGCGCCGTCGGGCGCGATCGTGCGCGCCCGCGTCACGCAGGCCTCCGAGCACGACCTCGCCGCGTCGCTCGAGCTCTGATCGCGGCGGCGCTCAGCACTTCGTCGGCGAGCAGGTCACCGCGGTCCGCGTGATCTTGGCGGTCTCGCTCGCGCGCAGCGAGGCGCCCTTCACGACGACGTGCGCGAGCGCGCTGCCCGACGAGTGGTCGTAGAGCTCGACGCCCTTCCACGCATCCGCCGCGTCGCGCGCGCCCTGGAACGTGACCGGCTTGTCGGCCGTGCCGGTCACGACGAGCCGGCCGGCCTTGCCGTAGCCGACGTAGATGGCGCCGGCCTCGGTGAACGCGTACGTGGCGCCGGCGGGGATCGTCGCCTCGCCGCCATCGACGTAGATCTCGCCGTCCACGACGACGACGGCGCCCGGCTGCACGAGCCACGTGCTCGCCTTGTCGACGGTCCCACCGTGCACGACGATGGTCTGGCCGGCCGCGTAGGTGTTGCCCGAGCCCAGGACGCCGAGCGAGCGCGGGTGCAGCTCGAGCGCCTTCTCCCGGTTGCCCGCCATCCGGTTGTGGTCGAACGCCTTCAGCTCGCCGACGTCGTCGACGTGGACGCCGGTGACGTTGTCCTCGATCGTCGAGTTGGTGATCGACAGCTTTCCCTCCTGGAGGCGGATCGCCGCCTTGTCGCTCGCGCCGCCGTGCTTGACGACGACGTGATCGAAGCTCGCGACCCCGCGCTTGTAGACGATGATGCCGCGCTCCCACGCGCCGGGCTCGGCGGTGCCGGCCGACGCGAACGTGACCGGCGCGTCTGCCGTGCCCGCGACCTTCAGCTCGGCGTCGCCGGTGTAGCCCACGTAGAGCGCCCCGGAGCCCTCCATCAGGAAGCGGTTGCCGGCCGCGATCTCGATCGCGGCCTTGCCCGACTCGGCGTCGATGTAGATCTCGCCCGCCACGCGAAACGGCGCGCCCGGGTTGCGCCACGCACCCGACTTGCGCGCCGAACCGCCGCGCACCTCGATGACCGCATCGGCGGGGAACGTGTTCGCGCCCAGGCCCACGAGGGCCGCCGGCGGCACGCTCATCGCGACGTCGCCGGGGCGGTCGAACGTGTTGCCGGTGAACGCGGCGAGCGTGCCCTGATCGTCGACGCGCACGGCCGTCACCTGGTGGCCGCGGAACGTGCTGTCCTTCACCGTCAGATCCGGCGCCTCGCTGGTCAACCCGGTGCTGGCGTGCTCGACGATCGCGCCGGCCAGCTCGGAGCGGGGCGACCGCGCGTAGATCGTGATGCCCTTCCACGCGCCGGCGACCTTGTCGCCGCCCGAGGTGAACGTCACCGGCTGCGCCTGGGTCCCGCGCACCGTCAGCTTGGCGGGCGCGCCGTAGCCGACGTACATGGCCGCGCCCGGCGCGAACGCGAGCGTGGCGCCGGCCTCGATGACGAGCTCGCCGTCGACGTAGTAGTCACCCTCGATCCTGGTCGAGCAGCCGGCCGGGATCGTGCGGCGGAGGCCCTTGTCGGTGTCGCGGAGCGCGGCCGGGCACTCCGTGATCGGCTTCAGCTCGCCCAGCGAGTCGGTGGTCGCCGACCGCGTGCCGTCGCCGTCCGGCGTGCCGTCGCCGGCGGTGGCAACACCGCTGCCGCTGGCGCCCGGGCTCGCCCCGCCCGGCGCGCCCTCGTTCGACTTCTTCTTGCATCCGCCCGCGAGGGCCAGGGCGGCGATCACGATGACGACTCTTTGCATGGCCGGCGCTTGTAGCACGCTGCCGCCAGGCCTTGGCCGCGGCGCGTGGTCACTGGATAGTCGGCAATGGATGCACCGGGAGGAGGCCGAGCCGACGTCCG
The DNA here is from genome assembly GCA_002344285.1 of Myxococcales bacterium UBA2376. Taxonomy (GTDB): domain Bacteria; phylum Myxococcota_A; class Polyangia; order Haliangiales; family Haliangiaceae; genus UBA2376. The sequence continues at coordinate 4,165 of DDTA01000195.1, forward strand.
CGACCGAGCGCGAGCTCGCGCGCGTCGCCGACGTGCCGCCGCAGCCCGAGCGGCCGCTGCGCCCGGTCGGCTGGTTGCTCGCCCCCGAGTTGCTCGCGCAGCTGCGCACGATCCTGCACCGCCGGCGCAACGACCCGCGCGACTGGATGCCGCTCGTCCCCGGGCACGCGCACGTCGAGGACGGCGCCCCCGACGCCGGCCGCGTGCGCGACGTGCGCGTCGACGCGATCGGCGGTGGGCTCGAGGAGGACGCCGCCGAGGGCGAGCCGCGGCCGCCGCGCGTGGTGCCGCCGGAGAGCCGCGAGCTGTGGTTCGACTACATCGCCGACACCGGCGACGGCGGCGCGTCGATGTTCACGATGGCGTACCTGCTGCAAGCCGAGCTTCGTCTCGACGAGCACGCCGGTGATCGCGACCGCACCGACGGGGCCGTGGTGAGCGTGCGGGGCGCGCCGGGAGACGGGCCCTCCGTGTTGCCGCGTGGCCAGTTCCTCGTGTTCGGCGGCGACACCGCGTACCACGTCGCCGACCAGGCCACGCTCGCGGCGCGGGTGCGTGCGCCCTTCGCCTGGGCAGCGCGCGCGCTGGCGGCGCGCGGCGCCGTGCTCCATCCCCGACGCCGCGTCTACGGCGTCCCCGGCAACCACGACTGGTACGACGACCTCGACGGGTTCGGCGCGATGTTCCGCAAGGACCTGCCGGGCGTCGTCGGCCGCCCGCGCCTGACGTGGCTGTCGGCGCTCTTCGGCCTGTCGTCCCTCGGCGAGCACGGCCCGTCGCTCGATCTCGCCGGCTACGAGCGCGTGCAGACCGCGTCGTACCTCGCGCTCGAGCTGCCGTGGGACTGGCAGCTGTGGGGTCTCGACGTCGACATCGGGCTCGATCCACGGCAGGAGGTCTACTTCCGCAGCCTGCCGCGCGCGACCAAGCTCGTCGTCTGCACGGGCTCGCCGGCGGTCGCGCTGGGCACGACGTGGTGCGAGCCCGCGCATCGCGACGCGCTCGCGCGCCTCGACCTGCCGGCCCACTTCGACGAGGACGTGCCGCCTCCGGCGGCCGGCACGTGCCGGCTCGATCTCGCCGGCGACGTGCACCACTACGCGCGTTACCAGGATCGCGGCGCGGGCTACGCCACCGTGGTCGCGGGCCTCGGCGGGGCGTTCCACCACCCGACGTTCCCCGAGATCGGCCCGCGCGCCGCGCAGGCGACGTTCCCCGAGCCGGCAGCGTCGCGTCGCGCCGTCGCCCGCCACCTGTTCAACCCGGTGTGGCTCTTCCGCGGCGGCCTCATCCGCGTCGTGCCGCTCGCCTTCTGCTTCTTCCTCGCCGCGGCGGCGACCAGCGCGACCGGCACCGGCTGGCTCTTCGATCGCTTGCTCGCGTGGGTCGGGATCGATCGCGAGGCCGGCGTCTGGAACGGCGCGGCGGTCGCGATCCCCGAGCGGCCCGGCGCCGACATCCTCGTCACGTCGGCGTGGTTCCTCGCCGCCATCCTCGCCGGCCTGGCGCTCGTGGTGCTCGGCCTCACGTGGGCCGGACGCGTCTCCGCCGCGCACGCGCGTGATCCCGATCGCAAGCGCTCGTTCCTCGAGGTCAAGCGCGTCGTCGACGTCCTCGACCCGATGCGCAGCTACTGGCTCGCGTGGGCGCTCGGCCTCGCCGGCTTCGCGACGCCGTTCGTCGTGCCGATCGCGCTCGACTTCGGCGCCCCGGGCGCGATCTGGTTCGACGTCGTCTTCTACCTCGTCGTCGTCGTGAGCCTCGCGGGCGGCGCCGTGCTCGGCGCGGTCTTCGGCGCGCGGCGCCACCGGTGGCCGCGGCGGGTCGCGCTCGGCGTGCTGGGGTTCGTGCACGGCGCGGCGCAGCTGCTCACGCCGTTCGTGATCGCGCGCATCGCGCTCGCGGCGTGGTGGTCGGTGCCGGCGATGATCGCGGTCACCGCGCTGGGGCTCCCGGTCGGTCGGGCGATCTTCGCGCGCGGCGGTCGCGGGCACGCGCTGCCGCTGGCCGCGGCGGGGCTCGTGTTCGCCGGCCTCACGCTCGCCGTCGCGATCGTCGCCGCCGACGGCGTGGCCGTCGCGCCCGAGGGCGTCCACGAGCACGTCGTGGTCTGGGTCGGCGGCGCGCTCCTCGCGATGTTCTTCGGCTGCGCGCTGTTCGGCTGGTACCTCGCGATCGCCGGCTCGCTCGACGGCCACTTCAACGAGATCGCGGCGGCGGCGCTCGTCGATCGCTATCGTCAGTTCGTGCGCTTCCGGCTGACGCCGGACCGGTTGACCGGCTACGTGATCGGCGTCGACGACGTCAGCATGGATCCGGCCGCCTTGCGCCCGCGGGTCGTGGACCGCTTCGAGATCGGTCCGCGCTGAGTGCTACCTTCGGCGGGTGTCACCACGACTCGCCGTCGTCGCCGTCGTCCTCCTCGTCGCCTGCGGCGGAAGCTCGAAGCCGCCGCCGTCACCGCCCACGAACGAGCCCGTTGCCGAGCCGGCGCCGGAGCCAGTGCCGCCGCCGCAAGCACCTCCCACCGATGGACGGCCGGCGATCGTCACCGACGAGATCGTCGCCATCGCCGAGGAGCTGGTGACGCTGATGGAGGCCGGCGGCCGCGCGATGACCGCGGCGGGCACCGACTGCGACAAGGGCGCCGCGGCGGTGCGCGGCATGCTGGCCAACATGAAGCCTCTCGTGCAGCGCGCGAAGAAGTTCGAGGCCGAGATGGCCGATCCCGCCGCGGAGCAGTGGTTCCAGGCGCGCTATGCGGACCGGATCACGCAGTCGATGGTGGGAGGGATGATGACCCTCGCGTCGGCGTGCCAGGGTCACGCCGACTTCGGGGCGGCGATCCAGGAGATGGGGCAACTCGACAAGTGATCTAAGGAGGCGACCGCGCTTGTGCCGGAAGGGGTTTTCGTGCCAACTCCGGCCAACTTCGGAAAGGGACTGTCGACATGAAGCGCATGATGATCGCTCTCGTTATCCCGGCCGCGCTCGGCCTCGCCGCTTGCAAGAAGGAAGAGAAGGGCGCCGGGACCGGCACCGCGGCCGCCACGGGCGCCGCCACGGCCACCGCCGCTGCGACCGGCTCGGCCGCTCCGACGGGCGATCAGCCCGCCACCGGCGCGGCCGCGGCGACCGGCGCGGCGCCGGCCGGCGATCGTCCCGCCGTCGTGACCGACGAGATGGCTGCGCTGGCCGAGAAGCTCGTCGGTGAGATGGAGGCGATGGGCAAGGGCCTCAGCGCCGCCGGCAGCGACTGCGCGAAGGGCGCCGAGGCGATCAAGGCGAGCATGGAGAAGATGAAGCCGATCGCCGCCGAGGCCAAGAAGCACGAGGCGGCGATGAAGGATCCGGCCGCCGAGGAGTGGTTCAAGAAGACCTACGAGTCGCGCATGATGGGCGCGATGGGCGGCATGATGACGCTGGCCGCCGCGTGCCAGAGCGACCCCGCCTTCGCCGACGCGATGAAGTCGATGGGCGAGCTCGACATGTGATCACTCCATGCGCCCGATGCGCGTGATCGCGATCGCGACGGCGACCGAGCCGACGACGAGGAGCGACAGCGCGCCGGGCGCAGCCGCGAGGTCGTCGAACCCGGCGACCGAGCGGCCGCCGAACGCGATCGAGACGTACCGCAGCTTGATCGGCAGCTCGCCGACGACCTTGTCGACGAAGAGCAGGTAGACCACGGAGACCGCCACGGCGTGGCGGGGCACGAGGGTCGCCAGGGCCGCCACCAGGGCCGACGCGACGAGCGCCGGGGCGGCGACGCCCGCGAGGCCGCGGACGGCGGTGTCCACGGGCACCTTGCCCGGGCCGCCCATCACGAGCCAGGCCACCCCCAGCGAGACCATCGCGATGGCGGCGGCGACCGGCGCCAGGCCGGCGAGCTTGCCGGCGATGATCGTCCAGCGGGGCAGGGCGCGCGACCAGAGGTACGCGCTGGTCTTGTCCTCGAGCTCGTCGGAGAGCGACGGGCCGATGAGGATCGACGGGACGATGGGCAGGGTGAGCAGCGTGAGCATGAACGCCGTCTGCCACATGGTCTCCGCCGTGTGGCCGAGGCTCGCCTGCACGCCGACGACGATGAGGGGCAGGACCGCGGTGGCCGCGGCGATCCACAGCGCCTTGCCGCGCACGGCGCGCACGATCGCGAGGCGCGCGATCGCGAGCGTCGCCTGTCCGCCGCTCAGCCCGCGCGCGGTCACGCCTCACCTCCCTCGCGGCCGCCGGTCAGGTACTCGAACACCGCGCCGAGGTTGTTGTCGGGCGAGGTCATCGCGCGCAGCTCCACGCCGCGCTCGACGATCGCCGCCGCCAGGTCGTCGTAGCAGCGATCGGGATCGCGGGTCTCGATCACCAGCGCGCGCCGCTCCATCACCAGCCGCGCGACGTGCTCGGCGCCGGCGACCGCCGCCGCGACCTCGCGCGGGCGGTCGCACTCGACGCGGATGCGGTGCGGATGACGATCGATGAGCCGGCGGATCTCGTAGATGTTGCCCTCGGCCAGCACCTGGCCGCGGTAGATGACGACGATGTCCTCGGTGAGCGCCTCGATCTCGTAGAGCACGTGCGACGAGACGATCACCGTCTTGCCCCGCTCCGCCGCGAGCTTCTTGATCCGCTCGATGATGTCGATGCGCGCCACCGGATCGACGCCGGTGAGCGGCTCGTCGAGGACGAGCAGCTCGGGATCGTGGGCGAGCGTGGCGGCGAGCTTGGTGCGCTGGCGCATGCCCTTGGAGAAGCCGCGCACGCGCCGGTCCATGGCCTCGGTCATGCCCATCGCCTCGAGCGCCGCCACCGCCGCCCGCGGCGCCTCGGCGCGGGGCACGCCGGCGAGGTGGGCGAGCACCGTCACCAGCTCGCGCGCGGTGAGCTCGTCGTAGGTGTGCTCGTGCTCGGGGCTGTAGCCGATGCGGCGCCGCACGCCGGCGTCGGCGAACGGGTCGCCGCCGAGCACGCGGATCGCGCCGCGGCTCGGCCGCAGGAGCCCGGTCATCAGCTTCATCAGCGTCGACTTGCCGGCGCCGTTGGGGCCGAGCAGGCCGATCACCCCGCCGGGCAAGGTCCAGCTCACGTCGGAGACGCCGAGCACGTGCCCGTACCACTTCGAGAGCCGCTCGGCCTCGACGATCGCGGTCGCCGGCCCGCTCACGACGAGCCTCCCACGGAGCCCTCGGCCTCGCGCCGCACCATCACGAAGACGACGGCGATCGCGGCCGCGCTCTGCACGACCAGGCTGCCGATCGCCGCCCACAGCGGCGCGAGCGTCTCGCCGGGGATCGGGACGTCGAACAGCCGCATCGCCATCGACTCCATCGCCAGGCCGAGGTCGAACGCCTTGAGCGGGAGCCAGAGGAGCGCGCCGAGCTGGGCGATGATCGTGGAGACCATGATGTAGTAGGTGGCCCAGACCGCGAGCGCGATCGTGCGGCGCGGCGCCAGCGCCGAGAAGGCGAGCGGGATCGACGCATAGGCCACCGTGCCGAGCGCGCCGATCGCCAGCACCTTGGGCAGGATCCGCAGCTGGTCGAGCGCCTCGCTCGTCGTCTCGGTGAGGCCGACGCTGAACAGCCCGAGCACGACCGGACCGGCGAGGAAGATGACGGCCATGAGCGCGAGCTGACCGGTGAGCTTGCCGAGGACGTAGTCGAAGGGCCGCACGGGCCGCGAGAAGTAGAAGGTGAAGGCGCCGGTCTCGCGATCGCGCGCGATGACGGCCGCGCCGATCGTCATCGAGATCATGAACGCCGGGATCCGGTACCAGGTGTAGGCGAAGGGGACCGCGGCGGTCAGCCACGTCGGGCCCACGCCTTCGCGGCTGAGCATCCCGACGATCGAGTTCTTGCTCACGTAGAGCACGACGCCGACGCCGACGGTGATCGCCAGCGCGATCACCACCCACGGCTTGAGCCGCCAGCGCGTCTTCCACGCGTACGCCAGGTGCTGGCGCATGATCACGCGCCACAAGGTCTCCGGCGGCCGCCGCTCGCCAGCGTAGCGGGCGTAGCCGAGGTCGTGGATGACGCCGGTGCGCGCCTTCACGGCGTCACCCCCTGGCTGACCACGCGCAGGAACGCCTGCTCCATCGACGCGCGGTGGGGCTCGATCGTGCGCAGCTGGACCCCGGCGCCGCGCGCGATCTCGAGCACGGCGCGCGGCTCGAGCGCGGCGGGCATGGTCACGATCATGGCGACCGGCGAGGTCAGCGAGACCTCGGCGCCGCGCGCGACCAGCGCGTCGCGCAGGAGCTCGGCGCGGTCGCGCACCTCGACGATCAGGTCCTTGCCGGAGACGCCGCGCGCGCGCAGCTCGTCGATCGTGCCGGCGAAGCGGACCGAGCCCTGGTGCATGATCACGGCCGCGTCGCACACCCGATCGACGTCGGTGAGCAGGTGCGTCGACACGATGATCGCGCAGCCTCGCTTCTCGGGGAGCTCGGTGATGAGGGCGAGCATCGCGTCGCGGGCGCGCGGATCGAGGCCGTTGGTCGGCTCGTCGAGGAACAGGAGCTCGGGATCGTGGACCAGCGCCTGCGCCAGCTTCACCCGCTGCTTCATGCCCGTCGAGTAGCCGTCGATCTCCTGGTAGCGCTTGTCCTCGAGGCCCGCGTAGTACAGCGCCGCGTGCGCGCGCTGCATCGCCTCGGTGCGCGGCAAGCCCGAGAGCTCGGCCGCGTACGTGCACAGCTCGACGGCCGAGAGCCCGGAGAGGAAGACGTCGCCCTCGGGCATGTAGCCGACGCGCGCGCGGATGGCCGGGCCGTCCGTGCGCGGATCGAGCCCCAGGACGCGCGCCTCGCCCTCGAACGGGATGATGCCGAGCAGGCACTTCACCAGCGTCGACTTGCCGGCGCCGTTGGGGCCGAGGAGCCCGATCACCTTCGAGCGCCGGTCGACGAGCGCGTCGACGCCGCGGAGCGCGTGCACCGCGCCGTAGCGCTTGTGGACGCCGCGCAGGTCGACGACGGGACCTTCGCGCTCCTCGACGACGGTGGCGCTCATCGCTGCTTCTTCTTTTTCTTCTTCGGCTCCGGGCGCGCGAGGATCTCGACCTTCACCGGCGCCACGCCCTCGACGATGATGCCCAGCTTCTCCGCCGCCGCCTCGCTCACGTCGATGATCCGCTTCTTCGAGCCGAACGGACCGCGATCGTTGATGCGGACGGTGACGCTCTTGCCGGTGCGGCGGTGGGTGACCCGCACGACGGTGCCGAACGGCAGCTTGCGGTGGGCCGCGGTCATGGCGCGCTTGTCGTACGGCTCGCCGGACGCGGTCATCGTGCCGGTCGCGTACCACGTCGCCATCCCGATCTGGACGTTGCTCGTAGGCGCACTCGGCCCCGTGCCCGTGCCCGTGCCCGTGCCCGTGCCCGTTCTCTTCTTCTGACTCGAGGCACACGCGGCCACGCAGATCACGAGTCCGATCACCACCGCCCGCACGCCCCCCCTCACTTCGGACACCCGGCGCCGATCGCCTTCCCCGCCTTCGCCAGCCCGGCCGCCCGCAGCTCGCGCCCCGTCGGTCCGTCGCCGAGGAGCGCGCGCGCCTTCTCGCCGTGACCCGGCCCGATGATGTCGCGCAGGTACGCCGCGTGCTCGAACGTGTCCGAGTGCTCCGGCGTGTGGCACCGCGTCGCGCACAGGTCCGGGGCGGGCGCGAGCCGGATCGTCTGCTTCGCGTCGGCGTCGCTGGCGTCGACGTGCTTCGAGCCCGGGCCGTGGCAGGTCTCGCACTGCACGTCGCGCAGGCTCTCGTTCGTCGCCATCGACGCGCCGCCGGGCTCGTTCCATCCGGTCGTGTGGCAGCCGATGCAGTCGTAGTCGAACTGCTTGCCGACCTTCTCGAGCGTCTCCCACGCGCCGGCGTGCCGCGTCTTCTGCCAGAACTCGACCGCCTCGGCGTGGCAGTCGCCGCAGGCCTCGCCGCCGACGTACGTGGCCGCGCCCGCCGGCACGGCGACGGGAGGGTACGTCCTGGCCGCGGCCACGTTCGCCTCGCCGGCCGCGCGCGCGTAGCCCTGCTTGGCGGTGACCACGTCGCCGTCGCACGCGAGCGCCTTCTGGATGCGCACCTGGGTCAGCTCGAAGTAGCTGCCCCTGGCTGGGATCCGGCGCGGCGACGTCGCCAGCGCGTCGCGCTCCATCGCGACGCGGTCGCGCTCCGCCCGGTGCTGGGCGACGAACGTGGGATCCGCGTGCGGGTCCTGCGCGAACCTGGCCAGCTCCTCGTCGAGCAGCGCCAGCCGCGCGCCGAGCTCCTCGCGCCGTGCGGCCGCGCCGGCCTCGCCGATCGCGTCGACGAGCGGGCCGCCACCCGGGCGCAGCGTGATCTCGAAGCGAGCGACGATCTGGCCGCGGTTGGCCGGGAACACCATCCACGTGTCGCCCACCTGCTCGGGCGTGGCGTGCACCTGGTCGGGCTCGGGCGCCTGCGCGCCGAGCCCCACGACCATGATGTCGATGCCGGGGACGGCGCGGACGAGCGCGACCGCGTCCTTGCGCGGCATCGTGGCGAGACCGACGACGCGCGCGGCGCCGCGCGCGCGCAGGTCGGCGACCGCCGCGCGGGCCGCCGCCACCGGGTCGGTCGCGCCGAGCGCGGGCACGAGCGCCGGATCGACGACGCCGAACACGCCGATCGACTCCTTGCCCACTGTCACCAGCGCCGGCGGCGCCAGCGCCGGGGCCTGGTCTCCCGCCGGCACGTTCGCCGCATGGCGCGGGATCCGTACGCCGCCCGGGCCCGCTGCCAGGTCGAGCGGGCCGAGGCCCACGGCGGCGACCTGCAGCTCCTCCTTGTAGACCCGCGCCAGGAGGTCGGCCTTGAGCTCCTCCTGCGCGCGCAGGTGCTCGGGCAGCTTCGCCTGCGAGTAGAGCAGGGAGCCGGCGTCGACGACGACCGCGGGGCCGCGCGTCCGGGCGGCCTCGACGAGCTGGGCCGTCCGGGCGAGATCTCCGAGCGGGTCCGTCGTGCAGCCGCAGGGCTCGATCTGGCCCCGCAGCTCGGCCAGGGCGAACAGGGTGAAGGTGGTGCCACCCGCCGCAGAGCTGCCCGTCTTGCCGTTGCCGGGGCAGCCCGCGGTCATGAGGGCGGCCGCGAGTCCGATCACCCAAGGTCGCATGGCGACTGCATATACCACGCTTGACACCCCCGGACCCGGACTGTAGATTGCGCCGCTCTCCAGCAGCCAACGTCCCGTCGAGGCATCCATGGTCGTGCTCCGTCTCTCCCGTCAAGGCGCCAAGAAGCGCCCCTTCTACCGCATCGTCGCCGCCGACAAGCGCCGTCCGCGTGACGGTCGCTTCATCGATCTGATCGGCACGTACGATCCGCGGACGAAGGCCTTCAAGATCGACAACGATCGCTACGAGCACTGGGTCAAGCATGGTGCCCAGCCGTCGGCGACGCTGCACAGCTTGATCCTTCGCACCAAGCGCGCGGCCGCGGCCGCCGCCAAGGCCTGAGCCCGCGATCGTCATGGCGCCCGAATCGCCCGACATCGCGGAGCTGGTCCGGTTCATCGCCAAGAACCTCGTCGACAAGGCCGACGAGGTTCACATCGCGCTCGTCGAGGAGCGCCAGGCCTCCGTCTACGAGCTCGAGGTCGCCGAGACCGATCTGGGCAAGGTCATCGGCCGCGGCGGCAAGACCGCCCGCGCCCTGCGCACCCTGGTCAACCAGGTCGCGCCCCGCGGGCGCAAGCGCATCCTGGTCGAGATCCTCGAATAGGCGCGAGCCATGCCGGCCGCTCGGGTCTCGATCGGCGTCGTGTCGAAGGCGCACGGGATCCGCGGCGAGCTGGTCGTGATCCTCCACGACCCCGAGTCGACGGCCCTCGAGGAGGTTGGCTCCGTCCACGTGGGCGGCGTCGCGCGCGCCGTCGTGCAGGCCCGCAACACCGGCGGCGCCTACCTGCTCGCCGTCGAGGGCATCACCGACCGTGACGCCGCGGCCGCGCTGCGCGGCGCCGTCGTCGAGGTCGACCGCGACGAGCTCGATCTCGACGAGGACGAGGTGCTGCTCGCCGATCTCGTCGGCTGCCGCTGCGTGCTCCCCGACGGCACGCCCTGGGGAGAGATCACCGGCGTCGAGCTCGGCGAGATGCAGGATCGGCTGATCGTGCGCGACGGCACCGTCGAGCGTCAGCTCCCCGTGGTCGACGCGTTCATCGCCAGCATCGATCTCGAGGCGGGCGTCGTGACGGTGACGCCGCCCGACGGCCTGCCCGAGGACCCTGTCTCGTGACCCGGTTCACCGTCGTCAGCATCCTCCCCGAGATCGTCGACCAGGCGCTCTCGCATGGCGTCGTCGGGCGCGCGCGCGCCGCCGGCGGGCTCGCCATCGACTTCGTCAACCCGCGCGACTTCACGACCGACCGCCACCGCTCCGTCGACGACACGCCGTACGGCGGCGGCCCCGGGATGGTGATGAAGTGCGAGCCGCTCGTCGCCGCGATCGAGTCGGTCGCCGCGCCGGTCCACCGGGTCCTGCTCTCGCCAGGCGGGCGGCCGCTCGATCAGGAGCGTGTCCGCGCGCTCGCCGCGCACGCGCATGTCGTCCTCGTGTGCGGCCGGTACGAGGGCGTCGACGAGCGCGTGATCCAGACGGCGATCGACGAGGAGCTCTCGATCGGCGACTTCGTCCTGACCGGCGGCGAGCTCGGCGCGGCGTGTGTGATCGACGCGGTCGCGCGGCTCTTGCCCGGCGTCCTCGGCGACGCGGCGTCGGCGGAGGACGAGTCGTTCTCGGCGCCGCTCCTCGAGTATCCACAGTACACACGCCCCGCGGTGTTCCGCGAGCTGCCGGTGCCGGAGCTCCTCGCCGGCGGCAACCACGCGGCGATCCGCGCATGGCGCCGGCGCGAGTCCTTGCGCCGCACGGCGCTGCGCCGGCCCGATCTGTTCGCACACCTGCGCCTGACCCGCGACGACGAGAAGCTCGCCGCCGGGTTGCCCGAGCTCGACGTCGCGGCGCGCACGACGGTGGCGCTCGTCCACCACCCGGTGCTCGATCGCACCGGCGCGCGCGTGACCACGGCGGTGACCAACCTCGATCTCCACGACATCGCGCGCTCGGCCGCGACCTACGGCCTCGCTGGCTACCACGTGGTCACGCCGGTCGAGAGCCAGCGCGAGAAGGCGGCGCACATCGCGACCCTCTGGCAGGAGGAGCAGAAGGAGTGGCGGGCGAAAGCGCTTCGCCTCTGCACCACGGCGGCGTCGCTCGACGAGTCGATCGAGGTGCTGACCCGCCAGCACGGCCGGCCGCCGGTCGTCGCCGCCACCTCGGCTGACCCCGCGCGCTTCGTCCACGCGGCCCGGGTGACGCCCGCCGCGCTCGTGCGCGAGCTCCAGGAGCAGCCGGGAGTGCCGCTCCTGGTGCTGTTCGGGACCGGCTGGGGGCTGGCCGATGCCGAGCTGACCCAGGTTTCTCGAATCATCACACCGATCTCCGGTCGCCCCGCCTGGAATCACCTCTCGGTTCGCAGCGCCGTCGCGATCCTGCTAGACCGCCTGTTCGGCCTGCGGGACCCCTAGGTGGCGCCACGGGGCCACCGGCATTGACACCCCCTGGGCTTTCTGGCAGAAACACGCGTCCCAGCAACGTCTTTCGGCGAAGGCAGCCATGAGCGCGCAGAAGATTCTCGACAGCATCGAAAAGCAGAGCCGCCGTGAGGCGTCGCTGCCGGAGTTCCGTCCCGGCGACTCCGTCAAGGTCTGGGCCAAGATCCGCGAGGGTGAGAAGACCCGCCTCCAGGCGTTCGAGGGCGTGTGCATCCGCCGCTCGCGCAAGGGCGCGCGGTCGACCTTCACCGTCCGCAAGATCTCGTACGGCGTCGGCGTCGAGCGCATCTTCCCGGACAACTCGCCGAACATCGATCGCGTCGAGGTCCTGGCGCGTGGCAAGGTCAACCAGGCCCGCCTCTTCTACCTGCGCGAGCTGCAGGGCAAGGCGGCGCGCATCAAGGAGCGCAGCCAGCAGATCGACACGAGCGAGGCCGAGACCCCGGCTTCCGAGGGCAACGGCGCCGACGAGGCGAGCGGTGCTCCGGCCGAGGCCAAGGAGAAGCTCAAGGGTCGCGGCAAGCGCAAGAAGAAGAAGGAAGGCGCGGCGGCAGCCGCCGCCGAGTGAGTGTTCGCGCCCTGCGGGCGCGAACGCAGGCCTCGGGCCTCGGGAAGAAGGCGTCAGGCCTCAGGGGGCGCCACCAAAGCATGGGAGGCGGGACGTGGGACGGGAGAAACTGGATTACGGCGAGCGCGGTGAAGATCGCGCGGCTCGCGCGCTGAGGGCGCGGGGCTACTCGATCGTCGAGCGCAACTTCCGCTGCAAGGCGGGCGAGCTCGATCTGGTCGCGCGCGATCGCGGCACGCTGGTCTTCGTCGAGGTGCGCACGCGCGCCGACGATCGGTTCGGCGGCGCCCTCGAGGCGGTCGGCCATCACAAACAAAGGCAGGTCGTGCGCGTGGCCCGCGCCTACCTCGCGCTCCGTCGCCCGCGCTTCGACACCTGTCGCTTCGACGTCGTCGCGATCACCGGCGACGAGCTCGTCGTCATCCAGGACGCGTTTCGCGCCTGAACGCCAAAGGCCCCGGACCCGACGCCCGAGGCCTTTCTCCCCGAGGCCCGAGGCCCGAAGCCCGAGGCCTCTGCCCCTGCCGGGGCTCCGCCCCGTCAGGGGCAGTTCGGATACGCCGGGTCGCCCGCGCGGCCGGGCAGGTTGCAGCAGGCGTTGGCGGCGTTGCTGGGGTCGCACGCTTCGGGCGTGGCGAGCACGCCGTCCTCGGGAAGGATCACGTAGTCCTTGCAGATGCAGACCTTCTGGCAGCAGAAGGGACCGACGACGAGCGGGATGCCGCACGTGAAGCCGGTGACGCACGGCGACTCCGGGACCTTGTCGCAATCACCGTCGTCCTCGCACGCGTCGGTGCACATGCCACGGTTGGGGGCGAGGGTGCGAAAGCCCTCGGGCGCCGTCTTGCCCAGCGCGACCGGAACCTTGAGGCAGAGCTTGCTCTGGCAGTCCAGCGAGGGCGAGCCCATGACGGCCTCGGTGGCGCCCGGGTTGTCGACGCCGAGGTCGCAGATACGGCCGACGGGGTTGTCGCATGCGACGAGCAATGCGACGAGACCGCAGAGACCGAGAGCCCTGAAAGCGATGCTGCGCGCCATGTGGTTCATCCGTGGTTAGTCACCGGGCGAGACGTGTCCCGTCACGGGCGGGTAGACACGGTCCACCGGCCCCGCGGTATCGACGGCGCGATAATAGAAAGCGGGTCACCGAAGTCAAGATGACGGCTGGGGTTTCGCCAGCGCGCACCTGTCCGGCCCCCGGACATTGTCCCTGTCATCACGGGTCATCGACGGTGATCGGCCGAGGGATCTTTTTCTGCAACCGCCGCGCGCTCCTCGTGTCGGCTCTTTGATGCTCCACGCGCGCCACCGCTCGAGCTTTCAACCCGGCGTGGGCGCCTTGACAAGTGCGCGCGGCCACGCCGATTATTCCGCCGCTCACGAGGCCCGCGCCATGCCTCACGTTTCCGACCGGACGTGCGGGGTAACGGGGGGATGGGGGAGGGCTTCGCGGGCCGTCACGAAAGCTCCCGGAGGAATTTGATGCGCCGTCTACTTTCCATGGCGTCCGTGATCGCGGCTACGGTCGCGCTGTCGTTCGGCACCCCCACCGCCCAGCCCAAGGGCGCGACCGATGACCTCGAGATGGAGCCCGAAGGCGGCGCCTCCACGCCGGGGTCCAAGACCTTCGACCGCGCGATCGACCTGTATCGCAAGAAGGACTACTACTCGGCCTCGATCGAGCTGAAGAAGGTCCTCGACGGCGAGACCGGCGACGACGACGCGCACAAGCAGCGCGCCGACTTCTACATGGGCAAGACCCTGTACAAGATGGGCTACTACGCCGGCGCGCTGAACTACTTCGAGAAGATCTCCGACGCCGGCCCCGAGCACGGCTACTACTCGGCGACGCTCAAGTGGCTGGCCGCGCTCTCGCGCGTCCTGCCGGAGACGTCGGGCATCCTCGACAAGATCGGCAAGTACGACCCGTCATCGCTCGACGAGCCGATCATGGAGCAGGTCCGTGACGAGCTCTACTTCCTCCTCGGCCGCCACTTCTACACGAAGGGTGAGCTCGACAAGGCGATCGAGCTCTTCACCCGGGTGAACGAGTCGAGCCCCTTCTTCATGAAGGCCAAGTTCTTCGAGGGCGTCGCCTACGTGCGCAAGTACGAGGGTCGCCCCGCCGGCGAGGCCTTCAAGAAGATCCTCGAGATCGCGCGCGAGCGGCCGCCCCAGTACAAGTCCGACGAGCTCCAGCGCTTCGAGGAGCTCGCCATCCTGCAGATGGCGCGCGTCTTCTACTCGACGCAGGACTTCGACAAGGCGATCCGCTACTACGAGAAGCTCGAGCAGAACTCGCCGGAGTGGACGAACTCCCTGTTCGAGGCCTCGTGGGCGTACTTCCTCAAGACCAACAACCCCAAGGCGCTCGGTAACATCCACACGCTCAACGCGCCGTACTTCGAGGACCAGTTCTTCCCCGAGTCGGTGCTGCTCAAGTCGGTCATCTACTACAAGTACTGCCAGTACGACCGCGCCCTCGAGGCGGTGGCCGAGTACGACACCAAGTTCCGTCCGCTGCGCAAGAACCTGCAGGACGTCGTCGCCAAGTACGAGGACAACGCGGAGTTCTACGAGTACGTGAAGAAGATCCTGGGCGCGAAGGCCGGCCTCGACGAGGTCACCCAGCGCCTGGTGGTCTCCGTGCTCGGCGACAGGACGCTGGCCAAGACCTTCGCGTGGGTCGACGAGCTCGACAAGGAGCTCAAGGCGCTGGCCGCCGCCGACAAGGCGTGGCAGACGACCGCGATCGCGGGCGAGGTCAACACCGAGCTCGAGGTCCGCAAGTCGCTCGCGCAGGCCGACGCCGGCAAGCTCGCCAAGGAGCGCATCAACCGCCTGATCGGCGAGCTGCAGCTCCTGGGACGCGACGGCATCAAGATCAAGATCGAGGTGCTCAACGCCAAGGCCGGCCAGATCAGCGCGGCCGGCAAGGGCGAGCGCATCGGCGCCTCCCACAAGGAGGACCCGATCATCGTCGACGACGAGCACTTCGTCTGGCGCTTCAACGGCGAGTACTGGAAGGACGAGCTCGGTTATTACCGGTTCAAGGTCCGGAACCAGTGCCCCAAGAACTGACTCTGTCCGACCGGGACCCGACCTAGCCACCGAGGTATTCATGCACAAGCGAACTCTCGGCATCGTCACCATCGGAGCGATCCTCGCTTCGGCCGCGATGGCCATCGCTCCGAACGAGGCGGCGGCGCAGAAGACGCGCTACACGCGCACGACGTCGGTGAAAGTCGACGTCAAGCTGTCGGAGCGTACCAAGCCCAAGCCCAAGACCGACTCGACCCCCAAGGGCCCGTCGGTCACCGCCGACATGGTGCTCGAGCTCGAGGGTGCGGTCGGTGACATCCGCAAGGAGCAGATCCAGCTCCTCGAGACGCTCATCGAGGACACCCCGGACTCGGACGTCGCCGAGAAGGCGGACCTCTTCTTCCGCCTGGGCCAGACCCACGCCCAGATGTCGCGGTTCCATCGCCTGAAGGCGACCGAGAACCAGATCAAGGCGGACACCGCGAAGAAGGACAAGGCCAAGTTCCAGAACGCGTCCAAGGACCACAAGAAGAAGGCCGAGGACTCGCTCAAGAACGCGGTCCGCACCTACAAGCGGCTCGCCGACAACGAGAAGTTCAAGACCTACCCGCGCATGGATCAGGCGCTGTTCGCGTTCGCGTACACGCTCCAGCAGGGCAAGTACATGAAGGAGGCGCGGCAGATCTACCACCGCCTCCTCACCGAGTACCCGCAGTCGAAGTACGTGCCCGACGCGTACCTCGCGTTCGCGGACTACTACTTCCAGGAGAACCAGCTCGCCAACGCCGAGGCCTTCTACAAGAAGGTGCTGCTCTTCCCCAAGAGCAACGTCTATTCGTACGCGACCTACATGCTCGGCTGGGTCTACCTCAACCTCTCCCAGCACGAGGACGCCGGCAAGCAGTTCCTCCAGGTCATCCGTGACACCGACGGCGTGAAGAAGCAGGAGACGCTCAACCGCGCCTCCAAGAAGGACTTCGTCCGCGCCTTCTCCGAGTTCGGCAACGTCACCAAGGCCTGGCAGACGTTCCAGAAGATCGACGACAAGTACGCGTTCACGATGTTCGAGCTGCTCGCCGACTTCTACGTGGAGCAGGGCAAGAGCGACAAGTCGATCTACGTCTACCGCTCGCTCATCAAGGAAGAGCCCAAGCACAAGAACGTCTGCCTCTGGCAGTACAACATCGCGACCGCGATGCTGTCGGCGGCCGGCGCCTCCAACGCCAGCAAGGTCGAGGAGATCGAGCGCCTGGTGAAGCTCTACGGCGCGCTCAAGGACAAGAAGGTCCTGCCGCCCGCCGAGGCGAGCGAGTGCCACGACAACGCCGCGGCGATGTCGGGCGAGATGGCGCGCGCGTACCACAACGAGTCGATCAAGACCAAGAACCCGGAGACGCTCGCCTACGCCGACAAGCTCTACAACGTCTACCTCGAGGTCTTCCCCGACGCGCCGGACTACGGCGACACCCAGTACTACTACTCGGAGCTCCTCTGGTCCCGCGCCGACAGCGAGACCAACCCGCGCATGCAGACCGAGCTGTGGGAGAACGCCGCCGTCTCGTTCACCAACGTGGTCAAGACCGGCAAGGTCGACCAGAAGCTGCTCAAGGAGTCGGCGTACGCCGCCGTCCTCGGCTGGAAGAACGCGCTGGCCGTCGATCCGCGCGTCAAGGTCGCGCCGCTCGAGTTCAAGGACGACGGCAAGGAGAACAAGGTCCCCGAGCCGCAGCCCATCCCCGAGCGCGAGCAGAAGATGCTCGACGCGTTCGACATCTACATCAACTACATCAAGGACCCGAACGACGACGAGCTCGTGGGGATGAAGTTCCTCAAGGCGAACATGTACCGGCGCTACAACCACTTCGACGAGGCGCTGCCGCTGTTCGAGGACATCATCAAGAAGCACGCGAACCACGAGACCGCGTACTACTCGGCCAACATCATCATCGACATCCACATCCTCCGGAACCAGAACGTCGAGGTCGCCCAGTGGGCCAAGTGGATCATGGACAACCCGAAGTTCATCACCGCCAAGGAAGATCAGGACCGGACCGATCTCCAGGAGCGCGCGACGAGCATCATGGCGGTGGCCGAGCGCAAGATCCTCGAGCAGGTCGAGGCCGAGGCCAAGAAGACCGGCGACTACGCCAAGTACGTCCAGTGCGGTAACGGCTACCTCAAGCTCTTCAACGACACGGTCAAGAAGAACCCGAGCGTCGGCATCGAGGAGAAGATGGACCAGGTCCTCTACAACGCCGGCGTCTGCTTCGAGGAGGGCCGCTCGCTCTCGGCCGCGATCAGCGTCTACGTCGAGCTGATGGATCGCTTCCCGACGTCGAAGCAGTCGGCGCGCGCGCTGGCCCGCCTCGGCAACGTCTACGCCCGCGTCGCCTACTACGACAAGGCGTCGGCGAACTTCGAGGAGTACGCCAAGAAGTACGCGAAGGAGGACGACGCGTACAAGGCGATGAACGACGCGGTGTTCTACCGCAAGGGCATCGGCGACGACGACAAGGCCATCGAGAACACCAAGACCTTCATCTCCAAGTTCGGCAGCGGCAAGAAGGGCCAGGCGGACGCCGCCTCGGCGTACTTCTCGCTCGCGTCGATCTACGAGAAGCGCGGCGACCTCGACGTGGTCGTCGACCACTACCGCCAGTACATCAAGAAGTACGGTCCGGTGGGCGGCGGCGATCGCCTCGTCGTGGCGTACGGCCGCATCGGGCAGATCCTCTGGCAGCAGAGCTGCCCGGTGAAGACCGTGGACGGCTCGTGCATCAAGATCGCCCGCGAGCGCGCCGTCGGCAAGGCGACGAAGAAGCGCCGCAAGGGCGACGCGACCCGCACGCAGTGTGGTCCCGAGACCAAGATCAAGCTGACGGTCGTGACCCGCGACGCCAAGAAGACGAAGGAGGCGATGAAGGCCTTCGGTCAGGCGATCAGCGAGTTCGAGCGCAAGGGCGGCAAGTTCCCCGGCGGCGACGAGCGCACCGCGCGGTACTGGTACGCGCTGTCGAAGTTCTACAACGCCGAGGACGACTACGAGCAGTTCCTCTCGATCAAGTTCCCGGAGAAGCTCAACTTCGATCCGGCCAAGAAGGCCGAGGCCGAGAAGTCGCTCAAGCGCTTCGACGCCTGGTTCAAGGAGAAGGAGAAGCTCGGCGGCGCGGCCGCGGGCCAGTACTCGAAGCTCATCTTCGACATCAAGGAGCCGCAGAACGCGATCGCCGGCGCGGCCCGCATCGGCCAGGTGTCGCAGAACTTCTCCGACGCCCTCTACACCGCGGAGATCCCGGAGAACATCCGCAAGTACGAGGAGGCGGTCGACATCTACTGCGAGACGCTCGAGGCCAAGGCCGAGCCGCTCGAGAACACGTCGCTCGACGCGTTCTCGGCGTGCCTCAAGACCTCGACCGACTTCGGCTGGTTCTCGAGCTGGTCGAAGCTGTGCGAGCGCGAGCTCGGACAGATCAAGCCCGAGGACTTCCCCACGGCGTCGGAGCTTCGTGCCGCGCCGGGCTCCGGTGAGGTGCCCGTCAGCGACGTCGAGCCCGCCATCCTGAAGGTGGAGTAGTGAACATGCGCTCCAAGCTGATCGTTTCCATCCTGATCGCCGCTGCCGCCGCGTGCGGTGGCTCCCCGAAGAGCGGGCTCACCAAGGGCACCAAGGACGTGCCGCCGCCGCCCGACATCACGGCCAACCCGCCCGACGTCGCCGTCGGCGGCGGCGCCGTCACGCGCGAGATCTCGGCCGACGCCAAGGGCGACTACGCCAAGGCCGCCGAGTTCTACGCCGCCCAGACGTCGTGGTCGGACGCGACCTGTCGCCAGGCGGCCGACCGGTTCGCCTCGGTCGCGCGTGCCCACAAGACCCTGGTCGAGGCGCAGTACATGGTCGGGCGCAGCTACCACAACTGCAACCTCGCCAAGGAGGCCGAGGAGGCCTACCAGGCCGCGATCAAGATCCGGCCCGAGGGCGGCGGCGTGCCGATCGCGCTCGCCGCGTCGATCTCGAACGTCGGCGAGCTCTACTACGCCGCCGGCAAGGTGGACGGCGCCAAGCAGTGGTGGGAGAAGGCGATCAAGGCCAACCCCAAGCTCGCCGCCGCGTACGTGAACCTCGCCGTCCTCCAGCTCGACGAGCTGCGCCGCACCAAGGACAGCGCGGCGTGGAAGAAGCTCGAGGAGGACACGCGCAAGAAGCTGTCGATCTCGCTCGCCATCGACAACGAGAACGTCAAGGCCTACACCGTCTACGGCCTCGTCTACATGGAGGGCTTCGAGAAGAACCGCAACCGCCTCGATCTCGCCAAGCTGCTCCTCGAGGAGGGCGAGAAGCGCAACGCCAAGTACGCGCCGCTCCAGCACGCGCTGGGACTGCTCGCGCTCAACAGGAACAACCTGACCGACGCGCTCGGTCGCTTCCAGGCGGCCGTCGAGCTCGACGGCAACTTCGCCAAGGCGCGGCAGAACGTCGGGCTCATCACCCTGGGCACGCGCCGGTACGACGTGGCCAAGGAGCAGTTCGAGAAGGTCCTCTCGCTCGAGCCCAAGAACTACGACGCGATGATCGGCCTGGGCGTCGCCCAGCGCGGCCTCGGTGACTTCAAGTCGGCCGAGGAGACGTACAACAAGGCCAAGGCGCTCGACGGGCGCCGCGGCGAGGCCTACTTCAACCTCGGCGTGCTCTACAAGGCGTTCCTCGCCTCCAAGGAGAACGACCTGTCGGCGTCGCAGGAGAAGTACCGGACGGCCAAGAAGTTCTTCGAGGAGTACCTGCGCAAGGACGGGCTGACGCCGGAGGACAAGGAAGAGGCCCAGCAGAACATCAAGGACTGCGACAAGGTCGTGAAGCAGATCGACGAGTTCAAGAAGATGGAGGCGGCGCAGAAGGCGATGATGGAGAATCAGCCGCCGCCGCCTCCTCCGCCCCCGCCTTCCAAGTAGTCGTGATCGCTGATGTAATTCGGGCGGGATCTCTCCACCCGATTCGCTAAGATTCTGAAACGAAAACGGGAACCGAACCCGGCCGGTGGTGTCGGAAGGCTCGATGGAGGCCTTCATGACCCCCCGGCGCACCCGAGGAGACGTCATGCGTGGACTTCGTCTGTTGGTCGCGATCGCATTCATCAGCCTGGCCGCCAGCCCGGCGCTCGCGCAGAACGCGGGCAACGCCGGCAAGGCCAAGGTGAAGGTCTACGACTTCTCGGGCGACACGATCGAGGGCGACCTCATCAAGCCCGAGGGCACGACGGTCGACGCGATCGACTTCGCCAAGCACTCGAGCCTCATCCGCATCCGCAAAGACTTCATCGCAGAGATCCTCAAGTCCGCCGAAGACTTGTGATCGCGATGCGCGCCTGAGGGCGCGTACATCGGTCATGGGTCGGAAGGCAGCTGCGCTCCTCCGAGGAGAATCCCATGGCCGGTGGCAAAGTACCCCTCACGTTCCGACTGTTCAAAGGCGAGGAGCTCCTCCGCGAGGAGAAGCTGACGCTGCCCGTCATCAAGGTGGGCAAGCTGTCCTCCTCGCACCTGCGGCTCGACGACAAGAACGTCAGCCGCATGCACGCGCTCATCGAGGTCACGGGCCCCGGTGACGTGAGCATCATCGACCTCTCGTCGACGACCGGCACGTTCGTCAACGGTCAGAAGGTCAACAAGGCCAAGCTCCAGTCGGGCGACTCGATCGTCATCGGCGAGACCCGCATCGAGGTCACGATCGGTGGCGCCGAGGAGGACGACGACCTGCCGACCAAGGTGCAGGCCAGCCCCTCGGGGCCGGTCGGCGACGCGGGCGTGATCGCCTCGACGCCGCGGCCTCCGGTGCCCGCCGCCGCCTCCGCGCCGACGATGATGGGCGCGCCGGCCGCGCCGCCGCCGCCCGCGGCGCCCACCTTCGCTCCGCCGGCGCCGTCGATCCCGAGCCCGATGGCGCCGCGCGCGCCTGCGCCGCGACCTGTCGCGGCCGCGAACATCCCCGCGCCCTTCGGCATGCAGCAGCCGGTGAACACCGGGTTCTCGCCGCTCTCCGAGCAGGTCGAGGAGCCCGGCGCCCGCGCCGTCGAGGTCGCCGCGATGCTCGGCAACTCGGTCGTGTCGGTGAAGCACGTGATGAACCCGCGCGGCGGCAAGGTGTCGTCGACGACGCAGGTGTTCTTCGCGCTCTCGGCCCTGTTCCTGATCGTCGGGCTCGTCGGCTTCGGCGCCGGTTACTACAACGCGTCGTTCAACGAGGCGAAGAAGCACCAGTGGGTCGAGGTCGACAAGAAGCCGTCGTGGGCGTACCGCCCCAAGAAGCTCGGCGTCGCCAACGACGTCATGGTCTTCCTCGGCTTCCCGCTCGGCATCGCCTTCCTCGCGTCGGGCCTCTTGCGCCTGCGCGACGAGAAGAACGGCAACCCGTGGTTCCGCATCGGGCAGAACGAGCAGAACGAGTTCCCTACCACCGAGGCGCCGGCCGACAGCTTCCCGCTGATCGCGCCGCGCGGTGACGACTTCGTCTTCAACTACGCCCAGGGCATGGAGGGCGAGATGCAGGTCGACGGCCAGTCGATCTCGCTCGCCGACCTCCAGGCGCAGGGCAGGGCGACGCCGTCGTCGACGGCGCCGGGCGGCCTCGAGGTCGCCATCCCGCAGAAGGCGCGCATCCGCGTGAAGAGCGGCAACGCGACCTTCCTGGTCACGTCGGTGCCGCAGCCCAAGCGCCACCCCGTACCGCTGTTCGCGACCCTCGAGGCCGCGGTGCTCCTGTTCTTCGCCGGCTCGGCGATCGCCCACTTCGGCTTCGTCTTCCTGCTCTGGACGGTTCCGCCCGACCAGGACACGGCGCTCACCGACATGGCCGTGAACGAGGACACGTCGAACAAGGCGCAGACCACCTCGCAGGAGGATCCGCCGCCGCCCGAGCAGGAGGACGAGGACGACGGCGAGGACGAGTCGGGTGGTACGGGCACCGCGATGATGCTCGAGGAAGGCAAGATGGGAAAGAAGGACTCGGATCGCGCCGAGGGCCAGTACAAGATGAAGAAGAACGCCGACCAGGAGCAGCTCGCGCGCCAGCAGGCGATCGAGCAGGCCCGCACGGCCGGTGTGCTCGGGTCGGCGGCGCTGTCCCAGGGCGGCAACTTCGCGTCGATCACCGGCACGGGTGACATCTCGTCCGGCTTCGACGACATCGACATCCAGGGCGGTCTCCTCGGCAACGAGCCGGGCGAGATGGCCGGCGGCTTCGGCTTCGGCCGCTCGGGCTTCGGCCCCGGTGGTGGCGGCACGGGCTGGGGCACGATCGGCACCGGTCGCTACGGCACCATCGGTCACGGCTCGGGCACCGGCTCGGGCTACGGCGTCGGCTCGGGTCGCGGCGGCATGCGCGGCCGTCAGTCGTCGGTGCCGCAGGTCCGCATCGGCCAGCCGCAGTCGGTCGGTGATCTCGACAAGGCGATCATCCGCCGCTACATCAAGCGCAACATCCAGAAGATCACGTACTGCTACGAGAAGCAGCTGCTCGCCCGCCCCGGCCTCGAGGGCACGGTGTCGACGCAGTTCTTCATCTCGCCGAACGGCACGGTGTCGGCGTCGAACGCGAGCGGCGTGGACGGCGAGGTCGCGAGCTGCGTCGCCGCGGTGATCAAGGCGATCGAGTTCCCGAAGCCGAAGGGCGGCGGCGGCGTCCAGGTCAACTACCCGTTCAACTTCCGCCCGACGGGCGGGTGAGCGGCGGCTGACCGAACGGGATCTGAGCCTGCGAGGGCGCGCCGCGAGCGCGCCCTTCGCGCTTCCGGAGAGACGCTTTCAGAGCAGATGATCTTGAGCACATCGCGGGACCGGCATACGGTCTTTCACGCCAAGGAGGGACCCATGGCCCGACTCCTGACTCTCGTGCCTCTCAAGCAGCTACTCACCACCGCCGCCGTCGCCGCGCTCCTCGTGCTCGGCACCGGCTGTCCCGACAAGTCGAAGGGCGAGGCGATCAAGGCCGCCAACCGCGGCGCCAAGGCGCTCTCGGCGAAGCAGTACGACACCGCGATCACCGAGTTCAAGGAGGCGGTCCGCCTCGATCGCGACAACTTCATGGCGTGGTACCAGCTCGGTGAGTCGCACCGCGCGAAGAAGAACTGGAACGACGCCGTCGAGGCGTTCGAGAACGCCTCGCGGCTGCGCCCCAACGACGTCATGCTGAACGTCCGCTTCGGCGCCGCGCTCTACGAGCAGGCCGTCGATCGCGAGCGGCAGGCCGAGGCGACCCGCCTCAAGAAGAAGCCCGAGGAGGTGACGCCCGACCTGCGCGGCGTCAACTTCGACGCGGCGCTGCAGCGCCTCGAGGCCGCGGTCAAGGTCGACGCCAACCTGTACAACGCGCAGTACTACATCGGCCGCATCTACCGCGATCAGTTCAAGGACGCGCAGGCCGCCGACGCGTTCACCAAGGCCATCCTCGCGTGGCCGCGCTTCGGCGCGCCGTACATCGCGCTGGGCGAGCTCTACCGTCGGTGGGACTACCCCAACGAGGCGATCCAGGTCGTCTCGCAGGGCGTCGAGCACGTCATGGAGAACGAGGACAAGAGCAAGCTCTTCTACATCCTCGGCATGGCCTACTTCGACAAGGTCGAGGACGCCAAGGCGATCACCGCGTTCACCGAGGCGCTCAAGCTCTCCAAGGACAACCACAAGGCCAAGTTCCAGCGAGGCCAGTCGCACTTCCGCATGGGCCAGCTGAAGGAAGCGGACAAGGACTTCGAGGAGTTCTCGAAGGCGGCGGGCTCGGGCCTCGCGGCGCTCAAGGGCATCGCGCAGAAGTTCCGGTTCCAGATCGCCGCGAAGCAGGCGCCTGCCGGCGGGCCCTGAGTCATTCGCGCTCGAAGCGACACACGAGGCACCGCGTCACCGCCGGTGCCTTGTGTGTTTTCGGGCGCTTTTTCGCCTCGCCCCCTCCGAAGCGTGTGGGTCGGCGTGTTACAAGGGTTTAGAGGGTCACTGGGGTAGAAGTTTCCCTGCAAATGCGGGAGGATGCACCGCAGATGGATACGCGCACGCTGTTGAGGGAGCGCCTGCGCCGATCGCGCGACTGGGCCGCGACGATCGACGAGCTCGAAAAAGAACTGGAGACGTCCGGCGGAGCGAAGCCGGATCAGTCGGAGAAGCTCTACGAGCTTGCTCGACTGGTGGAGGACGTCATCCCCGAGCGCGAGCGCGCGCTGGGGTTGTACCAGCGTGCCTGGAAGCTCCATCCGGATAATCTCAAGGCGCTCTCACGCGCCCGCGAGGTCTACGGCGAGATGGGGCGCCACGAGATGGTCGCCAAGCTCGGCGAGATGGAGCTGAAGAGCCCGGCGGCCGCCGCCGAGCTCGCGGCCATCGTCGGCGAGGCGCTGCTCGATAGTGGTCAGCGCGACAAGGCCGAGCAGGTCCTCGAGCGCGCGCTCGAGCGGACGCCCGATTCGATCCGCGCGCAGGACGCGGTCGCCGCGCTCAACTACGATCCCGACGAGTGGGCCGATCAGGTCGAGCGCCTGGCGGAGGACTCGAGCCGGTTCGACGACGCGACGGCCGCGCGCATGCTCTTGCGCGCCGCGCGCATCCTTCGCCTCGAGAAGCCGGACGATCCGCGCTTCGAGCAGCTGCTCGAGCG
Source organism: Myxococcales bacterium UBA2376 (assembly GCA_002344285.1). Classification (GTDB taxonomy): domain Bacteria; phylum Myxococcota_A; class Polyangia; order Haliangiales; family Haliangiaceae; genus UBA2376. The sequence continues at coordinate 28,975 of DDTA01000195.1, forward strand.
CGTGTTCGAGAAGGATCTCGACGAGCCGAGCGCCAACGCGATGTACGAAGCGCTCCTCGGCGGGCAGCAGCGCTGGGACGATCTCGAGCGCCACCACGAGCGTCGCGCCACCAGCGCGCGCGACGCCGCGCAGCGCGCCGATCGCTACCGCGGCTTCGCGCTCGTCTGGCTCCAGCGCTTCAAGGATCGCGATCGCAGCGCGCGCTTCGCCGCGCGCGCGCTCGACGCGGCCGCCGCCAACGGCGCGTCGCCGTCGCGTTCGCTCGTCGCCGCGTACAGCCTCGTGCACCAGGTGCACGGTGAGCGTGGCGAATGGGGCGCGGTCGTCGACATCGGCGAGCGCGTGCTCGGTCACCTGCGCGGCGAGGACCGCCTCTACGTCGCGATGCAGGCCGGCGAGATCGCGTGGAAGCGTCTCGAGGATCTCGGTCGCGCGCGCCGTCTGTTCGCGGCCGCGGCGGAGATCGGGCCGGACGCGCCGGTCGTCGAGGACTTCGTGAAGGAACACGGCCTCGCGGCGGCGCCGACCCCGGCGTCGAGCGGGTCGATGCCGGTCGTGGCCGCGGCGCCCGAGCCCGTGCCCGTGCCCGTCCCGGCGCAGGTCGAGACGGCGCCGGCCTCCGCGCCGATCGTCGTCGAGGCCAGGCCGGCGCCCGCGCCGGTCGTCGCCGAGGTGAAGCCCGAGCCGGCGCCGTCGGCCAAGCCCGAGCCGGCACCGCCCGCCAAGGCCGAGCCGGCGCGCTCGAAACGAGCGTCCGCGGCGCCTGCGCCGCGCGTCGAGGAGATCCCGGCCGATCTCGACGCGGCGATGGCCAGCGCGAGAGACGCCGAAGGCGGCGCCGACAAGGGCGCCGGCGCGTGGAAGGCGGTGGTGCAGGCGCACCCGGCCAAGCTGGCGCCGCGGCGCGAGCTCGCGCGCGTGCTCCGCGCGTCCGGTGCGTGGCAGCAGCTCGTCGAGGCGCTCAAGGAGGAAGAGGCCAAGGCGGCGCAGACTCCCGAGGAGAAGGCGCTCGCGTTGCGCGAGCTCGCCGAGGCCTACGGCAAGCTGAACAACGAGAACCAGGTGATCTCGGCGCTGCAGGCGTCGCTCCAGCAGATGCCCGACGCCTCCACGTACGAGCAGCTGGCGGCGATCTACGAGGGCAAGAAGCGCTGGCCCGATCTCGTCAAGGTGCTCACCGACAAGGCCGAGCGGTACGCCGAGGGCGACGACAAGGCCGAGGTCTACCTGACGATCGCCAACCTCTACCTCGAGCGGTTCTCGAACCAGGCCGAGGCGATCAAGGCGTTCGAGAAGGTGCTCGAGCTCGATGACCAGAACCAGCAGGCGATCGACCACCTGCTCCAGGTCTACGAGAAGCGCCGCGACTGGGA
>DDTA01000087.1 GCA_002344285.1 Myxococcales bacterium UBA2376
GACGAGCCCCTCCTCCAGCGCGTGCGCGATCTCGTCGGCGCCCACGTCTGGCTGGTGAACCGGCTCGATCGCGGCGCGTCGGGCGCCGTGCTCTTCGCGCTCGACGTCGAGGCCGCCGCCGCGGCGTCTGCGCAGTTCGCCGGCGGCGCCGTCGACAAGCGCTACCTCGCGATCACGCGCGGCCATCCACCCGCGCACGCGGTCATCGACCACCCGGTCCTCAAGGGCGAGCGCTCCGGCGAACGGGTCCCCGCCGTCACCGAGGTCTGGCGCCGCGAGACGTTCGGCCGCTACGCGCTGGTCGAGGCCCATCCGAAGACCGGCCGCCTGCACCAGATCCGCCGCCACCTCAAGCACATCGCGTGTCCGCTCGTCGGCGACGTCCGCTACGGCAAGGGCGAGCACAACCGCATCTTCCGCGAGCAGCACGGCCTCCACCGCCTCGCCCTCCACTGCGTGCACCTCGGGTTCACCCACCCGTTCGGCGCGGCATCGGTCGCCGTCGATGCGCCGCTCGCCGCCGATCTCGTCGGTGCGGTCGCGAGCTGTCGGGCGGCATACGCCTCGCCGGCGGACTGATTGGTACATCGTTCGTCGGACGCGAACCGTCGTTGACGACGGCGTGGGTTCGGAGCGATCTGTCTGACCACCTCCCCGTGCGTCTCGTCGTCGTGCTCCTGGTGATGGTCGGCTGCGCGAGCTCCAGCACGGGGAGCGGTGACGACGCGCGGCGCACCGACGCGGCCTCGGCCGACGCCGGCGCCGTCGACGCGCCGCCGCCCGTCGACGCCGCCCCCGACGCCGCGCCGGTCCGTTCCGGGCGCGAGGTCGTCTCGGCCGGCGGGCGCCTGCGCAGGGGCACGATCACGATGGACGTCGAGCTCGGCCATCCCGTCGAGCAGAGCAAGGCCACGGCCGGCAGCGTCGAGCTGCGCGGGGCCGCGGTGGTGAACCCATGAAGACGCTCTTCCTCGCCTGCTTCCTGATGCTCGTCGCCGGTGTCGCCCACGCGCAGGTGCCGCAGACCGTCACGTTCTCGGCACGCCTCGCCGACGACGGCGTGGCGCTGACCGGCTCGCACCAGCTCCGCTTCCGGCTCTACACCGCCGCGACCGACGGCGACCTGCGCTGGGAGGAGAACCACGGCGCGGTGTGGGTCGACGATGGGCTCGTGCACGTCGGCCTCGGCGCGATCACCCCGCTCACGATCACCGTGCTCGACGGCGCGCCGCTCTGGATCGAGGTCGAGCTCGACGGCGCGGCGATGTCGCCGCGCCTGCCGCTGCGCAGCGTGCCGTACGCCGTGCGCGCCGGCAACGCTGCCCAGCTCGGCGGGCTCCAGTCGCAGGAGTACGCGCGCGCCGCCCACGAGCACGACGCGGCCTACGTGAACGCGAGCGGCGACACGATGACCGGGCTCCTCGCCGCCGAGGCTGGCGCACGCCTCGGGCAGATCGCGATCGGCGCCCCGGCGCACGGCGCGCTGTCGTGGCCGTACGAGACGATCCAGCTCCACCCGGCTCACAACCTGCGCGTCTTCTTCGGCGGCCAGCAGCGCATGCTGCTCGGCAACGACGGTCGTCTCCAGATGGCGCAGACCAACGGCGACTGCCCGAGCAGCTGGTTCTGCAACGGCCACTTCTGGGATCTCACCGTCGCCAGCATCCTCTACAGCGGGCTCTCGCAGCGCTCGGATCGCCGCCTCAAGCAGGATATCCGCCCCGCCGAGGGCGGGCTGCCCAAGGTGCGCGCGCTCGCGCCTGTCACCTTCGCGTGGAAGAACCGCGGGACGCCCGGCGAGCGCCAGTACGGCTTCATCGCCCAGGACGTGCAGCGCGTCCTGCCCGAGCTCGTCGACGCCACCGCCGACGGCACGCTCGCGGTCGAGACCACCGCGATGATCCCGATCCTCACCCAGGCGGTGAAGGAGCTCGACGCGCAGAACGCCGAGCTCCGCGCCGAGCTCGCCGAGCTGCGCCGCCGCACCGTCACCACCTCCGCGAGCTCGCCGGTGAGCAGCTCGCGCACCGTGCTCGCCGGCCTGATCCTGATCGCGGGTGCCTGCGCCATCCTCGCGCTGATGCGCAAGGGCCGCTGACCTTCACTCCAGCTGGAAAGTCACAGCATTCGTGGAACGGAAGCGCGGGCAGGACCTCGCGCCGACGGCGTTCTTTACCCGCAGCGGGGGTGCGTGCCAAACTCGCTAGCTTCCTCGCTGAATCGGAATTTCCCATGGCCCCAAAGCGCCAGTCGAAGCACATCAAGCTGACCTCCCACCCCGGCCACGGCGCCAAGCCGATCGCCATCAACTGGGGCGCGCAGGATCCGGCGGTCCGGGGGCCGATCATCGCGACGCTCACGAACCCGGATCACCGCAACGTCATCGGCACGCACTCGGGGAGCTATGCCGTCTACCGCGCGCTCGCGGTCGCGGCCAGGGCGCTCGACCCGCAGCACGTCCCGGATCTCACGAACACCGCGCCGTCCCAGCTCCTCGGCCCGCACCCGTCGTGGTTCGATCCGGAGCGGATCGTGTCCATCGATCCGTTCGGCGCCGTCGTCCAGCAGGTCTTCCGCTCGTACCTCGACAAGGGCTACGACGTCCGCCCGACCATCGCCGTCACCCAGGCCCACATCGACATGCCCGAGATCGTCGATGCGGTCGAGGCCGGCCGCCTGACGGTCGACGGCAAGATCATGCACCACGCGCGCGAGGTGCCGGTCGTCAAGGCGGCGACCGAGCCGGTCTGGTACCTGCCCGGCGTGGCCAAGCGTTTCGGCTGCACCGAGAGCGAGCTGCGCCGCACGCTGTTCGAGCAGACCGGCGGGATGTTCCCCGAGCTGGTCACGCGCGGCGATCTCGACGTGTTCCTGCCGCCGATCGGCGGACAGACGCTCTACGTCTTCGGTGATCCGGCCAAGCTGAGCGATCCGAACACCACGCTCACGGCGCGCGTGCACGACGAGTGCAACGGCTCCGACGTGTTCGGCTCGGACATCTGCACGTGCCGTCCATACCTCGCCCACGCGATCGAGGAGTGCATCCGCGGCGCGCAGAACGGCGGCGTCGGCCTCATCGTCTACTTCCGCAAGGAGGGGCGCGCGCTCGGCGAGGTGACCAAGTTCCTGGTCTACAACGCCCGCAAGCGGCAAGAGGGCGGCGACTCGGCGTCGCAGTACTTCGCGCGCACCGAGTGCGTCGCCGGCGTGCAGGACATGCGCTTCCAGGAGCTCATGCCCGATGTCCTTCACTGGCTCGGGGTCACCAAGATCCACCGGCTGGTGTCGATGTCGAACATGAAGTACGACGCGATCGTACGCTCGGGCATCGAGGTGGGCGAGCGCGTCCGCATCCCCGACGATCTCATCCCCGCCGACGCCCGCGTCGAGATGGACGCGAAGATGGCGGCGGGCTACTTCGTCCCCGACGGCAAGGTCCCCGACGCGAGCGAGCTGGCCAAGGCCAAGGGCCGCGGGCTCGACGAGGCGACCTGAGGAGCGTGTCATGAGTGACAGCGATCCGCACAGCGGCTTCATCGCCCCGGCGGCCGCCGCCGACAACGACACGGCGGTCAATTACCTGCGCACGCCGCTCGCCATCCGCGTCCGCGCGGCGAACGTGCTCGAGGCCGGCATGCTCGGCGAGCTGCGCCACTTCACGATCGATCGCAACCGCGTCGACGTCGTCGCCGATCGCGTCATCGCGGTCACGCGCGAGGCGTACCCCGCGCTGCGCATCCCCGTGCACGGCCGGCTCGGTCACTTCCGCGTCGGCAAGATCGATCGTGTGACCCCGATCGTCGACGTCGCCGGTGGTGGGCAGGCCGCGGCCGAGGCGTTGATCGATCTCGTCGTCGTGAGCGTCCTGCTCGACGCCGGCGCCGGCGATGCGTGGCGCTACCGCGAGGCGGCGACCGGGCAAGCGCTCGAGCGCTCCGAAGGGCTCGCGGTCGCGAGCCTGCGCGCGTTCGAGGCCGGCGCGTTCTCCGCCGACAGCCTCCTGCCGATGCGCGTCGACGCCGCGGCGCTGCGTGGCGTCGAGGAAGGTGATCTCGCGCGCGCGTTCCAGGTGTCCAAGGACAACCCGCTGGTCGGGCTCGGCGGGCGCGCCGCGCTCCTGCGTCGGCTGGGCGACGTGATCGACGCCAACCCGGCGCTGTTCCCGGGCGGACGGCCGAGCGGCATGCTGCACGCGCTCAAGGCGCGCGGCACGGAGCTGCGCGCCGCCGATCTCCTGCACGAGCTCCTCGTCGGTCTCTCCGAGATCTGGCCGGGGCGCACGAGCCTCGGTGGCGTCAACCTCGGCGACGTCTGGTATCACGGCGCCGCGGGCGGCTCCGGTCCCTCGACCGGGCTCATGCCGTTCCACAAGCTGTCGCAGTGGCTCGCGTACTCGCTCTTCGAGCCGCTCGAGCTCGGCGGGCTGCACGTGGTGCAGCCGGGCGCGCTCACCGGCCTGCCCGAGTACAGGAACGGTGGCTTGCTCGTCGACCTCGGGGTCATCGTGCCGCGCTACGACCGCGTCACGCGCGAGGTCCACCAGGTCGGCGACGAGGTGGTCGTCGAGTGGCGCGCGTTGACGGTCGCGCTGCTCGACTGGGTCGCCGACGCCGTCCGCCAGAAGCTCGAGGTGTCGGCGGAGCAGCTGCCGCTGGCCCGCATCCTCGAGGGCGGGACGTGGGCGGCGGGGCGCCAGGTCGCGCGCGAGCGCCGGGCAGGTGGGGGGTCGCCGATCCGCGTCGAGAGCGACGGAACCGTGTTCTGAAAGCGGCCGAGGAGAACCATGTCAGGTCAGGTCTTCGTCATCAGCCACCCGCTGGTGCAACACAAGCTCACGCTGATGCGGTCCAAGGAGACCAGCACCGGCACGTTCCGCACGCTCCTGCGCGAGATCAGCATGCTCCTCGGCTACGAGGTGTGCCGCGATCTCCCGGTGGCGATGGTCGACATCGACACGCCGATCGCGAAGATGCGCGCGCCGATGCTCGACGGCAAGAAGGTCTGCGTCATCAGCATCCTGCGCGCGGGTGGCGGCATCCTCGACGGCATGCTCGAGATCCTGCCGTCGGCGCGCATCGGGCACATCGGCCTCTACCGCGATCCCAAGACGCTGGTCGCGGTGGAGTACTACTTCAAGGTGCCGGGCGAGATGACGGATCGCGACTGCATCGTCGTCGATCCGATGCTGGCCACCGGCAACAGCGCGATCGCCGCGGTCGAACGCATCAAGGAGACGAACCCGCGGAGCATCAAGTTCGTCTGCCTGCTCACCTGCCCCGAGGGGATCAAGGCGTTCCACGGGCATCACCCGGACGTGCCGATCTACACGGCGGCGATCGACGAGTGCCTGAACGAGAAGAGCTACATCGTCCCGGGGCTGGGCGACGCGGGCGACCGGTTGTTCGGGACCAAGTAGCGGCCGCGTGGCGCGTCAGGGGCGCCCCGCCGTCCAGTCCTCGTCGGTGAACACGTCGAAGTCGGTGGTCAGGCAGACCGGCGCGCCGGTCTCGTCGAGGCCCCAGTACGACGAGTACACGCCGTCGCCGTAGCCGGACATGAAGGCGACGCAGTTCGCCGTCGACGCGGGGTCGGGGCGGTACACCGCCCAGCTCCACGTGTGCGTGTAGTTGTCGGTGAGGAGCTGCCGCTCGAGCGCCTTCTGGCTCGGCGTCGGCCACACGGTCGGTTCGGCCCGGATCGCGGCCTGCGCGCTGGCGTCCATGAAGCAGCCGGTGCCGGCGTCCACGGGGTAGCCGGGGTCGGCGCCTTTCTTGCGCGGGGGCTCGTCGAAGGTCGCCACCTCCCACCGGCTCGGGACGCCCTCGCGGAAGTGGACGGTGGCGGCGGCGACGCGCCGGTCGCCCTTGTGCTTCTCGCCGTCGAAGGTCGCCACCGCGAGCGACACCGGGTAGGAGCCGGGCGTCACCGTGCGCGCGAGCGTCGGACCATCGACGAGGAACGGGTCGCACGTGACGATCGTGCCGCTCGGCGTCTCGAGGTTGCCGACCGAGTGGAGGGCGATCGACGCGGCGCCGAAGTGCTCGCCGTCGCGCAGGAAGCGCGAGCGGTCGCGCTCGACCGGCTCGAGCGGTGGCGCCGACGCCGGACCGTTCGTCGTGAGCGAGGCCGCGCGCGAGCGCGGCCGAGTCGAAGGCCCCCTGGCGGGCGCGGCCTTCTTGGCCGGTGCGGCCTTCTTGGCCGGTGCGGCCTTCGGCTTGGCCGGTGCGGCCTTCGCCTTGGTCTTGGCCGGTGCGGCCTTCGCCTTGGTCTTGGTCTTGGCGGGCGCGGCCTTGGCTGGTGCGGCCTTCGGCTTGGTCCTGGCCGGTGCGGCCTTCTTCTTCGCGGCCGACGTCTTCGTGGGCTTCTTCTTCGCCGTCGCCATCCGACGACGATACACCCGCGACCCTACTCCGGAAGGCTCTCGACGAACCGCGCCACGATCTCCGCGAACGGCTCGGCGCGATCGACGTACGGCCAGTGCCCCGCCGGCGACACGTCGGCGATGCGCACACCCGCGTCGGCGAGCAGCCCGCGCGACCGCTCGCAGATCCCGCGCGGGGCGCCCGCGATGAACAGGAGCGGCACCGAGAGCCGCGCCCGGCGCGCCGCCAGGGTCTCGCTCCGCGACAGCGCGACGAGGTCGGTCGCGTGGCGCCACATCACCCACGGATCGGCGAACGCCATCGACGCGGCGTAGCTGCGCAGCGCCGGATCCTCACCGGCCTCGACCCAGAGCTCCTGGCACAGGAGGTCGTAGCCGCCGGTGGTGAACTCGGCCTCGTCGACGGCCGCGATCCGGTTGGAGTACGTGCAGTCGCCGAGGCTCGAGTTGCCCTCGACGTCGATCACCGCGCGCACCGTGTCGGGGTTGCGCTCCGCCACGATCGTCGCGAGCACGCCGCCCAGCGAGTGCCCGACGAGCACGGCGTTGTCGTCGCGCGCCTCGAGCCACGCGGCCAGCTCGTCGGCGGTCGCCTCGATCGAGCGCGAGCTCGCCGGCCACGGCGAACGGCCGTAGCCGGGCAGATCGACGACGACGTGACGGTACGGCCACAGGTGCGGATGCGACGCGATCCGGTCGAAGCACCGGCCAGACTCCCCGAGCCCGTGCACCCAGACCAGGACGCGGCTGCCACTCCCGCGACTGCGGACGCTCATCCCGTTCTCGAGCGCATGGACGAGGCTGGGCACGAGGCTATCCTACTCTCATGCACGCCTCTCGTACCGTCATCGCCGCCGCTGCCATCGCCGCCGCTGCCGTGCTGTCCCAGGGCGCCTGTACCCGGGAAGCCGGCAACCTCGGGGCGTTGCCGCCCGACGAGGCCGCCGCCCTGCTCGACAAGCGCATCTGGCTCGATCGCGAGCCCCGCTCGCCGCGCGACGAGTTCCATGTCCTGGCCTTCAACCGCCGCTCGTCGACGGGCGTCTTCCAGCACGGGACCGTCTGGAAGGGCCAGTACGAGATCTTTCTCTACGAGGCGCAGAAGGGCCGCATCGACATGAAGCTGCCGGGCAGCCACAAGCGCGTGCAGACCGGCTTCACGGTCGAGCGCGTGCGCCGCGGCGACGCCGACGTCAAGCTCACGCTCGATCGCGCGCCCGTGGGCCCGACGGTCTACTACGGCTACAACTTCGAGGGCCACGACGCGGACGCGTGGCTCGCCGCGCGCTTCACGCACCTGCGCGACTGATCCGAGCGCTGGGGCCGGCGCCTCAGAGCGCCTGGATCTCGAGCTCGATGTCGATCTTGTCGCTGACCAGCACGCCGCCGGCCTCGAGCAGCTGGTTCCAGTTGAGGCCCCAGTCCTTGCGGTTGACGGCGACGCGCGCCGACCAGGCGACGCGATCGTTGCCCCAGGGGTCCTTGCCGCCGCCGAGCTCGTCGGCGATGAGGGTCACCTCGCGGGTGACGCCGCGCATGGTGAGCTCGCCGGTGACCGCGAGCGTGTCGTCGTCGGTGCGCTTCACGCTGGTCGAGTGGAACCTGATCGTCGGGAACTGCTCGACGTCGAAGAAGTCGGCCGAGCGGAGGTGGGCGTCGCGCTTGGGCTCGCGCGTGTCGATGCTGGCGGCGTCGATCTCCACCTCGACGGTCGAGCGCTCGATGCGCTCGGGGTCGTAGGCGATCGTGCCCTTGAAGGCACCGAACGTGCCGCGGACCTTGCTGACGACCATGTGGCGGACGACGAAGCCGACGGTCGAGTGGGTGGTGTCGATGGTGAGGCTCTTGATGCCGACGTTCTTCATGATGGGCTCCTTGGTGAAACCCACCATGCGCTCGGCGACCGCTCGCGAGAAGATCGCGAACCGGAAGGCACTGTTCGCCTCGCGGACTGTTCGACTCGTCGAACGGTCCGGTGCGCGGCGCCGGTTCAGCCCTTGGTCGCGGCCTGGTACGCGGGCCGGGCCCGCAGCCGGGTCATGTAGGCGTCGACGCGCGGGCCGGGCGTGATCGCGCCGGTGCGCTGCGCGATGTTGAACACCGAGCCGACCGCCACGTCGGCCAGGGTGAAGCGCCCGCCGACGAGGTAGTCGCCGGTGAGCGCGCCCTCGAGCAGCGTCGCGTAGCGGGTGAGCGCCTTGGTGGCGGCGGCGGCCTCGTCGGCGTTGCGCTGGTCGGCCGGCTTCATCGCCTGGAACATGAACTTCAGCGCCTGCGGCTGGACGTCGGTGGCCGCCCAGTACGACCACTGGTCGAGGTAGGCCCACTCCTCGACCGAGCCGCCGCCGAGCTCGGGCTTGTACTTCTCGGCGAGGTACTGGTTGATCGCCCACGACTCGAACAGGCGGACGTCGCCGTCGATGATGAACGGAATCGTGCCGGCGGGGTTGAGCTGCTTGAAGTCCTCGGGCACGTCGCGGGGATTGATGGTGACGTACTCGTAGGGGACCCCGACCTCCTCCAGCATCCAGCGGGTCCGCCCCGCGCTCGACATGGGCGCGCCGTAGAACGTGATCATCCTGGCCTCCTCGCGGGGAGCCTGCACGATCGGGGATGAAAACGCCATCGGGCTCGGGTAGGTTCGGCCACTTCATGCGCAGCTCCGTCGTCTGTCTCGCCTTCCTCGCCTCGCTCGTCTCGCTCCTCGCGGCCTGCGGCGCCAGCGCCGTCGCCGACGACGAGCCCGCCGGGATCGACGCGCGCGTCGACGCGCCGACCAGCGACGCGACCGACCTCGACTTCTCCAAGGTCTACGCCCACAGCGGCACCGTGCTCTACCGCCTCGACACGACCACGCTCCTGCCCGTCGAGATCGGCCCCTTCAACACGGGGAACCAGAGCATCACCGACATCGCGGTCGACAAGAACGACCGCATGCTGGGCGTCTCGCTCGACAACATCTACGAGATCAACCCCGCCACGGGCGCCGCGACCTTCATCACGGCGTACGCCGGCACGGCCAACCTGACCTCGCTCTCGTTCGTGCCCCTGGATCTCCAGAACCCGGACAGCGCCGAGCGCCTGGTCGCGGCGACCGACCAGGGCACTGTCCTCGAGATCAACCCGACGACCGGCGCGGTCACGCAGCTCGGCGCCTACGGCATGGTCGGAACCCAGCTCATCCGTTCGAGCGGCGACATCGTCGCCGTCTCCGGCTTCGGCATCCTCGCCACGGTCACCCTCGGCAACACCCTCTCGGACCCCGACTACCTCGCCCAGATCAACCCGACGACGTGGGCCGCCACGCCGCTCGGCACCGGCACCACCTACGACAAGATCTTCGGCGTCGGCTTCTGGAAGGGCAAGGTCTACGGCTTCGTCGACACCAGCACCGGCGGCGCCATCATCGAGCTCAACCCCAACACCGGCGCCGCCACGCCGGTCAACACCGGCTCCATCCACTGGTTCGGCGCCGGCGTCACCACCGACGCCCCCATCATCGACTGACGTGGCGCCCCTCACCGGCCGCGAGAGTCGCGCAGCCGGTGCACTCCGCCAGCCGCTTCCCGCAGGCCTTGCGCGAAAGCGCCGGAGAGTTCGTGGCAGAGCACGTGCAGTGGCACGTTGCATGAGCCACTTCACGCAGCCCGTCTCCGACTACATGACGCGCGAGGTCGAGTCGGTCGGCCCCGACGACCTGCTACCCGAGGTGGTCCGCATCCTCGAGCGCTTCAACATCTCCGCCGTGCCGGTGGTCGAGCGTGGGGAGCTGGTCGGGGTCGTGTCGCGCACCGACCTCCTGCACGTGGGCCGCCGCAACGCCGCCACCGCGCGCCGCGCGCCCTCGCTGCTCGTGCCGTCACACCGCGTCCACGGCCTCATGAAACGCTCGCCGCTCGTCGTCGCGCCGCAGACCCCACTCGCCACCGCGGCGCGCGCGATGGCCCGGGCGCGCGTCCACCGCATCTTCGTCGTCGAGAACGGCGCCGGCGTCGTCGGCGTGCTCAGCACCGCCGATCTCGCTGCCGCCGTCCGCGACGCGCGCGTCGAGACCCCGATCTCGGTCGTGATGTCGTCGCCGCTCCTCACCATCAAGACCAGCGATCCGCTCTCGCTCGCCGATCAGCGCCTCGAGCACGCCCACGTCACCGGCCTCGTGGTCGTCGAGGACGACTGGCCGGTCGGCCTGTTCTCGCAGGTCGAGGCGCTGGCGTCACGCGATCTGCCCCGCGACACGCGCGTCGACGACGTCTTCGAGCAGGCGCTCATCTGCCTGCCCGACTCCACCCGGATCCACCGCGCCGCCGCGTTCGCCGCGCGCCTCGACGTCCGCCGCGTGGTCGCCTGCCGCCAGCGCGAGGCCGTCGGCATCGTCAGCGGGCTCGACTTCGCACGCGTCGTCGCCGGGCCCTGAGCGCACGCGGCCCGCAGGCGGGCGTCAGTCGTCGCCGCTCACCGCTGCCCGGAAACGCGCGACCCGGATCTCGGGGATCTTGCGCGTGCCCAGTGTCTTCGCCTGGCCCTCGACCTTCTGGATGCGCTCGCTCGCCTTGGGGTGCGTCGCCGAGAAGCCGCCACTCCCCGTGTGCTGCTTCGCGTCGAGCGTCTTCAGGTAGCGGACGAACGCCTGCGGGTCGTAGCCGGCGTGGGCCATGATCGCGAGCCCGACCTTGTCGGCCTCGTACTCGGTGTCCTTCGAGTACCCCTTCACCAGGATGCCGTCGATCATGTCGTCCATCGCGCCCTCGAACACCTTCGTCAGGTCGCCGAGCGCCTGCTCGTCGAGCTCGACCGACGTGTCGAGCGCGGTCTTGGCCACGCCGGCCCACCGCCCCTTCTTGATCGATCCGAGCGCGTGGCCGCGAGCGACGTGCGCGATCTCGTGCGCGATCACCGCCGCCAGCTCGTCCTCGGTCTTCGCCGCCTCCACGGCGGCGGTCGTGACGAACACCCATCCGCCCGGCGCGGCGAACGCGTTGATCGTGTCCGACTCGACGACGAGGAAGTGCCAGCCGCCGATCGGCGCCGGCCGATCGCCGTCGCGGCGGGTCTCGAGCGCCGACGCGGCGAGCACGCCGCCGACGGCCGAGACGTACGCGGTCAGGCCCTCGAGCCGGCCGGCCCGGAGCGCGTCGGCGTCGCGGTACTGGTAGTCGTGGCGCGCGAGCAGGTTGGTCGCGACGCTGCGCCCGGTCCAGTACTCGTTCTCGGGCGTGAGGTCCTTGCGCGCGTCCTTGATCGCGTCGACGGTCTGCATGATGCCTTCCGGCGTCAGGTTGACCTTGCACGACAGCCCGCCCAGCGCGGCGGCGAGCGCGACG
>DDTA01000299.1:0-48447 GCA_002344285.1 Myxococcales bacterium UBA2376
CGGATCTACGAGACCACCAACACGTCGACGAGCTGCTGCCGCCGCGCGGCGTCGGCCGGGCGACCGCGGAGCGCCTCGGCCAGGAGTAGCTGGGCGCGTGCCCGGCGTAACGCGAACTCGGGAGCCGCCGTGAACTCGGTGTACAGCGCGACCGCGTTCTCGAAGCCCGCGATGGCGCGGTCACGATCACCGGCGCGCATGGCGTACTCGCCATCGCCTACCAGTGCCGCGGCCCGCGCGAGCAGGGATCCAAAATCGTTCTGTCCCTCGGTCTTCGCAAGCACCTCCCGGAACGCGTCGCCGACGGCTCCATCGGAGAGCAGTGCGAGCTCGCCGGTTGCGATCAGGCGCGTCACCTCCAAGTCGGGGTGGTTACCCGACGACAGGAGCGAGACGATCCTTGTCAGCTCGCGCGCCGCCCGCTCGGTGGAGCCCACCTCGGCGGCGTAGAAGGCGCTGCTCGCGCCTGCAGTGATTCGATCCCCGAGCGCGCCGGGGTGATTCGCCTCGAGGGAGTCAACGAGCTCGATCAAGATCGGAAGCGCGCGCTCGGGATCCCGCAGAGAGGTCGCGTGCATGTGTCGTGCGCCCAACGTGATCGCGTGGTTCGGCCCCAGCTGGTCGCGGGATCTCGACCACGCGGCCTCTGTCAGCGCGACGCGCTGCACGGGATCGTCCGCCACCATCGCCAGGTTCAAATCGATCGCAGCCAGCTCTGGATCCGGAACCGCGAGTCGCTGACGGGCTTCGCGCGCGGCCAAGAAGTACTCACGGGCGCGATCGCGGTGCCTGGTGACGAGCTGGAGCCCACCGAGCGTGTTGAGCAAGAGCGGCCGGGCCAGCGGGTCGCGCGCGACGGCTTCGCCCCACGGCTCGAGCGACTCCGCCTGCCGCAGGAGACCCGGGGGGTCGCGCGCGAGGAGCGCTTCCGCGTAGATGCGACGCGCGCCCGCGATGACCGCTGCGGCGATTCGACCTCGCGCCGCGGCGCGCGACTCCGCAGTACGCAGCGGAGCCACCGCTTCATCGAGGCGTTGACTCAGCACCAGGATGCGGCCCTTGATGAGCAGCGCGTCGACTTGCGTCGCTTCATCACCACCCTGCTCGGCGAGGCGCAGCACGGCGTCGACCTCGGCCAGCGCGTCATCCGTGCGGGCCGCGCGCTCGAGCGCCTCGGCGCGCCGCAGCCGTCCTTGCAGCGTCTCGTTGAGCGACCGCAGGGCCGCGTCCGCGGGCGGCTCATGCGCGCAGGTTCACGCCGTCGACGAGCTCCATCACGATGCCCGTGCGGTCGCCGACGCGGATGATCTCGTGGACGCTGACGACGTTGGGATGCGACAGCTTCGCCATCGCCTGCGCCTCGCGCACCAGCCGCACGCGCCCCTCGGCGTGATCACGCACGAGCAGCTTGATCGCCACGCGCCGCCCGAGCTCGGTGTCGAGCGCCGACAGCACCACCCCAGCGCCGCCCGCCCCGAGGACGTCGTGGATCCGGTAACGACCGATCGTGGCACCCGGCGCGACCGCGCCGCCGCCGACGCCATCCGACGTGGCTGCTGCGTCGTCGTCGTAGATGGGCGTGGCCGTCGACGACGGCAACGTCACATCGTCCGGGGAATCGGCCATCGAGGCCCACGACCTTACGTCACGGCGCGACGGTGAGGGAGTGTTTGGCTGACGCTGCCTCCGTCCATGGCGAGGAAGACGTCGATGGGATCAGGTTCCGGCGAGCACAGATCGTGGCGAACGTCGACAACGTTCCCCCAACGGTCACCTTGGCTGCGAGCCAAGTCTTCGAGTGCAACCAGCCGGGTGCCGCAGCGATCTCGCTGCCCGCGAACATCATCGACAGCGATGGTCTGCAGCACACGTCGCAGTGGAGAGTCGATGGTCAGTTGGTTGCCGTGAATGTGGACGTCTTGGCGACGGAGCTCACGCTGGGGAGCCACCGCGTCGAGGTCACCGTGTTCGACGAGAACGGTGGGGAAGCGAGCGCGAGCACCACGGTGCTGGTGCAGGACACGACAGCGCCTGCACTTTCCATCGACTCGTTCTGCCTGTGGCCGCCCAACCATGATGTCTATGTCGTGGATGTCGAGGACATCGCGGTGTTCGATGTGTGTGACCCGTCGGCGACGGTGGAGTTCGTTTCGGGGTCAAGCAACCAACCGGACAACGGGCTCGGCGACGGCAACACCGATGACGACATCGTCGTTCACCCGGGGTCTGTCTGCGTACGGAGCGAACGCCAAGGCGGCGTGCGCGATGGTCGTACCTACGATGTGGTCGTGCAAGCGACCGATGCCAACGGCAACTCGGCCATCGGCAATCTGCTGGTCTCGGTGCCACACGATCAGGGAAGCAACCGGTGCGACAACCGGGGAGGGGAGATCGCGGGTGAGCTCGATCCGAGATGCGTGACGTCGTCCACGTCACAAGGGCAGATCGGCGACCCCGAGCCCTACCCTGATGATAGGATCGGCGCACAAAGCGGCGGCTGCTCTTCGAGCTCCTCTCCGAACCTCGCCCTCGGACTTCCGCTACTGGCTCTGCTACGACGGCGTCGCCGCGATCGATAGGGAATCCTGCATGCGTCTCATCCCCCTCGCATTGGCGGTTCTTCTCGGCGGTTGTACCGTCGAGGAGCGGCCGGTAGAGGACGTGGATCCCGGAAGGATCGAGTTCATCTCGGTGAGCGAGGCGCAGCAACGTTGGTACACAACCTATGTCGACGAGCTCGAGGCGACCTTCCGCGGCGCACTCATCGTGCCGCCGCTCCGAATCTACGGCTACGAGAAGCCGACCAGTTGCCCGGCACCGTATTGCGTCGAGGACGCGCGCGTCACGATCGCATGCAGCGACGTGACTCGGCAGTGCATCCCTCGACTTGCGGCCGCGCTCGTCGATCAGCTCGGGCCGGCTCCGCTGCTGTTTCGCGACGGACTCGTCGAAGTGCTGGTCGGCGGCGTTGGTCACCCGGACTGGTTCGACGACGAGATTATCCGTTCCGACCTGAACGTGAGCGCGATGCTATCGGACGAGACCTACCTCTCCGAAAGAGCGCGGACCGATGACCTGCGATGGGTCCATCGTGTCGTCCGGCCAGCCGCCGACTTCACGCGTTTCTTGATCGACGAGCTGGGACCGGACGAACTCGCCAAGCGCTTGGTGCTTACATCGACGGTGGAGGACTGGGACGATCTGGGCGGCCTTGAGAACCTCGTCGAACGGTGGCACGGAGCACCAGCGCGGTACGGGCGCATGTTTCGCCTGCCTCTGGCGGAGTGCGCACGCGCCCACCGCGTATCGCTCGGGTACGACACACTGCCAACCATGCTGGTCGGACTGATTCACGCTCCCGATCTGGCAGAACCCATCGACCGCTCGACGGTGGTCAACTTCCGACTGGAGACGCCCGGGACGTTGCGCGTTGTCGTTGAATCGGCGGTCGACGCGCGCCCGTTCTTCCGCGTGGAGCCGTGTGGCGAGGAAGATCACGGTCCGTTCTATCGCGGACGTGACGAAGCGTTCGACACCGTGGTTACGGGAGACGCACAGCTACCCGCGGGGAGTTACTTCCTTCTGGCCGGCTCGGACGGGTCGCCTGCGTCGCTCGGCGAACCCGTCCTGCTCAAGCTCTTTCCTACCCGATGAGGACCTACGCGTTCGCCCTGAGCTCGGCAATGCTCGTGGCCTGCGGCAGCGAGCCAGGTCCCGTCGAACCCGACGCCACGGTAGACGCCTCCGCGGAATGTGAGGGATCATGCAGGCAGGCGTCGAAGGTCGCTACGCATACTGAAGTCTGTTCGCCGAACTCAGCGCGATTGGTCGAACCCGATGAACGCGACGGAGTGGCGTGGTAGTGATCATCGCGCCATCACTGCGTGACGTTGAACTCGACGTCCAAACACTCAGCATCGCTGAACTTCTCCCGCTCCGATTCTCCGGAACCGTCGGGAGCATCGTTCCGGAGAATCGGGCTGTCACGCGCAGGGCCGCTCGCTCCCGCGCATGCTCCGGAAGAGGTTCGCGGTTTGGGCCGACTGCCCCGCCAACGCCCCTCTCGGAAGAGAGGGGCGTTTCGCGCGCGATCGTCCGAGATCGGCGATTTCGGGTCCGGACGGGTCTTGCACCCCAGGGTGCAGCGGTTGTTCTCGAAGAGCGCGCCGACCGTCGTTGCCACGCCGTTGCCACGAAAATCAGCCGCGCGAGTGCCACGAGGACGCCGTCCTCGGCTTTCCGCATACGGCGGGCGAAGGTCACGCCTCGGACTTCAAGCCGTAGAGCTTCTGGAGATCGAGAAGCCGGTGCCCGAGCACTGCTCGCGCCCGATTGTCGATGACAAGGACGAGATAGATGTCGGACTCGCCGAAGTTGAAGAGGACGTGCGTGTGCCGGTCGCCGTTCGCGACGTACACGTGGTGGACCTCGATCTCGTCGAGCGTCGTTGGCAGCCCCAGCGCATCGATCGTCGCCGATGCGTAGTCAGAGAGACTGACCGCGGCAGGCGGAGCCTCGCCCTCGCCCAGCCGTCGCATCGGGGAGACGAACGTCGCGTGAAACTCCTCCTCGCTCAGCTCGCGGATCGACATGGCCCGATCCGTGACGCTACCCCGCTCGTTCGGTCAGCCACGGTTGGCCCGCCCCGTCACAACCAACCGTTGCCGTCGCAACAGGACGTAGGTACCCTCATGGGATGGCGACACCGGCGCGACGAGATGATCTGCTGGAGCAGATCCGCGCGCTTCCATTCGAGGATCGCGAATACATCGAGGCCGCGCTCATGCGCGAGGCGTACGAGCAGGGTCGACGGACCGAGTCGTCCGAAGAACTCGAAGAGATCAAGCAGCGCGCGATGGACGCGCTCAGCGGTCGCACTCAGAGCTATGCGCGCGAGGACTCGGTCGCGCGTGCGCGCGCTGCGGTTGAAGCGATCCGTTCCCGCAAGCCGTGAAGGATTTCCGCGTCGAAGCGGTCGCCCAGGCCGAGTTCGAAGAGGCCGCGGGTTGGTACGAGACGCAACGCGACGGTCTCGGCTTCGAGTTCGTAGCCGAGGTGGACCGCGTGCTGATGCGCATCGCGCATGAGGAGAAGTTCGCGACTGCCCCGATCGCCACGGTCGAAGGCGGCGTCGTTCGCCGTGAGTTTGTCGACCGGTTTCCGTACGTGGTCGTGTTCGTCGAGACGAGCGATCAGCGCAGGGTGATCATGATCCGCCGTGGCAGCTCGAATCCAATCCGATGGCGATCTCGCGTCTGATCATGCTTCGCAACTGGCTCCGCAAGCGACGCTTCAGGAGAGGCAACCAGCTGACGCGGTTCCTCGTTCCCGACATTCGGCGTGACGTCGAGATCGTAGACGACAGCGAGGTCGAGAGCGGATTCGTCACCGCGAGGGTGCGGACCTGGAACGTCCTCAATGTAGCTCGCGGATTCGCGACGGCACCCGCGTAGGGCCCATCGCGCCGTCTCGCGATCGACGCGCTGTGGCGTTGGGACGGTGCGAGCTGGGGCGGCCCTGTTCCGGACGACGACCCAGGCAACGCGTAGCGTTACCACTCGCGCCAGGGTTCCGTGACGTCTTCGTTCTCTGCGTTGAACCCGCGGAGGTGGCCCGTGCGGATGATGAAGGTGCAGATCATTTCGCGCTGGTCGGTCTCGATGAGCGTGCCGTCGCAACGCTCGTTGAGCTTGTTGAGCTTGTTGAGCTTGTTGAGCCGCAACACGGTCCCGCGAACCAACTCCAGCGCTTCCGTCCGATTCGTGACGGTTCTCGTGGCCGTCGCGTGTTCGTTGATGATCGTTGCGCACTCCTCGATGTCGACCTCGCCGTAGACGGCCGCTTCCGACTCCATGTAGTCGCGCATGTCAGCCAGAAGCTGTTCCAGCATCTCAGCCGTCATCGCGTCCTCGCTCAAGTGCGATGGCGTTACACGAGACGGCTGAGCCGGACGGCCGCTTCGCCATCGTCGTCAACCGGTGCGAGCTGCGATTCGCAATGCCGGGACAGGGCGGAGATGCGCCCGGCTACGTTCGCCTCGTCGAGTGGGAGCTTCCGGTCCAGTGGGACATGCCGCCCCTGCCCCAGAGCCTCGCGTGCGAAGGCAACGAATCCTCCGTGCGATAGCCAACCGTTGCTGCCACGCCGATGCGTTGGGTAGGCTCGAGGAATGGAACCGCAGCGCGACGAGCTCGAGGAGATCAAGCGGCGCGCGATCGACGCGCTCAGCGGTTGCAACTCGAGCTACACGCGAGAGAACTCGGTTGCGCGTGCTCGCGCCGCGGTCGAGGCGATCCGCTCGCGCAAGCGGTGAACGACTTCGGCGCTACGCAGATGTTGGAAGGCTCTCGAAGGTCATCGTTTCGTCCTCGGCAACCCGCAGCACCTCGTTGATCAAGGCGCCGTGTTCGGCGAGAGAAGCGACAACCTTCTTCATGAGCGCAATCTGCTCGTCACGGCGGAGACCGGCGCGCTCGATCAGAACGACACCGGCGTGGAGCTCGCGCTTGCGGACGAGCGCCTCGAAGTCACCGACGTTCAAGGTGACGAGAATGCGATCCTCGGCGTACGCGCGGTCGAGAAGCTCGTGATCGGCCGCGCCCTCCCAGACCACGGTCCCTCACGTGCCACGCGTCGACACCGTCAGCCGCGAGCGCACGCACCACGACCGGCGAGATGTTCCCATCGAGCAGGAGCTTCACGAGCACGGGGACGACCGACACGAGGATATGCGACCACGTAGCGCTTCGCGAACTCGACGTCCTGCTTACTCAGACGTGGATAGTCCTCGACGATCTCCTCGACCGGCGCGCCGCGTCGGGCCATCTCGCCGATGTGGCGAACTGCGAGCCGGCTCTTCGGGAACACGGGCTCACCGCCGAGAATGTCCGCGCGCTCGACCAGCTTCTTCTTCCACTTGTCGAAGTCGCTCAGACGCTCCTCCACATCGTGGACGGCGTTGTCGAGCTTCACGACGACGTACGCGCTCAGCTGCAGATCGTGCGGACGCTTCTCTCGCAGCGCCGAGACGATCAAACGGTAGAGCTTCTTGCGATCTTCGACGCCCAGGTCGAGGCTCATTCCCGCAACGGTGTACAGGTACACGACCGCGGCGAGATCGAACCGAGGAGGACTCTTCAGCCGCTCGAACACGCCGTACTCGACGTCCTTGCGGATCCGGCGTTCATCGAGGTCGAAGAGTGCGGCGACTTCAGTGGAAGTTAGCTCGATCATAATTATTCCCTGTACAGGGTATAGTATGATGCAGGCCGCGAGAGGGCGCAACGTTAGAATGTCCCGCACAACGTCAGCGCGCCCCCTCCGGACAACGGCACTGCCACAATCATTGGTGATGCCTGTCGTGCACGCCGGTTGGCTCGGTGTGCTGCGCGGTGTGCATCCACGACGTCCCAGTAGAGCCCGACAGTGAACGCAACTGTGCCGGCGCTGGCGAGTAACACACCAGGGACAACGGCACGGTCGTCGTCGTATGCGTGGAATGCGAGGTAGATGCCCCCGCCGGCAGCAGCGAGCCCGGCGCCACGTGCCACCGTCCACGTCAACGCGTGCTTGCCCTCGCCTGCATACCAGTGCCCCGTCGATGGACCCCCAGCGATTCCGGCATAGCCGATGCCGAGCCCAATCCACGTCATCGGCGACGATGCGTCAGGGTCGAGGCTGTCGGCGACACCGCCGATCCCCAGGCCCCCAACCGTCACGCCTAGCGCGAGGCCGGTTGCCACCCAGGGCGACTTCTCACGCGCGACCGCTCGTGGGGGCGAGACTGGAGCGTCCGTCGCGCGTTGTGCGTTTGCACCGCTTGCTGACGCAAGCAAGATCGCCATGACGAGGCGAAGCCGTAATGAGGACCGTGCCACGTCAGGCCTCGAGGAACACGACGTCGATGAGCCAGGTCACGAGCCAGAACCCGATTCCGACAACCGGTGCGATGGGTATGAACACGCCTGCGATTGCCGCGCCTCCCATCACCAGCGCTCCAACCGCGCTCAGAACGTCCCCGAAGTCGCGGTAGCCGCCGATCCCACCGGCCGCGGTGGGAGCGCCACAACGTCAAGGCGCGGTGATCTCGAGCGCGACCGCCCCGGCGGCGTAGCAGCCGTCGTTCCTGCACACGACCGCAACCGTGGTCTGGTCCTGCGGATCGGTGGGCGCCGGTGCGATGGCGTCGTAGCGCTGGAGGCTGAGCCAGCCGCGGATCGTGAACGTCCCGGACTGCTGTGGAGTCCCGTCGCAGTTCCCGAGTAGGTGCTCGAAGGGGAAGCTCTCGATCGAGGCGACTGGGACATGGTAGGAGGTGACGTGCGCGCCAGCGGCGTTCTGCATCTCAAGGTGCAGATAGTCGGTTTCGCGCGGCTGGACATTCTGCGAGATGACCACCTCGACAGTGACCAGCGGCTCTGCGGGCGGGCCGCAAGGATCACAACCGGTGGAGGCCAGCTGGGAGGCGACGATCACGCCTAGGATCTCGACACGCAGCGATCTCACGCCGCGCACGGGTGCAGCGGGCGTGCCACGCGCAGACGAGCGACAACGCTCGGAGCGAGACCGAGAGCACCCCCGCACCGCGACATCCGTGTCGCGCTCTAATGCATCCGCGTCGAGGCGGTCACATCGTCGGAGGGTCAGCGCCCGCGGCGCGGCGAGGGCGACGGCCGGAATCACCACGACACCGTCACCGCGCTCGACGCGATCCAGTAGCCGCTCGCGTACGCACCGGCGTTGTACGGGTGGTACGGCTGACGGGTTCGACGGTGCGAGCGGTAGCCGGACGTCGGGCTGCTGGCGCGCGCTGCCATCGAGGGCGACGCGGGTGTCGGAGCCCGCGCTCCAGTCCTCCCAGCGCACGTCGAGCTCGACGTCGGCCCACTCGTGGCCGCGCGCATCGCGCCAGGCCTTGCGCACGCCGGCGGTCGCGGTCTGCGGCAGCGTGAAGTCGACGCACACCGACAGCGCGCCGCCCTGCCGACCGGCGATGCCGCACCGCTCCTGCCCGCGCCCGACCGGGGTCGGCGGCGCCGCGACCCCCGCGCCGAGCTGCGATCGTGCGATACCCCGCGCGCGCACGGCGATCGGCGAGGTCCACGCCAGGCCGCTCCGGCGTCACCGGGCACGATGCGCCCCGATCGCGACTGCACCTTCGAAGGTGAGATCGGCGAGCGCCGCGTCGAGCCTCGGCTCAGCGAGGACGTTCAGGCCCCGGCGCGACGCGCCTCGAGCCAGGCGCGCGGCCCCGCCCCGTGCCAGCGGCGGAAGGCGCGCAAGAAGGCCTCGGGCGACGCGTAGCCGAGGCGCGCCGCGACCTCGTCGATGCGATGCCCTTCGAGCAGGAGCGCCTGCGCGCGCTCGCGGCGGACGTCCTGCACGATCGCCGCGAACGTGGTCGCCTCGCTCGCCAGCGCCCGCCGGAGCGCGCGCGTGCTGACGGCCAGGCGGCGAGCGACCAGATCCTGGCCCGCCTCGCGACCGGTCGCGAGCAGCTCGTCGACGACCTCCGCGACCCGGGCGGTCCATCCACGCGGCGCAGGGGCGGTCCCCGCCAGCGACGCGCGGGTGTGCTCGAGCAGCGCGCGGTGCAGGCCCGGATCCGCCGACGGGAGCGGCCGGGCGAACAGGGCGGCCGGGACGATCAGCGCGTTGCCGGCCTGACCGTACGCGATCGGGCAGGCGAAGAACGCGTCGTGGACGGCGGTGTCGCGCGGGCGGGGTCGGGTGAGCCGGACCTGGAGCGGCGCGATCGGCTCGCCGGCGAGATCGCGGATGGTCTGGAGCAGGCGCGCCATGCCGTAGTCGCTCATCGCCGCGGTCGGCGTGTGGCCGGGCGCGAACGCGGCGATCAGATGGACCTCCTCGCCGCGAGGCGTAATCGTCGGGATCAACGCCTCGTCGAACAGGCGGGACAGCTCGAGGAACCGGCTGGCGACCTCGCCGAAGGTGGCCGCGCTGCGCAGCAGGTAGTCCGACAGCTCGCGGGCACCGAACGGGATCGACTCGGCCACCCGGATCCCGAGCGCGGGCACCGGGTGCATCGCCTCGGCCCACGCCCACAGCTCCCGGTAGCGCAGCCACGGCACGCGCGCCGCCCCGTTCGCGACGTCGATCTCCCGCTCGACGAGCCAGGCGTCGAGCGGCGCGGCCGGCACCCCGACCTGGATCATCGCGTCCCGGACGAAGCCGATGATCCGCACCGAGATCCGGTAAGCCGCGTCCTGCATCGGGCGTCGCATCGGGTCTTAGCAGATCGGCCGGGCCCGCCGCGTGTGGTCGCGCACGGCAATGGTGCAACGTCTGCCGGCGTGGCCGCGATGGTTCCGACCTCTGGCCGGAGCGGACAGTGACGATGCACGCGCGGACCGCTATCTACCGGAGCGTCGCGCCCCCTCCATGACCACCTGAAGGAGCCCCCGCCATGAGCCTCCGCTCGCTGCTCGCCTTCGCCCTCGTCACCGCCGCGGCCTGCGGCCTCAAGGACCCCGATCCCGCGCAGATCTACGCCGGCCCCGCGCAGCCCGAGCCCGATCCGCCGCTGCCCGCGGTCGGTCCGCTCACACCCTCGTCGCCGATCGCCGGCTGGCGCTGGGTCGACCTGCCCGGCACGGTCTGCCGTGACGGCTCGAGCACCGGCATCGCGTACCAGGTGCCGGTGGGCCCCGACGGACGGCCGCGCTCGGACAAGCTGATGATCTTCCTGCAAGGCGGCGGTGCGTGCCTGAACGCCGGCTGTGTCGAGCAGCTCAACCGCTCGCGCTTCGATCAGGACGCGTGGAAGCAGAAGCTGTGCACGCACCTCGACGGCTGTGCCCCCGACGCGCCCGGCGCCGACCCCGACGCGCGCTGGCGAACCCGCACGCTCGCCGACGGCCCGTGGTTCGGCGTCCTCGACGGTGACCGCGGCAACCCGTTCGCCGACTGGACCAAGGTCTTCATCCCGTACTGCTCGGGCGACTGGCACGCCGGGCTGGCGCCGGATCCGATCGCGATCGGCCTGGGGACCAGCCGCTTCCTCGGCAGCCGGAACCTGCAGCACTCGCTGGCCGCGCTGGTCGCGCTGGTGGGCACCGATCACGCGAAGGTCCTAGTGACCGGCAACAGCGCCGGGGGCATCGGCGCGTTCCTCAACTTCCACCGCTTCGCCGACGTGTTCGGGGCGGAGCGCACCTACCTCCTCAGCGACGCCGGCCCGCTCTACCCCGACGAGCACGTCGCGTCGTGCGGCGCGGCCCGGGTCAAGAACCTGTGGCGGATGGATCGCTCGTTCCCGGTCCTGCCCGGGTGCCCGGGCGAGGACTGCCCGTGGAACGCCGACGACTGGATCAGCCTGCGGTTGCGCACGCTGTTCGAGGAGTACGGCCGCGGCCGGGCGGGCGCTCGCCGCGCCGGCAGCCGCATGGGGCTCGTGGTCAGCGATCGCGACAGCTACGCGACCGTGTCGTTCTTCGCGTTCGCCGACGGCTGCCGCCGGCTCGTCAGGCCGGCGCTCCCCAGCGCGACGCAGCGCGCCGCCGCCGAGCAGGCGGTCGCCGACGCGACCACGAGCCTGGTCGACGAGCTGTACGACCAGTACGAGGACGTCAAGGCGTTCGTCGTGCACGACACCAGTCAGCACCAGTGGATGTACGCCCGGCCCTGGTGGACCGAGCGCTTCGTCGAGCGCGGCACCGGCGAATCGGTCGCGCTGCTCGACTGGGTGGGCGCCATGCTGGATGAAGATCCCCGCTGGGGCCACGTCCACCTCGAGGCGCCGCCGGCCGCCCCCATCACGGTCGACGTGGTCGAGGCGGTCCGCCACGACGCGCGGTGACCGTATCCGCGCCGGTCACGCCGCCGTGACCGCGGGATCAGTAGCGGCGACCGCCGCCGCCGCCGCCGCCGCCGCGTGCCTGGCGCTCCTCGGCCGCGTTGACCCGCAACTGCCGGTTGTCGAGCGTCGCGCCGTCGAGCGCCGCGATCGCCTTCTTGGCCTCGGCGCCCGTGGCCATCGTGACGAAGGCGAAGCCGCGCGGCCGGCCGCTGTCGCGATCCATCACCAGGTACACGTCGCTGACCTGGCCCGCCGTCGCGAACAGCTCGCGGATCGCGTCGGCGTCGGTGTTGAACGAGAGGTTCCCGACGTAGAGACGGTTCCCCATCGCGTCGCGCGCGCTGGGCCGCGCGCCCTCGCCGTTCGCCCCCTCGTCGCGGGGCGGAGGCGCGAACTCGTCACTCGTGAGCGGCGCCATCGGCTCGCCCATGGGCGGACCGACGTGACCGGCGGCGGCGCGGTCAGCGGCGCGCGCCTTGCGGTCCTCGCGACGCGCCGCGCGTTGAGCGACGCGATGCTTCTGATCCGCTTCGCGCTGTCCCTTGGAGAAGGTCGGTCGAGAATTTTGTGCCATGTCGTCCTATAAGCCGATCGTGATACGAAGACTGGTGGAAGGGAGTCATACCATCCTGGAGCCCTCTGGCCACGGGTTATCTCGTGGCGACACGCGCGCCACACGCTCCGGGGGCCACGCGCCGCGGCGCCAGGGGTGCTAGAACCCGCCCCCCCGATGTCTCGCCCCGCCGACGCACCCGCCGAGCTGCGCCCCGGGTTGCACCTCTCCGACAAGGTCCGTTTTCCGGACCTGCCGATCACCGCGCGCCTCGTCGATCTGGCCAACGCGATCGACGAGCACCAGGTGATCATCGTCGCGGGCGAGACCGGGTCGGGCAAGACCACGCAATTGCCCAAGATCTGCCTGGCCATGGGCCGCGGCACCCACGGCCTCATCGGATGCACCCAGCCGCGCCGCATCGCCGCCACGAGCGTCGCGGCCCGCGTCGCGCAGGAGCTCGACACCGAGCTCGGCGACGTCGTCGGCTACAAGATCCGCTTCGACGATCGCATCCGCCGCGACTCGTGGATCAAGTTCATGACCGACGGCATCCTGCTCGCCGAGCTCGAGGGGGATCCGCTCCTGCGCGCGTACGACACGCTCATCATCGACGAGGCCCACGAGCGCAGCCTCAACATCGACTTCCTCCTCGGCTACCTGAAGCGGATCCTGCCGCGCCGCCCCGACCTGCGCGTGATCATCAGCTCGGCCACGCTCGCCACCGAGCGCTTCAGCGAGTTCTTCGGCGGGGCGCCGGTCGTCGAGGTCTCGGGCCGGACCTTCCCGGTCGACGTCCTCTACCGCCCGCCCCGCGACGACGAAGGCGACCTCGCCGACACGGTGGCCAACGCCGTCAACGAGATCACCGAGCTCGATCCGCGGGGCGACATCCTGGTGTTCCTCCCCGGCGAGCGCGAGATCCGCGACGCGATGTTCGAGCTCGAGCAGCGCGCGCTCCCGCACACCGTCCTCGTGCCGCTCTACGCCCGCCTGTCGGCCGCCGATCAGCAGCGCGCCTTTCGCACCCTGCCCCAGCGCCGCGTCGTGCTCGCGACCAACGTCGCCGAGACCTCGCTCACCATCCCCGGCATCATCTACGTCGTCGACGCCGGTCTGGCCCGCATGAACCGCTACAGCGTGCGCACCGGCGTGACCCAGCTCCTCGTCGAGCCGGTGTCGCGCGCGAGCGCCGATCAGCGCAAGGGTCGCTGCGGCCGCACCGCGAGCGGCGTCTGCTTCCGGCTCTACGAGGAAGCGGACTACGAGAGCCGCCCGCTCTACACCGACCCCGAGATCCAGCGGGTCGGGCTCGCCGGGGTCATCCTGCGCATGATGTCCCTGCGGCTCGGCGACGTCGCGACGTTTCCGTTCATCGATCCGCCGCAGAAGCGTGCCGTCGACGAGGGCTATCGCGTGCTCGAGGAGCTCGGCGCGCTCGCCGCCGACGGCACGCTCACGCCGATCGGGGTCCAGCTCGCCCGCCTGCCCGTCGATCCGCGCCTGGGTCGGATGATCCTCGGCGGTCGCGACGAGGGCGCGCTGCGCGAGGTCCTCGTGCTGGCGGCGGTGCTCGGCCTCCAGGACCCGCGCGAACGTCCGCTCGCGGCGCAGCAGAAGGCCGACGAGGCCCACCGCCGCTTCCGCGACGAGACCAGCGACTTCATCGGGCTCCTCAAGCTCTGGGACTTCTGGC
The DNA here is from genome assembly GCA_002344285.1 of Myxococcales bacterium UBA2376. Classification (GTDB taxonomy): domain Bacteria; phylum Myxococcota_A; class Polyangia; order Haliangiales; family Haliangiaceae; genus UBA2376. The sequence goes on from DDTA01000299.1 coordinate 14,068, forward strand.
AGGAGGCGCGGCGCACGCACAGGAAGTCGGCGCTCCTGCGGCTGTGCCGCGACACGTTCCTCTCGGCGCGCCGGATGCGCGAGTGGGAGGATCTGCACGAGCAGCTCTCGCGGGTCGCGCGCGAGCTCGAGCTGCGCCCGTCGGACGGCAAGGCCAGCGGCGACCAGATCCATCGCGCGCTCCTGCCCGGCCTGCTGAGCAAGATCGGGACGTGGAACCAGAACCAGCGGGTCTATAACGGCGCCCGCCAGACCCGCTTCCTCCTCCATCCCTCGTCGGCGCTGGCGCGCAAGCCGCCGCCGTGGGTGATGGCGGCCGAGCTGGTCGAGACCTCGCAGCTGTTCGCACGCACCGCCGCCCGGATCGATCCGGCGTGGATCGAACGCGCCGCCGGGCCGCTGTGCAAGCGCAGCCACGGCCCGCCGCACTGGGAGCAGAAGCAGGCCCAGGTGATGGTGAAGGAGCACGTCACGCTCTATGGCCTGCCCGTCCTCGACCGCCGCGTCGCGTACGGACCGATCGATCCCGACCTCAGTCGCCGCGTCTTCATCGATCACGCGCTGGTCCGCCACGAGCTCACCACCAAGGCGCCGTTCATGGCGAAGAACCGCGCGCTGCTCGACGAGGTGCAGCACCTGCGCGACAAGGCCCGGAAGAGCGACATGCTCGCCGACGATCTCGCGCTCGCTCGCTTCTTCGAGGAGCGCATCCCCGATCACGTCCACAGCGGGGCCACGTTCGAGGCGTGGCGCAAGACCGCCGAGGCGAAGGACCCGCGGCTGCTCGAGCTGACGCTGCCCGACGTCCTCCTCGACGAGGCGCACGAGCTGTCGGCGGCGCGCTACCCCGACGAGCTCACCCTCGAAGGCGTCACGCTCCCGCTCCACTACGTCTTCGATCCGTCGCTCGACGAGGACGGCATCACGGTGACGGTGCCGCTGGCCGCGCTGCCGCAGCTCGACCCGGCGGTGTTCGACTGGACCATCCCGGGATGGATGGTCGCCAAGCTCGAGGCGCTGCTCGAGGCGCTGCCCCGCGCCGTGCGCAAGACGCTGGCGCCGCTCGACGAGCTGGCCTACGAGCTGGCGATCGTGCTGACCCCGTTCCACGGCCCGCTCCTGCCCGCGCTCGAGCGCGCGATCCACGCGCGCACCGGCGAGCGGATCGCGCGCGACGCCTGGGACCTGCGCGGGCTGCCGCCGTACCTCGGCTTCACCTTCCGCATCGTCGACGAGCGCGACCGGACGCTGGGCCAGGGCCGCGACCTCGGCGAGCTGCAGCGCACCCTGGCCGGGCGCGCGCGTGATCTGTGGGAGCGGGCGCCGCGCGAGCGCCACGAGCGCAGCGGGCTCACCACGTTCGATCTCGACGAGCTGCCGGTGTCGGTGCACCTGGCCGTCGGTGGCCGCACCCTGCTCGCGTATCCGGCGCTCGTCGACCGCGAGACCGCCGTCGACGTGCGGCTGCTCGAATCGCCCGACGCCGCCGGCGAGGCGACACGCGCCGGCCTGCGCCGCCTGTTCCTGCTCCAGCTGCGCACCACCGTCGCCAAGCAGGAGGCGATGCTGCCCGGCACGCTCACGCCCGCGTCGCTGGCGGTGCCCGGGGCGCCGTTGACGCCGCGTCGCCAGGTCGTGCTCCGCGCGATCGACGAGGCGTTCGGCCTCGTCGATCCGGCCGACTTCCCGCGGACGCGCGACGCGTTCGCGGAGCGCCTCGTCGCCGGTCGCGCGGCCCTAGCTCCGACGCTCGCCGAGCTCGGCCANNCGCGTCGCCGGCAAGCCCGGGCCGTGGCGGGCCGCCCACGACGACATGCAGTCCCAGCTCGCGCACCTCGTGCCTGCCGACCTGATGCTGAAGGCGCCGCCGAGCCGCCTGCGCCATCTCCCGCGCTACCTGCGCGCGATGAAGGTGAGGATCGAGCGGCTGGAGCTCGATCCACTCAAGGATCAGACCAAGGCAGGTCCCGTGGTCGCGCTGTGGCAGACGTTCGTCGCCACGCGCGACGGCGCGGTCACGCGCGGGCTGCCGCTCCCTGAGCTCGCCGAGCTGGGCTGGCTCCTCGAGGAGCTGCGCGTCCAGACCTTCGCGCCCGAGCTGAAGACGGCCGTGCCGGTCTCGATCAAGCGGATCCAGGAGCTGTGGCCGTCGGTCCCGAGGTAGAGTCGAGCCCATGCGACCCGCCGCCGGCGATCTCGCGCCAGACTTCACGCTCCGCGCCCACGACGGGTCGACCGTGACGCTGTCCGCGCTCGCCGGATCGCACGTGCTCCTCTGGTTCTACCCGCAGGCCGACACACCCGGTTGAACGCTCCAGGGCAACGGGCTCCGTGATCGAGCCCGCGACTTCGCCGCGAGGGACTGCGTGATCCTCGGGATCAGCTTCGACACCGTCGAGGCCAACCGCGCCTTCGCCGAGAAGTTCGCCTATCCGTACCGCCTGCTCTGCGATCCCGAGAAGACGACGGCGGCCACGTACGACGTCGACGACCCCACCGATCCCGGCTACCCGTTGCGGCGCTCGTTCCTCGTCGGGCCGGACCGCCGCGTCGTGAAGGTCTACGACGTCACCGACGCCGCCGGCCACGCCGCCGCGGTGCTCGCGGATCTCGCGGCGCTCGCGGCGTGATGCGGGACCGCGCTCCCCGGTGTCGCGAAACCGTTGACCGATCCGGTTGGACCGCCCGCTGATCGCCGATAGCCTTGCACCCGATGCGGGTCTTTCAGCTCGAGTGTCTTGGTGACCGATACGCCATGCAGCGACACGTGGTGGTCGACCGCGGGCCGGAGGGACTCGGTAGAAGCGGGTTCAAGCTCGGAACGGGCGAAGCCTTCAACGGGACCTTCCCGCAGGACGCGCGGCTCCTGCTGCGCGAGTCGCAACCGGGCCGAGAGCTGACCGATGTGTTGTCGAACACCGAGTGGTGCTTTCTGGTGAACCGGCGGACGTGCGAGGTGGTCCGATCGGTCTGCGGAGATGACGGCGTCGAGTACCTGCCGTTCACGCTGCACGAGCCGGACGGAACCCTGCTCAGCGCTGACTACGTGATCGTTCATCCGGTGCGATTCTGTGACGTGGTGGATCGTGCAGCGAGCGAGCTCGAGTTCGAAGACGACGATCCTCGAGGGGAGGTCACGTCGGTGGAGTCCTACGTCTTCGACCGGGCGCGGTGTACGGCGTTGCCGCCGCTCTTCCGCGTGCCGGAATGGACGTACGACATCTTCCTCGGCGAGCCGCTCGCGCGAGCGCTGCACGGGGCGAAGATCAGCAACTTGTTCCTCCACGAGGTGGAGGTTCGCTGACGAGACCGGCGGGCCTGGGCCTCCGCGATCGGCGGGTTCGCTACCGGTCGAGTGTCATCTGATGCTTGCGGGCCAGGGCATCGACCTCGGCGAGCGTTCCGCCCGAGTACTTGGTGAGCCGCCCGGCGTCGAAGAGCTTCACGGACCAGGTCCGGCCGTTGTCGTCGGAGCGCGCTTCGATGCTCTTCTTGTCTCCGCTGTATCGTCGAATCATCGTCGTTCCTGTCGTCAGAGATCGACTCCAGGATCGACGTCGGAAACGTTCCGAACCGCCAGCCGAGGATCTCGATGAGTCTACATGCACGGCGCCTCCGTGCACGGCCTCAGCAGCCGGGGAAGCAGGTGACACCCAGACGACCCGCGGCCGCCGCCCGCGTCGCGGACGCGATCTCGAGCACGCGGTCGACCGCCGCGCTCGCGCGCGCCTGCGCGTCCGCCGAGGTCGCGTACTTGTCGAGGAGCGCGCGCCCGATCTGCTGGTGCTCGCGTTCCTCGGGCTGGATGATCGACTCGTACAGCCGCACCGTCTCGTCGTCGCCGTGGGCACGGCAGTACGCGATGAAGTTCTCGTTCACGCCGTAGGCGATCGACTCGAGGGCGAAGAGGCCAGCCGCCACGCGCTCGGCCGTGGACGTGAGCGTCGCCAGATACTGGAAGAGCGGGTTGGCGGCCGGCGGCACGAACCCGTCGACGTCGAACCCGAGCGCGCGCAGCCGCTCCGCCACCAGCTGGAAGTGGCCGGCCTCGTCGCCAGCCTGGCGCGCGAACGCCAGCTTGACGTCGACCTCGGGAGTCGACGCCACCCACGACGCCGCGAGCTCGCTCACCGAGATCTCGTTCACGAGCGCGACCTGCAACAGCGCCTTCGCGTCGGCGTCGCCGGCGCCGCCACCCGCGTTCTGGCCGGCCTCGATGATGGCGGTGAGCCGGTCCTTCGATCGCGCTGCGAGGTCGTCGGCGAAACCCATGCCCCGGATATACCGCAGCGGACACGACGCTCCTAAGAGGTGTCCCGTAAGTACGACGAGAGGGCGTACGTGGGCGGGGCCGCCGTCACGGGCCGGCCTTCTTCACCCGGACCGTCAACGTCGGCAAGGTGTTGGCCTCGTTGCCGGTGGAGAGCTGTAGCTCGATCGTGCGCGCGTCGTCGAGCGCCAGCAACCAGGCCTGGCCGAGGGGGGTTGGTCTCCGCGCGGTAGGACGACAGCTGCGGACACGTCGCCAGGTCGTCAGCCCAGCGGTCGAGCACCCGCTGCGCCTCGGCCTCGCGCCCGTATGGTTGGCGATGTCGCTGCTATCTAGCGCCTCGCCGATCGGCGAAGATCGTCGGTGATGCGGATGCCGTTGTTGTTCGCCGCCGTCCTCGCAGGGCTCGTTCACGCCGCCGGGGTCGCCGCCGCCGACGAGCCGGCGCCGCCGCGCTGGATCGTCACGACCAACCCGGTGCGCATGGCCATCCTGCACGTGCAGGTCGACGTCGAGCGCGTCGTCGCGCCGCGCGTCGGCGTCTTCCTCGCGCCCATCGGCTTCTACCACGCGACCTGGTACCCGTTCGCCCACGCCGAGCACACCACCGCCCGCGGCGGCGGCGCGGATTTCGGCGCGCGCTACTGGTTCGGTCGCGCGCCCGCGGGGCTCTTCGCGAGCCCGTACTTCTCGCTCTATCGCGGCATGGTCTACGAGCACGACGTGAAGACCCTCGACGGCTGGGTCGCGAGCGTCGGCGGGCAGGCCGGCTACCAGCGGCTCCTGGGGCGCTGGGCGCTGTCCGCCGGCGGCGGGCTCAGCTACGGCCTCGCCAGCGAGGAGGCGCCGCCGGGCAGCGCCAAGGCGCAGCAGCTGCCCCACCGCGGCGTGTGGCTGAACTTCCGGCTCAACGCCGGCGTGGCGTTCTGATCGCCGCGTCATGACCCGAGCGCGAACGCGCCGACGCGCTCGGTCCGGCGCGTGCTGCCCGCGATCGCGACCTCGATGCGACGCGCGGTGCGCAGCATCGGCAGGTCGACGTAGAGCTGGCCGTGGACGAAGGTCGGGCCGCCGTTCTCCAGCGTCACCTTCAGGGTCGACTTCTCGACGAGGCTGCCGCCGCGGTTGCGCAGGGCCACGCAGACCTCGGTCTCGGTCGGCTCGCGCAGAGGGCTGCGCTGGGCGAGCTCGACGACGAACTCGATCCGCAGGTAGTCGGCGCGCGGACGGAAGACCGCGAGCCGGGCGTCGACGTGCGGATAGCCCGGCTCGATCGGTCGCACGGTGTACGGCCACGGCGTGCGGGCGTCGAGCGGCGCGCCGTCGTACGGCACGAGGTCGGCGGCGAACACCCGCGCGCGGTATCCGACCTCGTGCGTGAGGTACGCGTCGACCGTGGCCGCGCGGTCGAACGAGCCCTGGCTGAAGCCGACGCGCGCGTCGACGGCCTGGACGTGCCAGAACTGATCGCGCAGGACGCGGCGCGCGACGTCCTGCAGCCTGCCGTCGGCGTCGCGCAGCGCGAGCTCGAGCGAGACCAGCTTCATCGGACGGGTCGAGCGGTTCTCGACCGCGCTCTCGAAGGTCAACCACGGCAGCGTCGGATCCGAGCGATCGACCTCGATCCACGTCGTGCCCGGGACGAGCGCGAGCGCCTCGCCGCCGGCCGTGCCCTCGAGGATCGCGGTCGCCCGCTCGCGCGAGACCGGCGCGACGCGCGGCGGTGGCGGCTCCAGGCGCGCGCCGAACAGGTCGCTCGCGTCGAACGGCGGCACGCTCGGTTCGGCGACGTCGACCGTCGGCGACGGCACACGCGCGCCGGCCGCCGTCGCCGTCATCCTCCCGGTCGCGACGAGCACGCGCTCGGCCGCATCGATCGTGATGGCCTCGGCCGCGTCGAGCAGGAAGCGCGGATCGTGCATCGTCGCCGCGACCGCGTCGGCGCCCTCGTCGAGGACGCGCTCGAGCATCGGCGACAGGCGCTGCGGGGGCAGGTCACCTCGGTTGGCGCGGATCCACTCGCCCATGTCGGGGCTGTAGCCGTACCGGTCCGAGAAGCGCCGCCACGCCGGCACCAGGCGGGCCCAGACGTCCCACTTCGGCGACGACGCCTTGCGGTGGCCGCGGCGACCGAGCGCCTCGTCGAGCTCGACCGCGAGCACCAGCGCGAGGAGCAGCGCGGGGTCGGGTTCGTCGCGGCCCAGGCGTTCCACCGCGCGCATGCGGCTGTCGTCATCGGCGACCAGGCCGGCGAGCACGTCGCCCACGGGCGGCACCTCGACCGGCTCCTGACCGCGCCGGCGCACCAGCACGTCCCAGTCCTCGAACGGCTGACCGCGCGGCACCCCGAGCCGCTCCTGCGCCTCCTCGCGGAAGCTCGACGTCTGCTCGTAGCGGATCGCGTCGAGCGACTTCCAGATCGCCGCGACCAGCGGCAGCTCGCTGTCACCGCGGCGGCCGAGGTAGCGACCGGCCAGCGCGCGGAAACGCGGCGCGGGGCTCGCGGCCAGCTCCCGCAGCCAGTCGCGCGCCGCCGGGAGATCCTCGAGCACGTCGATCACGTACTCGGCGGCGCCCGAGCACGGAAACGCCCGGCGCAGCCAGGGGAGCGCGTCGGCGCCGCACGCGCGCCCGAGGGCGCGCAGGAGCGGATACCAGCCGACGTGGGCCTCGGCGGCCATCTCCAGCACGAACGTCGGCAGCGCCTCGGCGCGCCCGAGCCGACCGAGCGCCTCGATCGCGGCCTCGCGCCAGCGCGCGTCGTCGCGGCTGCGGTCTCGATCGCGGCGCAGGCGCTCGACCAGCACCGGCATCACGTCGGCCCACGCCGTGCGCGCGTACGCGAGCAGCTCGACCGCCGCGCGCCGACGCTCGTCGTCGCCGACGTCGGCGCGCACGATCTCGACCATCGCCTCGACCAGCACCGGATCCGATGCGGCCGGCTCGAGGGCGCGCGCGACGTCGCGCCACCAGTCCTGGCGCGGCGCCGGCTCGGCCCACAGCGCGATCATCGCCTCGCGCAGCGGCGTGCGATCGACGACCCGCTCCAGGGCGGTGCTGATCGACGCGCGGACGTCGAAGCTCTCGGGCAGCTCGCGAAACACCGCCAGCCCGGCGAGCGCGACCTGCTGCGGGTCCTGCACGTCGAGCGAGCGCCGCTCCGTCCAGGCGTCGGCGTGACCGACCAGCTTGCGGATGCGATCCGCCAGCACGGGATCGACGTCCATCACCGGCGCCGGCGGCGCCGGCGGCGCCGGCGGGGGCGCGGCCACCACACCCGCGTTGATCGCGTACCCCCCGGTCGGGTCCCATCCGATCAGCGCGCGGTCGTCCTCGACGATGCAGGTCGCGCTGGGGACCACGCCGCGCAGCGCGGTCAGGACGTCGAGCAGGCGCGCCACGTCGGCGTGCGCGAAGTCGAGCGGCACGGTCGTCATGCCACGCGCGAGCAGCGGCGCGCTGCCCCCGATCTCGAGCCCGTATCGCGCCGTGACCCAGCCCTCGGCGCAGGTCGCGACGTGGGCCTCGAGCGCCGCACGCTCGGCGGCGTCGAGCATCACGTCCCGTTCGATTCGATAGGTGATCTTCCAGCTCATGTCGGGCTCCGATCAGGTGAGAAAGAACAGGACGCCGTTCCCGCGCTGCGCCGCGTCCTGGTAGAACGCGCGCACCTCGCGGAAGACGGCGAGCAGCCAGTCCAGGTTCTGCGCGCGCTCTTCCTCGCGATCCCAGACCTGGGGATACCGCCCGTCGGCGGCCATGCCCTGCGGATCGTAGGCCTCGCGCAGCTCGTCCTCGCCGAGCGCGGACAGCTCGTCCGCGCACTGCCGCACCTCGTCGGGTGTGATGAGCTGCGGCGGTCCGTAGCCGGTGTCGACGCCGTACACCGGCACGCCCTCGAGCGGTCCGTTGGTGCACCGGAACTCGAGGAGCGCGGTCAAGCCGTCCCACGCCTTGTCCACCGACAGTCCGGCGGCGTCCATGACGGCCTCGAGCGCCGTCTTTCCCGCCGCCTTGTCGTGCAGCGCGGGGATCAACGTCGCCGGGACCTGCCTCAGCTCTCCGATCATCGACATGGGTGCGCTCCTCGGAGCCGCGGCGAGCCGCAGCCCTCGTCCGGGATGTTCATCTTCATGCCCCCCGTATCGAAGGCGACCGGCGGCGGTTGCGGAGAAAGTGCACGGGGCTGCGTTTTTCCGTGTCTGTCACCGTGGCCGGCCTGCGCGGGCGTGAAGTTGCCGTGAACCGACCTTCCGGCACCCGAGCCCCGCGCTATCGTGGAAGCGATGCCCGCCGAGCTGACGTCGCGAGACAGCCGTTCGGAGCGAGCGTGGGCGGCGATCGACTGGTCGCCCGCCGTGCCCTGGGCCGAGCTGATCGACGCCGATCACTACGCGGTCGACGGCCTGGCCGCGCTCACGCCGGCGCAGCGGATCCGCTTCAGCCAGCTCGCGACCTGTCACACCTGCGAGCTGTTCATCCACTTCGAGCGCTACCTCGTCGAGTACGTCGAGCGCCACGCCGCGACCTTGCCGGGCTCACCCGGACGCTGGCGCCGCTTCGTCGCGGAGGAGCGGCGCCACGTCGCCGCGTTCGCCCGGCTGCTGGCCGTCATCCGCCCCGACCTCTACCCCGGCGGCGGGCAACGATTCATGGCCTGGGGCCTCGCCGACGACCTGCTGGTGCGAGCCGTACGACCGGTGCCGTTCTTCTTGCTCGCGGCCCTGTTCGAGGAGATCACGCTGTGGGTGCCGCGGCTGCTCGCCGAGGCTCCCGTGCACTACGCGCCGCTCTTCGAGGTGATGGCGCTGCACGCCGACGAGGAGCGCGGTCACATCGCGCTCGACAAGCACGTGCTGCGCGACGCCATCGAGCGCGAGCCGCGCTGGCGCCTGCGCGCCGACGTGTGGACGGTGCTGCCCCTGCTCGTCCACTGCGATCGCCGGGCCCGCGCCGGCTGGCGGCGGATGACGGCCGCGCTCGCCCGCGAGGCCGGGCTCGACGACGCGACCCGTCGCGCGCTGGAGGTGCGTGGCGCGTCGGCGTCCGACCGCGCCGGCATGACCAGCTTCGCGGCCCAGCTGCGCGGGCTGGCGCTGCCGGACGCCGGGGCGCTCGCCACGCTGCTCGAACGGCTCGCGCGATGACCGGATCGCGCGCCGCGTACGTCCGCGACGCCGCCGGCGTGCGCGCGGCGATCGGCGAGCTGATCGACGCCGCCGAGACGTCGATCGTCCTGCAGATGTACCTCTTCGCGGCCAACGGCCAGCTGGCCCTGGTCCAGCCGCGCGCCGGCGCCGCCGCCCACGCCGGCGTCGTGTGCGACTGGCTCATCGCCAAGCGGCGACGTCACCCGGCGATGCCGATCGTCGTCGTGCTCGACAGCAACACGCCCGACGATCCGGCGCGGGTGATCGACGGCTCGGCGCCGCTCGTCAGCCAGCGCCTGCGCGACGCCGGGATCGCGGTCCTGGTCGCGAACCTGTTCCACAACCGGTTCGACGCCGAGCGCAGGTTTCCACCGAGCTGCCGGTTCCACCTCGACGGCGGGGACACGCCGGCCGAGGCGTGGGTGCCCGCGCAGCACCGCTGGCAGGTCCTGCACAACGTGGAGGACCACCGCAAGAACCTCGTGATCGACGGAGGGGCCGCGGCGCTGGTGACGTCGCACAACCTGATCGACGTCGCGTTCGACTGGCACGAGAACGGGTTCGTGCTCACCGGCGACGCGGGGCGCGCCGTGTTCGCGCAGACGCAGGTCGCGCTCGCGCGCGCGCTCGAGATCCCGCAGCGACTCGACGCCGACGCGCGCGCGGCGGTCACGGCGCTCGCGACGACCGAAGCGCCGGCGCCGGCGCCGCACCTGGCGCGAGCGCGCGTGCCCGCCGACGTGACCGTGCTCGCCGACGCCGAGATCCGCACCCGCTTCGAGCACGTGATCGACAGGGTCGGGGCGGGTGACGCGCTCGACCTCGCGACCGCGTACTTCTCGGACCTGGCGGTGTGGGATCGACTGGTCGCGGCGGCGGAGCGCGGCGCACGGATCCGCGTGCTCGTCGACGACCTGGTCGCACTCCCCCTGCCGCGGCTGCACGGCACGGTCGTGCGCCACCTCGCCAACCGGGCGGTGCTCGATCGCGCGCGTGTCGCGTCGCCGCCCGGGCTCGAGGTCCGCGTGTTCCACTCCGGCGCGGGCGCGATGATGCACCTGAAGACGCTGATCGCGCGCGGACGGGAGCCGGTCGTGATCGGCGGCCAGTGCAACGCGACGCCCAACTCCTTCTCCGGCGCGTGGACCGAGACCGACGTCGAGGTCCGCGGCTGCGAGGCCGTCGTCGCCGACGCGACCGCGCACTTCGAGGAGCTCTGGGCCCACCGCGACTGCGCGCCGCTCCCGCCGCCGGGCCGGTGGTTCCGCACGCGGCGCACGCTCGCGACGGCGGCGCTCGCGACGTTCGCGGCGCTCGGCCTGGCGCCGTGATCACCGTCGAGCCGACGCCGGTCACGTTCGCGGCGCGGCTGTCGGCGGCCGCGGGCGTCGACGTGTTCGTCAAGCGCGATGACCTCTCCCACGCCACGTACGGCGGCAGCAAGGTGCGCAAGCTGCGCGAGCTCCTGCGTGAAGCCGAAACCCGGGGGGCGACCGACCTCGTCACCGTCGGCGCCGCGGGCTCGACCCACGTGCTCGCGACCACCGTGCACGGACGCGCCGCCGGGCTCGACGTCCACGCCGTGCTCCTCCCGCAGTGGGACACCGCGGTCGCGCGCGACGTGCTGGGCGCGACGATCACCGCCGGCGCCCAGCTCCACGCGGTCGGCGGCGAGCTCGCGGTCGTCACGCGCGCGCTGCGCACGTGGTGGCGGCTGCGCCGCGCCGGCCGGCGCCCGATGCTGATCGCGCCGGGCGGGACGTCGCACGCCGGCGTCGCCGGCTGCGTCGTGGCCGGCGACGAGCTCCGGGCGCAGATCGCCGCCGGTGAGGTGCCCGCGCCCGACGCGGTGGCCTGCGCGCTCGGCTCGGGCGGCCTGAGCGCCGGGCTCGCCGTCGCGTGCGCCCGCATGGAGCCGACGTGCCGCGTGCTCGCGGTGCAGGCGCGCCACGGATGGGCGACGCGGCCGGCGACCGTGCGCCGCTGGGCGCGCCGGCTCGCCGCCGATCGCGCCGAGGCCCGCCGCGCGGCGTCGCTGCTCACCGTCGTCGACGGCGCGGGCAACGGCTACGGCGCGCCCAGCGCCGACGGGACCGAGGCCGCCGAGCTGCTCGCCGAGGACGGCGTCGTCGCCGACTCGACCTACGTCGCCAAGGCCGCGGGCTGGCTGCTCCGCCACGCGCGCGCCGCCGGCCACCGCCGCGTGATGCTGTGGTGCTCCTTCGCGCCGGTGCCGGAGGCTCTCCGCGGCGGCCCGATCCCCGCCGCGCTCGCCGGGCGACTGCTGCGCGCGCCGGCGCCCCCGGCCGCGCTGCCGGCCTGAGCCCCCCGGCGACCTGATACGATGGGGAGCATGCAGGGGCCCGACGATCCCGACGCGGTCGCGGTGGCGGCCTGGCGCGCCGGTGACAAGGCGGCGGGCGAGGCGTTGTTCGAGAAGTACTTCGAGGCGCTCTACCGGTTCTTCCGCAACAAGGCCGACGATGGCGTCGAGGATCTGATCCAGCAGACGTTCCTGGCGATCGTCGGATCACTCGATCGCTTCCGCGGCGAGGCGAGCTTCCGGTCGTACCTGTTCGCCATCGCCCGCAACGAGCTGCTGGGGCACTGGCGCAAGCGCGGGCGGCGCAACGACGAGGTCGACGTCACGGAGATCTCGGTGGCCGCGATGTCGAGCGCGGGGCCGAGCCGGGTGCTGGCCCGCCGGCACGAGCAGCAGGTCCTGCTCGAGGCGCTGCGCGCGCTGCCGCTCGACCTGCAGATCGCGCTCGAGCTGGTGTACTGGGAGGATCTCACCGGGCCCGAGCTCGCGGCGGCGCTCGGCGTGCCCGAGGGCACCGCGCGGAGCCGCCTGAGACGCGGCAAGGAGATGCTGGCGGCGCGGCTCGCCGAGCTCGTGGGCGACCCCGCCACCGCCGAGGAGTCGATGCGCCCGCTCGCGGGTCGCATCGCGGCGCTCGGGTCGTGAGAACGCGGTGATCGATTCGCTGGCCCACGCATCTACCGAGGACGGTATGGAGCGCGCCGGGTTCTTTGCCGATCCGCTGGAGATCGCGTGGATGCGCGCCCAGGTGCGAAGCGCGCTCTTCGGCGGCGACCCGGTGGTGCGCGTCGACCGTTTCGAGCTGCGCGAGCGGCTCGGCATCGGCGCGATGGGCTCGGTGTGGCTCGCCCACGACCCCGAGCTCTCGCGAGACGTCGCGCTCAAGATCCTGCTCGGCGGCGACGGCGGCGGCGAGCTCCTGCGGCGCGAGGCCCAGGCGATGGCGCGGCTGCGTCATCCCAACGTCGTCGCCGTGCACGAGATCGGGACGTGGCAGGGCATCGCGTTCGTCGCGATGGAGCGCGTGGAGGGGCCCACGGTGCGCGCGTGGCTCGCCGCGCGCCGACGCGGGGTCGACGAGATCCTCGCGGTGTTCGCGGGGGCGGGGCGCGGGCTCGCCGCGGCCCACGTCGCCGGGCTCGTGCACCGCGACTTCAAGCCCGACAACGTGCTCGTCGACGCGTCGGGCCTGGCGCGGGTCGCGGACTTCGGGCTCGCCCGCGCCACGGATGACGGCGCCGCCGGCCCGGCCGGGACGCCGGCGTACATGGCGCCCGAGCAGCTGCGTGGGGAGCCGGCGACCCCACGCTCCGATCAGTTCGCGTTCGCGGTCGCGCTCCACGAAGCGCTCCACGGACAGCGGCCGTTCGCCGGCATCACGGCCGCCGACCTGATCGCCGCGATCGAGGCCGGCGAGCCGCGCGCCCGGTCTGCGGGGCGCGCCGCGGTCGGCGCGTTGCCGCCCGCCGCCCGCCGCGCGCTCGTGCGCGCGCTCGCCGCCGATCCGGCCGCCCGCCACGCCGACATGGACGCGCTCCTGCGCGAGCTGAGGCCGCCGGCGCGGCCGATCGCGTGGTGGATCGCCGGCGGGCTGGTGCTCGCGCTCGCCGCGATGGTGGTGTGGATCGCCGCGCGCCCGGCGCCCGGCGGCGCCGCGGCGATCGACCGCTGCGATGGCGCGGACGCCGCGCTCGCCGGCGCGTGGAACGCGACGCGCGCCCGGGAGGTGCGCGACGCGATCGCCAGCGGCGACAAGCCCTACTCGGCGACGGCGGCGGCGCGCACCACCGAGATCCTCGACGACTACGCCCGGCGCTGGCGCGTCGCCCACCGCCAGGCGTGCGAGGCCACGCGCGGGTTCCGCATCCAGTCCACCACGTTGACGACCGCCCGCCAGCTCTGCCTCGACGACCGCCGCCGCGTCCTCGCCGCGCTGGCCGCCCGCTTCGCGACCGGCGGCGCCACGCTGGGCGAGCAGGCGGTGCGCGCCGCGTCCTCGCTGCCGTCGCTCGAGCGCTGCGGCGACCTGGCGGCGCTCCGGCAACGCCGCCCCCTGCCCGACGACCCCGCCGCCGCGGCGCGCGTCGAGGCGCTCTTCGGCGAGCTCGCCGAGGCCCAGGCCGCGCAGCTCGCCGGTCAGTACGCCGACGCCGTGGCGCGGGCGCGCGCCGTGCTCGCGAGCGGCGAACCGCTCGGCCACCTGCCGCTGGTCGCGCAGGCGCTCCTGCTCGCCGGCACCGCGAGCGCGGCGCTCGACGACGCGGAGGGCGAGAGGCTGCTCGAGCGCGCCTATCACGAGGCGATCGCCGCCGGCGACGACAGCGACGCCGCGCTGGCGGCCGCCGCCCTGGCGCAGGCGACCGGCTTCGGCGACGAGCGGGTCGCCGACGGCAGGCGCTGGGTCGCGACCGCCGACGCTCACCTCCGCCGGGTGGGCGACGATCCCGTCGTGCGCGCGAAGCTCGTGAACATCGAGGCGAACCTCGCGCAGGTGGCGGGCGATTACGCCGCCGCGCAGGCGGGGTTTCGCCGCGCCCAGGACGCATGGCGCGCGCTGCCCGGCGATCACCGCGTCGACCTCGGCGGCGCGCTGCACAACGAAGGCAACGCGTTCGGCCTGCTCGGTCGCTACGCCGAGCGCGTCGAGCGGCTGGAGCAGGCGGTCGGCATCTGGCGCGAGGTGCTCGGCGAGAGCCATCCGCTCCTCGCCATGGGCCACGCCAACCTCGGCGCGGCGCTGCGCGACGTCGAGCGCCACGACGACGCGCTCGTCGAGCTCCAGCGCGCGCTCGCGATCGAGCGCGCCAACCTCGGCGACGATCACCCCGACGTCGCGCTGACGATGGATGGGATCGGAGCCACCCACGGCGCCGCCGGCGCCTGGGACCTCGCCGAACAGCATCACCGCCGCGCCGAGGCGATCCTGGTCGCCCGGCTCGGCGGCGATCACATCATGGTGCAGATCGTCCGCACGAACCTCGGGCTGGCCGCGCTGAACCTCGGCCGTCTCGACGACGCCGAGGCGCACGTGCGTGCGGCGCTCGCGGGCAAGCAGGCGGTGCGCGGCGCCGCGCACCCGTCGACCGCGGTCAACCTCCTCCTGCTCGGCGACATCGCGGCGCGGCGTCGCCGGCCCGCCGACGCGCTCGCCCATTTCACGCGCGCGCTCGCCGTGCTCGAGGCCGCGATGCCCGCCGACTCGCCGCTCCTCGGCGATCCGCTCGTCGGCATCGGCGAGTCCGAGCTCGCGCTCGGCAACCTGCGTGCCGCCCGCGCGGCGTTCGAGCGCGCGATCGCCCTCTGGACCGCGGCGCCTGACACCCCGGCCGCCGACCTCGCGCGCGCCCGCCTCGGCCTGGCGCAGGTCCGCTGGGCGTCGGGCGAGCGCGGCGCCCGCGCCGACGTCGCCGCGGCCGCCGCCGTGCTCGCCGCCGCCGGGCCTGGTCACGCGGACATCCACGCCCGCGCGACCGCCTGGCTCGCCGCGCATCCAGAATGATCGCGCGCGAGTGATCGAACGGCCGCGTCGCGGCTCTACCAGGGCAGACCATGCCCGCTCACCGCCTGTTCGCGCTCCTGATCGTGGCCGCCGGATGCGGCGGCGACGACTTCACACCCACCCTCGCTGACCCGTGGCGCCCCGGTAGCCCCGGCGACGTCGACTGTACGAGCGCGTGCGAGGACATCGCCGACGTCGACGACGCCCACGCCGGCGCGCTCGTGCTGTTCCACGATCCGACCGCGACCGACGGCCTCGCCCAGTTCGGCGAGTGCGCGCGCTCGGTGCTCGCATGCTGGACCGGCGATGCCGATCTCGCGTCCTGCGTCGCGGCGTCGGTCTGTCCGCGGCCGTGCCGCGACGAGTACGCCCGCATCCTCGGCGGCGCGACCGATCTCGACGCGCAGACCGCCGCGGTCGAGGCGGTGTTCCTCGACGAGAGCGCGCCGTGTGCACCGCCCGCCACCACGGAGGTGTCACCGTGAACCGGCGCCTCGCCGCCGCCGTGCTCGCGCTCGCGTGCGCCGGCTGGGAGACCCGGGTGCGCGAGCCCGAGCCCCCGCACATCTACGTGAACGCCTACGAGGGCGCCGCCGACGCCGCGATGACCGGGCTCTGGCGTCCGGCCGGCTACGACCTCGGCTTGCTCGCCAACAACGAGCACCGCGAGCTGACGGCGATCGCGCTCCTGCGGCTCGGATGGGGCTCGCTCCTGTCGGAGACACCGCCGAAGATGATCGACCTGAACGCGTCGGTGTGGCGGCCGCGCGCCCGCGAGGCGCTCCAGGCCGACGGCATCGGCGACGACCTGGCGACCCCGCTCGTCGAGCGTACGTGGCCGGGGATCACCCGCTTCGCCGGTCTGCCCGACTACGCCTACGCGATGCACGACTGGATCAACGCCACCACCTTGTGCCCGGCGCTGCCGCCCGACGCGACCGAGCGCGACGCGTCCTGCTACGTCTACGCCGCGTGGCACGGCGCCGCGCTCAACTCGTCGCACTTCGGCGATCAGGCGACGCGCATGTACCGCCACTACCACGAGCTCGCGCTCTCGCTCGCCGCCGACGCGCGCCAGGTCGGGCTCGCCGCGGCGGTCGCCGAGGACCGCGACGAGATGCTCGAGCTGGTGCGCGCGGCCGAGCGGCAGGCGCTCGCCTTCGAGGCAGTCGCCCAGCACTACCTGCAGGATCGCTGGTCGATGGGCCACGCGTGGAACCGGTGGAACGGTCCGCGCCACGCCGATCAGTCGGGCTCTGGCAAGCGGGGCCTGTTCGACAGCGTCTCGACCGGCCTCATCGCCGGGTTCCTGCACGGCGCCGAGGCCGCGCTGCGCAGGGTGCCGATCGCCGGCGGCTACATCGCCGCCGATCCGATGTGCTCGCCGCTCTTCACCGGCGACGGCATCTCGGTGCTCGAGGCGGCCCACGGCGACGGCACGATCCCGATGATCGGCGACGACCGGTTGCGCGACGCGCTCGACGGCGGCTTCGGCCGCGAGTACGGCGTCGGTCCGGACGCGCCCGATCATCCGCTCGACGTCTCGACCCAGCTCGAGGACATGCTGCGCTGCTCGATGGCGGGGTGGGGCGACGTCGTGCGGGGCTTTCATCTCGACGGCGGCCGGAGCTACGGCCTCGGCCTCGCGATCACGCCCGACACGCCGACGTTCGGCGGCGACCCCACGCTGGCGGCCGCGAGCGGCGGCGGGGTCAGCGCGCCGTGCTGGGACATGTGGGCGACCAACGACGCGGTGCGGATCGGTATCGAGACGCTCGGTCAGGGCAAGCTCGTCGATCTCGCCGTCAAGCCCGGCGTCTTCGGCCTGCGCCTCCTGCACCCGCGCGTGCACATCGGCCCGGTGCGCCTCGACTGGCGCGCGCTGTGGCTCGCGACCAACCGCATCCGCCGCGTCGCCCAGCGCGATCCCGGCGGCACCGATCTGGCGCGCGGCGTGACGCTGCCCGACCTGCTCGGCGCCCGCCCCGGGCAGCACTACCTCGACAGCGTGCCGATGGACTACTCGGATCCGTCGACGCCGAGCGCGTTACCCTGGCACGCCGACCACGGCACCCCTGCGGCGGACGATCGTCCCGGCCGCGACCGGCACGCCCTGCACGGCTTCTTCCACCAGGCCCAGTCGCGCTTCTGGTGCGATCACAGCGGCCAGGTACTCCCCTACGATCGCGGCCGCGCGTTCGCCGATCCGCAGCAGGGCCTGCGGTGGCCGGTGCCCTTGCCGGGCGGGAGCGCCGGACCATCGGCGGAGCAGGCGGGCGAGCTGGCGCGCCGCCTCGACGCATGCGTCCTGCTCGCCGACCGCGCGTTCGAGCACACCGGGTCGGGCAACCCGCTCGCTTCTTGGACGTACACCGGCGACCAGCGCGAGGATCGGCGCGTCGGCCACGGCGACGACGGCGCGCAGATCGCGCGGTCGCCCTGTGCCCTGCTCAACGGCGGCGGCGTACCCTTCTATGACGGACCGGCGCAACCGCACCCGGGCTACGTCTCCAGGCGTCACGGCCCCCACGCCACCGACCTTCACTACGGGGCGCCCGTCTACCGCAGCACGAAGGCCTGGTGCCAGGCGCTGCCGGTCATCCACGTCGACGACGAGGACTACGCGGTCGGTCTGCTGGGCGACCGGATCCTCGTCACGCCCGGGTACACGCTGACCGGCGACATCAGCTTCGCCCCCGACGTCCTCGATCCGCTGGTGACGATCCGTGGCTACAACTTCGGCAACGAGCGCGGGCGCCTCAAGCTCGAGAGCGAGCACGACTGTGTCGATCCGCTCGTCGTGTCGCCGTACCCGGAGATCGCGAGCTGGACCGACACGCAGATCACGTTCCGCCTCGACCAGACGCGCTTCCCGCCCGACACCTGGACGATCGAGGTGATCCGCGATGACAAGGACGCGGACCTGCGCGCCGTGCGCTCGGTCGGCCGCTTCCGCCTCGACGTGCGCCACGCGGTGTTCAGCGATCTCGGCGCCGCCGGCGGGCCGTTGCCGGTCGACGTCACCGGCCAGAGCTTCCGCTCCGACCATCCGTTCTGCGCGGGCGGAGACGTGATCTTCCACCAGATCGTCGACTGCACCGATCTCTCCGGACCGCAGCTGACGGCCTGCGGCGCGAGCGGCGGCCCCGGCACGGTGATGTGGACGGGGCCCGCGCCCATGTCCGACTTCCTCGCCGGCCCGTACCCAGAGCACCGCTACGCGGTGCAAGCGACCGGCGAGTGCGGGAGCCTCTTCTTCCCGGCGCCGTGTCCCACCGCCGCCACCCACGGCGTCCGCCTCTGGTACGGGGCCGTACACCATCTCCAGCGCACGTCGACCAGCCCGATCGGCTCGCCGCCGCCGCGCACCTGGCGGTACACGCTCGGCTGGCGCCGATACGGCTTCGGCCAGTGATCGATCGCGCCGGTCGCTTCTCTACCAGGGCACAGGAGGACGAGATGACGACAAGAACGTGGATTCCCTTGCTGGCGTGCCTCGCGCTCGCCGCCGCGTGTGGCGGCGGCGAGGACGACGACGGCGGCACGCCCGCGCTCGACGCGCCCACCGCGCTCGACGCCGCGATCGACGCCGCCGCGCCGGCCTGCGGCGGCGCCGAGCTGTGCGCCCGGACGCGCGGCGAGTGCATGGTCAACATCTCCGAGGAGGCGTGCCTCGGCTTCTACGATCCGGCCACGACCTCGTGCGCCGACATCGCCGGCTACACCACGTGCAACTGCGCGTGTCTCGCTCGACCGACCTGCAGCGAGTACTTCGACTGCGGGACCACCTGCTTCGAGGACTGGTGCTGACATGAACAAGACGATCACGGGTCTCGCGCTCTCCCTGTGCCTGGGCTCCGTCGCCGCCTGTGGCGGCAGCGGCGGCGACGGCGGCGACGACGACGGTCCTGACGGCGGCAACAGCGCCGTCGACGCGCCCGCCGGCGGCGGTCCCAGCACCGATCCGACGGCGCCCACACCGATCACGGCGGGGACGCCCATCTCCGCCGACTACGGCGGCGACGGCCACTACTTCGTGTTCACCGCGCCGGCGGCCGGCGTCTACACGCTGGCGCTCGCCGCCCCTCCGACGGCGCAGGCCAACCACTGCGACACGACCGACGGCTGCCTCTGCAACCCCGGCGGCAACTGCTGCATCGTCGGCTCCGCCGAGACGACCTGTACCTACGACGTCCGACAGTTCGGCAGCGGCGGTCCGCTCGCCGCCGGCGAGGTGGTCTACCCGACCGTCTACATGCGGCCGGGCACGAGCGCCGTGTACACGCTGCGCATCGACGCCCGGTAGCCCCCCGGCTCAACGTCGGCCTGGCGTTCTGATCAGGGCGGCAGCGCGGCGAAACGGACGAACACGCGGGGAGCCTGCACGGCCGGGCGCTCGTCGAAGCGCGTGTACCCGACCGCGATCTGACCGCTGCGGCCGCTGGCGAGCACCGCGCCCTCCGGGATCGTCACCGTCGGCCCCACGCCTTCCTCATCGATGCGCAGGAGACGACCCGAACCCGGCACCGCCGGAGATCCCACGGATGCCACCAGGCTGACGCCGTCGTGGGCCAGGCCGACGACCTCGTCGCCCAGCGGGACGGTCGCCCCGCCGCTCGGGTCGCCCGGAACCATCGTTCGGACGTAGCTCGCCGCCTGGATCCCATCGTTCCACGCCGACCACGCCACGTGGAGCGCGCCGCCATCGAGCGACGTCGAGGTCACGGCGACTGGCACGTGCGGCTCGGTGACGGTGAACGGCGTGCCCGGCAGGCCAGGTTGCGCGCCGAGCCACACGCCGGCGATCGCGTCTTCGCCCGGCGTGCTCGACTCGTTCCAGACGATCGCGACCTGCCCCTCACCCGCCTCGATCCGCGGATCGAACTGCTCGGCGCTGCCCGGCGCCACCGGCGTGCCGTCGGGATCGAGCACCCGACCATCGGAGGCGACCCGGCTCATGTAGAGACGCGCGTACCAGTCCTCGCGGTAGTCCTCCCACACGACCATGAAGTTGTCGCCGTCGAACGCGACGTCGGGGTTGATCGCGGCGGTCCCCGCGCCGGTCGAGATCGTGATCGGCAACTCGTCGAGGACGGCGCCGTCGCTCGCCAGGCGGACCGCGTACACGACGTCGTCGCTGGCTGGCGAGCGGTCCTCCCAGACCACGAGCCATCCGCTGGCGCTCGATGCCACGGCGGGCCAGGTTCGCGGAACGTTCACCCGAGCGATGCGTCGCGGGGTCGGATCGAGCATCCGCCCGGCAGCATCCACGCGCATCGCGTAGACACCTGGCGGCGTGTGCGTGTCGTACCAGGCCACGAGGTAGCCTCCGGCACCGGCGGCGATGCTGACCTCGAGCTGGCGGTTCGCCGCGACCGCGACGGCGGCAGCCGAGATCGGCGCGTGATCCGGCGGCAAGGCGCCTGCCACGACCGTCTCGTCGTGGTGCACGGCGACGAAGCGAGGCGGCTCCGAGGCCACCGTCCATGTGACCTGCCTCGTGCGATCACCCATCGGGCGCGGGTCGCCGACCAGGCCCAAGCGGTCATCGAGCATCCCCACCCACGCAGGTTGCTGGCCAGCTTGCTCGATCCACGTGAGCCAGACGCCATCGACCGTCGACGTCATCGCCGCGGCGAAGGCGCGCGTTGGTCCCGTCACGACCGGAACCCCTTCGGGGTCGAGCACGAGCCCCTCGGGCGTGACCCGGCTGCCCATGACGTCGTAGTCGTAGAGCCCCTGCGTCTGACTCCAGGTCACGACGAACGATCCCGCAGCGAAGACGACGTGCGGGTCGAGCCTGACCCGGTTCGGCGCGACCGCGATCGCGAGCTCATCGCCGACGCGCGCTCCGCTGGCGTCGAGCCGCGCGCCGTAGATCTTCGCGCCCGACGCGGTGCTGCGCGTGTCCGTCCACACCGCGAGGTAGCCGCCGGGGCCGGCCGTCAACCTCGGGGCGTAGCTGGCTCCCAGGTGGGGCGAGGTGATCCGCCGCCCTCCGGGGTAGCGGACGTGCCCGGACAGCGTCACCTCGGTGGCGAAGACCGCCTCGCCGTCGCCCCGATCATCGCTCCAGACGACCACGAAATCGCTGCCGAGACTCGCCAGCCGCGCCGGTCGACGCGCGCTCGTTCCCAGGTCCAGCGGTACCGGATCGAGCGGCCTGCCACCGGCGTCAAGACGCATGGCACGCAGCGAGACGGCGTCACCGAGCTCGTCCGTCCAGACCAGCAGGTAGAGCGCGCCGTTGGTGGCGAGCGCCGGAAACAGCTGGTTACCGCGGGCGATCACCAGCGGACGTGCCGGGAGATCCGGAGAGTGACTGCCGACGTCGAGCACGGTCGCATACAGGTCGAACGCCCCGTTCTCACGCCTGTAGTTCGCCCACACGCGCCGACTATCGGACCAGATCACCAGCTGCGTAGCGCCGATCTGTGCGGTCGCTGGCGAGCTACCGATCGACGGTTGTAGCTCGACCTCCTGCGGGGTCAGCTCGGGCGACATGATGGGCGGTGGTTCGTCGACGCAGGTGCTCGCAACCGGGTGGCACCAGAGTCCCGATGGGCAAGTCCCATCCCGATCGCACGTCAGCCCGACGGGGTCGCAGGCCTGGCGTGCGCAGTCGTCGTGGGTCGTGTCGCCCACGGTGTCTCCGCCACCCGACGACGGACCGTCAGGGTGTCCGCAGCCGGCCGTCATCAGTACCATCCACACCGTCCAGCCGAACCGGATCCGACTCACGCTCATCGCTTCGACCGGGAGCGAGGATCGTTGAGGGCGATCGCCACGACGGCGAGGCTCGGCCGGCGTCGCCGGCATCGGCTTGTCGCCGCGCAAGCCGCCAGGGTCGCGTCCCGACCGTCAACGTCAACCAACTCGACCGCGGATGCTGGTTGCGTCCCGTCCTAAGTGGGTCGGCCGCTCAGGGCCGGCAGGTCCCGAGCACGCAGACCCCGAACCCGTCGCACGCCATGCCGAAGGTGTCGCAGCAGGCCTGGCCCGAACCACCACAGGGCGGGGCGTCGGTCGGGGCGTCGGTCGGGGCGTCGGTCGGTGCGTCGGGGCTGGCGTCCGGAGTGACCTCCGCGAGCGCGTCCGCCGTCGAGCCATCGCTCTGCGCCGGGCTCTCACCGAGGCGCGCATCCGGCGGAGCGCCCTCGGGCTCGAAGGCGCATGCAGCGGCCGTCAGCAAGAACGTCGCGATGATCGAGATACGTGCGGGCATGGCGTTCTTCCTCGTTCGATAGCCATGCTCCCCCGCGCTCGATCTAACCCGGTCCGCGCGCGGCTGCCGACATCACGACGACAACGCCGGACGAGCGTTTCGCACAGCGCGTCCGACGCAATCGTGCGACGCTCGGCGACGCGATGGGGATGGATCGGACGCGTGCGGAGACCGACCGCGAGCTCATCGCCGGTCGCTTCGAGGTGCGACGCCGGCTCGGCACCGGTGGGATGGGTGTCGTCTACGGCGCGTACGATCGCGAACGAGGCCACGAGGTCGCGCTCAAGTTCGTGGTCAACGTCGAACCGTCGGCGGTGCTCCGGCTCAAGCAGGAGTTCCGCGTGCTCGCCGACGTCCGTCACCCCAACCTGGTCGAGCTCCACGAGCTGCTGTGCGCCGACGGGACGTGGTTCTTCACGATGGAGCTGGTCGAAGGGCTGACCCTGCTCGACTGGGTCCACGGTCCCGATCTGTCCGGCGAGCGACTCGACACCATCACCACGGCGCCTTGCGACCACGTCGCTCGCGGCGGGCCGATCGCGCCCGGCACCTCGGTTCGCTTCGATGCGGACCGCGTGCGCGACGCCGCCCGACAGCTGGCTCTGGGCCTCGCCCATCTCCACCAGCAGGGGTACCTGCACCGCGACGTCAAGCCGGCCAACATCCTCGTCGATGCGCATGGCCGGGTCGTCCTGTGCGACTTCTCGATCGCGCGCGCGCTGAACGCACGCGGCGTGACCGGAGACGAAGACGTGCTCGTCGGCACGGTGCCGTACATGTCCCCGGAGCAGGCCGCCGGCAAGCCACAGGGCACGGCGAGCGACTGGTACGCGTTCGGGGCCGTGCTCTTCGAGTGCCTCACGGGACGCGTCCCGTTCGTCGGCGAGGCTCACGACGTGCTCGCGCGCAAGCAGACCATGGCGGCCCCGAGCGTGCTCGACCTGTGTACGGATGCGCCACCCGATCTGGCCGCGCTGTGTCAGCGGTTGCTGCGCACCGAGCCCGGGCACCGCCCGGGCGCGTCCGAGGTGCTCGCGTCGTTCGGTCAGGCGGCCGGGCCGATCTGGACGACGGCGGTGGGAGACGTCGTCGGCCGCGAGCGCGAGCTCGCCGAGCTCGACGCCGCGCTCGACCAGAGCGCCGCCGGCGTCGCCGTGACCACGCTGGTCCACGGCGATACCGGATCCGGCAAGACGACGCTGCTGCGCCAGTTCGTGGAGCGAGCCTCAGGGCGCGCGGTCGCGCTCTACGGCCGCTGCTACCAGCGCGAGAGCGTACCGTTCAAGGCCTTCGACACGATCGTCGACGCGTTGAGCCTTCATCTGGCCGGGTTGCCGCGCAGCGAAGCCGAGAGCATGGTCCCGACGGGCGTCGCGTACCTCGCGCGCCTGTTCCCGGTCCTCAGGCGCGTGCGCGCGATCGCCGCGCCGCCGCTGCCCGCCACCAGCGTCCGGAGCCCGGGCGAGCTCCAGCGCCGTGCCTTCGCCGCGTTACGCGAGCTGCTCGCCAACCTCGCGCGGCGCCGGCCCATCGTGTTCGCGATCGACGACGTCCACTGGGGCGACCTCGACAGCGCGCGGCTGCTCCGCGAGCTCACCAATCCTCCCGACGCGCCGCCGATCCTGCTCGTGTTGAGCTTCCCCAGCGCCGATCGGCACGCGCCGATGCTCGCCGAGATGCTGCGCGTCGACACGCTCGCCGCGGCGTCGTACCGCGAGGTGGACATCGCGCCGCTGGCAGGCGGCGCCGCGCTGGCCCTGGCCCGCGCCGTCCTCGGGGAGGACGCACCCGCCTCGCATCCGGAGATGATCGCGAACGAAGCGCAGGGCAACCCGCTCCTGGTGACGGTGCTGGCGCGGTGGCTACGGCGACACGGCAACGTCTCGCCGACCCGCGAGGGCGACGAGCCCATCAGCTCGCTCTTGCAAGCGCGCGTCGACCGACTCGACCCCACGTCGAGGTCCGTGCTCGCCGCGGTCGCGCTCGCGGGGCGCCCCGTGGCGACCGCGATCGCGCTCCAGGCCGCCGACGTCGGGGCGCAAGGGCCGACCGCATGCGCCGAGCTGCGCCTCGACCACGTCCTCCGCGCCTGTACCTTGCGCAGCGGCGACGACGCGCTCGACGTCTACCACGAGCGGATCCGCGTCGCCGCGGTCGCCCGGCTCGAGCCGACGGCACGCCGCGCGCTCCACGAACGACTCGCCCTCGCCGCCGAGGCCAGCCTCCACCCCGATCACGAGTTCCTCGCCGATCACTGGAGTGAAGCCGGCCATGCGGTGCGCGCGGCGTCGCACGCCCGCGAAGCCGCCGAGCGGGCGACCGAAGGTCTCGCCTTCGCCCGCGCCGCGCGGCTCTACCGCACGGCGATCGATCTGGCCCCCGACGCGCCCGGCGTCACGGCCATGCGCGTCGCGCTCGGCGATGCGCTCGCCGACTCGGGCCGCGGCGCCGAGGCCGCCGAGGTGTGGACCGCCGCTGCCGCCGAGGCGTCGACCGAGGCCGCGGCGCTGGAGCTGCGACGCCGTGCCGCCCAGCAGTGGCTCTACACGGGCCACGCCGATCGCGGCCTGACCGCCATCCGCGACGTGCTCGGCACGATCGGCCTCGACCTCGCGACGAGCCCACGGCGCGCGCTCGCAGGCCTGGTGGTACGCCGAGCGCTCGCGCGCGTCCGCGGCGTGAGCTGGCGCCGACGCGACGCCAGTCAGATCGCACCCGAGACCCTGTCGCGGCTGGATGTGTTCTGGGCGGCCGCGACCGGGCTCTCGATGATCGACACGATCCGGGGTGCCGACTTCCAGACCCGCCACCTCGCCCTCGCGCTCGCCACCGGCGAGCCCCGGCGCGTGGCGCGCGCGCTCGCGATGGAGGCGGCGTACACCTCCACCGCCGGCAGCGCGAGTCGCGCGCGCGCCGCCTCGCTGCTCGAACGCGCCGCTGCCGTCGCCGCCGACCTCGACGACCCGCAGACCACCGGCTTCGTCACGCTCATCCGTGGCACCAACCACTTCCTCCTCGGCGAATGGGCGAGCGCCGCGGCCGGTTGCCTCGAGGCGGAGCGGATCTTCCGCGAGCAGTGCACGGGGGTGGACTGGGAGCTGACCAACGCCACGGTGTACGCGCTCTCGTCCATCGGCTACATGGGCGACCTCGCGACCCTCCGCTCCGAGATCCCGCGACGCATCCGCGAGGCCGAGGAGCGGGGCAACCGCTACATGATCGGGTGGGTGCGCTGCGGCATCGCGAACCTCGTGCTCCTCGCCGCGGGCCGGGTCGACGAGCTCGAGGCGCATCTCGAGGAAGCGACGGCCGCGCTCGTCATGCCGCCTGGTCTCCCGCAGTTCCAGGTCCAGCACTACTTCGCGCTGTGGTCGCGTTGTCAGATCGCGATGTTCCGCGGCGACGGGGACGGCGCGGCGCGGCTGGTCCATGAAACCTGGCCCGCGCTCCGCCGATCGCTGCTCCTGCGCGTGCAGTACGTCCGCATCAATGCGACGCATCTGCGAGCGCGGTGCGAGCTCGCCGCGGCACGGAGCTCCGGCGATCCGCGACGCGCGCTCGGCGTCCCCGGCGCGATCGCGCAACTGCGGCGCGAGCACACGCCGCTCGCCGACGCGATGGCGGCGGCGCTCGAGGGCGGGCTCGCCGCCATCCGCGGCGACGCGGCGACCGGCGCGAGCCGGCTCGAGGAAGCGACGGCCGGGTTCCGTCGCGCCGGCATGGCGCTGTTCGCCCGCGCCGCGCGCTACCAGCGCGCGCGGGTGGCGAGCGAGCGCGATGAGCTACGCGCGGCCGCCGACGAGCTACGAGCCGCCGGCGTCGACGAGTACGAGCGCATCGCGTCCGTGCTGGTGCCCGTCTGAGGCCTCAGAGCTTGCCGACGATGGTCGGCTCGCGCAGGAAGAGCAGGTACGAGTCCTCGAGCTCGTCGAGCGCCATCGGCGACCCGCACTTGGGGCAATCGACCGGCGGCAGCCCGTCGTGGTCCCGGCACTCGCGGGTCGTGAAGAGATGCTCGACCTCGTGGTCGCAGCGGCCGCAGAGCATCGGGCCGATGAAGGAGCGCACGGTCCCGTGGCCGAGGAAGCCGCTGATCATGTTGAGCTGACCGATGACCGCCGGCGAGCACTCGACGAGGCCGATCGTCGCGCGCTCGCCCAGGCGCTGCATCGTGCGCACCCAGTCGCGGGTGCCGACGGAGTTGAAGCGACGCACGCGGCGCAGGTTGATCTCGACCTTGCCGCTGACGGCGTCGAGCCGCTCGAGCTCGGCGTCCTCGTCCACCAGTCCCACGAGCGCCACGCGCCAGATGTCACCGTCGAGGCGAAGGTCGATCTCGAGCTTCATGGCACCCCGATCCATCCTACGCGCGCGGGCAGGCGGAGGCGAGCGCTTGCCAGCTGGTTCACCCGTCCATACCCGTCCGGCCTCAGCTGAGGGCGGACCAGGTGCGCTCGAGGAACCACATCGTGGCCAGCCCACCGATGACGTGGGCAACCACGGCGCGCAGCGCCGGCGCGGCGGCGAGCGTGACGCTCGTCGCGAGGCGCGACGCGATGGCGGCGAGCGCGACGAACGACACGACGAGCACGAGCTGGCCGAGCTCGATCCCGACGTTGAAGGCGGCGAGCGCGAGCGCGAGGTCGGCGCCGCCGAGGCCCGCGCCAGCGAGCGCGCCGGCGAAGCCGAGGCCGTGGATCGCGCCGAAGCCCACGGCCAGGAGCCACGCGGCGCGCCCCGCGGGCGCCGCGCGCCTCGGCGGATCGAGGGCGCGCATCGCGACGGCCACGAGCGTCAGCGCGATCAGGATCTCGACGGGCGCCGACGGCACGGCGACGACGCCGAGGGCGGCGAGGACGAGCGTGGCGCTGTGACCAGCGGTGAACGCGGTGAGGACGAGCACACGCTCGCGGAGCCCGGGGACGACGAGCAGGAGGCCGAGGACGAAGAGGACGTGATCGAGGCCGGCGAGGAGATGCGCGAAGCCGAGGCGAAGATGATCGACGAAGACGCGGGGCCACGGGGTCGACGCGGGGAGCGTGACGCGTGGCCGCGACGGGCCGAGCACCTCCCGCACGACGCCGCCGGCGGCGAGGCGGGCGCGCACCAGCGCGATGGTGTCGCGGTCGGCGAGGCCGTCGAGACCGAAGGTGGCGCCCGCCAGCGACCGGCCGCCGCACGCGAGGTCGAACCGCTCGATGCGCACGCCGTCCGAGACCTCGGCCGCGTGCGGGCGCGCGGCGCAGTCGACCGGCCACACCGGCGTGAGCCGCGCGCCGTCGGGCGTCTCGAGGCGGACGGTGGCGACGCCGGGCGCCTGCTCGTCGATGTGGAGCGACGAGGGCGCCAGGGGGTGCGCGCCTGCCGTCGCCGCCGCGAGCGTGACGAGCGCCGTCACCACCGCGGCGACCGCCACGGCGCGGTCGAGCCCGCACGTCACGGCGTCACCTCGCGCACGACCACGCGGCGGCGCGCCACCAGCCGATCGATCGCGCGGCGCAGCTCGTCCGCGTGTCGGTCGTGGGCCCAGTCGCGCGCGACCCGGAGCGCGACGGCGTCGCGCGCGGCGACCTCGTCGGGCGGGTGTGCCCGCTCACGCCACACGACGTGCGCGCCGAAGGTGCCAGGCACCGGCCCCGACCAGCGCCCCTCGGGCGCGGCGGCGACCCGCGCGGCGAAGCCGGGACCGAAGCGCGCGTCGATCATCGCCGGGGTGCCGCTCATGCGCGCCGGCAGGAGCGACGGATCGCCGCCGGTAGCGTCGGGTCCGGCGGCGGCCAGCTCGTCGGCGAGCGCGCGGGCGGCGGCCTCGACGTGCGCGCCGCGGCGCGCGTGGCTCACGACGCGCTGCCGGAACCCGAGCCACGCCGGTTCGTAACGAGCCGGGTGCGCGTCGCGGTACGCGGCCAGCTCGGCGGCGGTCGGTGCGCGCGACGGCAGCTCGGCGCGCATCAGCTCGCGGCCGATCCAGACGAGCCGCGCGCGGGTGACCGGATCGAGCGCCGGCAAGCTCGACGCGAGGCGCTGCCCGGGCTCGGCGTCCGCGTCGAGGCCGGCCACGGCCGCCGCGTCGCGCAGGCGCTCTCGCACCACGGGATCGGCGAGCGGCCAGCGCGCGCGCACGGCCTCGTCGACCAGGACGGCGTCCACGACCGCGCGCCGGATCGCGCCGTCGTCGGTCCCGGCCGCGACCTCGACGACGAGGGGCGCGGCGCCGTCGGAGGCAGGCACGAGCAGCCGCCGGCCGGCGAGGAGGACGAGGCCGAGGACCAGGAAGCGCGCGAGGTGCACGCGCCGCGCGCTCCCGATCATGGCGCTCCGGGCGTCGCCGCCGCCGCCGCCGCTGTCGCCGCGCCGGTCCAGATCGGGCTCGACCAGGCGCGCTCCTGGATCGTCGCCTCCATGTCGGGGTCGCAGCACCCCGCGTGCTCGGGCGGCACGCCGCCCGCGGCGCAGTCGACGCCGAGCGCGTTGCACGCGGCGGTGTGCCAGCGACAGCTCGGGTTCTCGACGGCGCGGGCGTAGTAGAACGCGGCCGCCGCGGGGTCGTAGCCCGGATCGCGCCACACCGCGCACAGCTCGTCGGCGCCGGCGCCGGTCGGCGTGCACGTCGAGAGATCGACGGCGGCGCCGTTGTTCGCGTCGCCGGCCACGTCGAACACCTGGAAGCGCGGCACCCCCGCGTCGAGCCAGCCCTTCACGATCTGCACGCGCTGCAGCGGGAGCCCCGGGCGCGACGCGGTGCCCGGATCGCGCTGGGCCCACACCGCGAAGGCCGGCGCCGCGGCCACCGCCGGCAGCGTGCCGCCCATGGGCACGCCGCTCGCGTAGCCACGCGCCGCGAAGTCCGGCTGCGCGCACAGATCGTCGGGGTAGTCGCCGGCGAAGAAGCGCAAGACGATGCGCGGTCCGCTGGTGCCGTACGCCTCGCGCCGGCGCATCGCCGCGAACAGCGCCTCGCGCGAGTTCTCCTCGGCCCAGAGCACGGCGAGCCCGCCCGGGTTGAACCAGGCGAGGTCGGCCAGCCGATCGGGCCGCCAGTCGCTGCCCGCCGCGCCCGCGCCGCCGTGACCGACGAAGGTCTCCTCGTCGACGGCGCCGGGGATCGACTGGTGCGTGTCCGTCGACGCGACCATGCCGTAGGCGAACGGGTTGGTGCCGAGCTGCGCGCCGAGCGCGAGCCCCTGCCCGAGCGCATCGCGGAGGTAATCGCGCGGGTTGGCCGGCACGCGCTCGCCGCCGAGGGTCGACGCCGACAGCGTGTGGTAGGGCGACTTCTCGAAGCTGCAGAGCGGATCGCCGCCGTCGGCCTGCGCCGGCAGGCACTCGGAGTCGCTCTTGTGCTGGAAGACCTCGACCAGCGGCTCCATCGCGGCGCGCGCGCGGGCGTAGTCGGCGTCGAACGGCGAGCCGTCGCGCCGCAGCTGATCGAACATGAGCCCGTTCGAGAGGTTGCTGTTGTGCGGGATCGTGAGCACGTCGCACCGCGAGCCGGCGCCGGTGCAGTCGCGCGTGAGCGCGCTCCACAGGTCCTCGGGATCGTCGCTGTCGAAGTAGCTGAAGGGCGTGCGGGGCACGACGTGGTTGCGGAAGATGACGTTGCGATGCAGGTTGCGCGTCCCCGGGGAGCCCGACCACTCGTACGCGACGAAGCTGGTGAAGCTGCAGGTCGGCGTCCGGTCGTACGCGGCCTCGGCCGTGTCCTGCACCTGCGCCCACGCGTCGAGCGTCGCCTGCGGGCAGCCGGTCTCGGTGCACGGCGCCGGCGGGAGCGCGCC
This sequence comes from Myxococcales bacterium UBA2376, assembly GCA_002344285.1. Lineage (GTDB taxonomy): Bacteria > Myxococcota_A > Polyangia > Haliangiales > Haliangiaceae > UBA2376. The sequence continues at coordinate 44,312 of DDTA01000299.1, forward strand.
GTCGAGCGACAGCGCGGCGTTGAGGCCGAGGAACGCGGCCGCCGGGCTCTCGCGGTAGTTGACGCAGTTGGGGTGATCGTAGCCCGGCGCGCCGGGGGTCGTGCACGTCTGCATGAGGCCGAGGAACTCGGCGTGGTCGGTCAGCGCGACGAAGTCGAGCGGCCGGTCGAGCTGGAGGGTGCGCGCGGCGTTGCCCTGGGCGTCATATGGCGGCAGCCCGACGACCTCGCCGCGCGCGAAGCGGTAGGCGTCGACCGGCCCGAGCTGCGTGCCCTTCAGGTTGGCGTCGAGCGACAGCGACGTGTGCACGTGCAGGTCGCCGAAGAACGGCCGCCGCATGGGGTCGTGGTCGTCGCAACGGCCGAGCACCTCGAGCCGAGGATCGGGATCGCTGCCACACGCCACCGCGGCGGCCAGCGAGGTGAGCCCGAGGAGCCGCCGCACATCCATGGGCGGCATGGTACGCGAGCTCGAGGGTGGTCGCGCGTGCCCAGGTCACCTGACCCCAGCAACCGCCCGGTTGCAGCGCCGGCGCGCGCGCGGCGTCCGCTTGCGCCTATCCCGTGCGTAACCGGACTGGCGCCGCAGTTGCAGTACCGTGGCGCCGAATGGGGAGCCTCTCGCGCGCGTTCCTGATCCTCGTGCTGGTGGCGGCGTGCGGCGGGTCCAACGCCGGATCCGGAGACGGCGTCGATGCACCCGGCGGCGGCGCCGACGGTCCGACCGCCGACGCGGGCATCGACGCCGACACGTGCGTCGGCGGGACCCTGTGCGGCGACCAGGCGACCTGCTGCGCCGCCGGCAACGAGTGCGTCGCCGACGCCTGCCTGCCGGCCTGCGCCAGCGGCGTCCGCTGCGGCGCCGACCTCACGACCTGCTGCGACAGCGGCAACGTCTGCCTCGGCAACGCGTGCGTCGTGCCGGGCGCGGCGTGCCAGGACTCCTACGACTGCGGTCCCGGCTTCTTCTGCGAGCCGACGCTCGACCAGTGCCTGCCGCAGCCCGATCCGCTCACCTGCGAGCTGATCCCGGCGTTCACCGATCTGATGGTCACCGAGGAGTGGGCCTACACCGCGGAGGAGATCATCTCGATCCCGGTCGTCGCCAACCTCGACGGCGCCGGCGGCCCCGAGATCGTCGTCAACCTCACGCAGATGGACGGCGCCGGGTTCCCGGGCGGTCGCATCGCGATCCTCGACGGGCGCACCGGCGCGGTGGTGCTGCCCGGTGTGCCGCACAACCCGCCGACGAGCTACGGCTCGCACGGCCGCTCCTCGATCGCGGTGGGCGACGTCAGCGGCGACGGCCTGCCCGACATCATCTACGCGTCGCGCGTCGACGGCACGTTCAAGAGCCTCATCGTCGCCATGGACCGCACCGGCGCCGTGCTGTGGACGTCGCGTTCGCCCGCCGGCACGCCGTACCGCTTCACGATCGAGAACGCGGCGGTGACGCTCGCCAACTTCGACGCCGACCCGATGGCCGAGATCGTGATCGGCGCCGCGCTCCTCGATCACGACGGCACCGTGCTCTGGGACCAGACCGGCAACGGCCAGGGCCCCACGTTCGGCACCAACAGCTCGTACACCGGCGGCATCTCGGCGGTCGCCGACCTCGACGCCGACGGCGCGCCGGAGATCGTGAGCGGGCGCAACGCGTGGAAGGTCGCGTGGAGCGCCGGCCCGCCGGCGACCGCGACGGTGACGCCGTACTGGACGTACACCGGCCCCGACGGTTACCCGGCGATCGCCGACCTCGATCGCGACGGCGACCCCGAGGTCGTGCTCGTCGCCAGCGCGCAGGTCCACGTCCTCGACGGGCGCACCGGGCTCCTCTGGTGCGGCCGCGACGCGACCGGCGCCGCGTGCACGATGCCCGCGCTGCGCACGCAGCCGATCGCCATCCCCGGCGGCACCACGCAGAACCGCGGCGGCCCGCCGACGATCGCCGACTTCGACGGCGATGGCCGCCCCGAGATCGGCGTGGCCGGCGGGCACTCGTACTCCCTCTACGATCTCGCGCGCCCTGGCGAGGACCTCACCGGCGTCACGCCCGCGCCCGCCCTCGGCGCCGTCTTCGTGCGCTGGTCGCAGGCCACCCGCGACCTGTCGTCGAACGCGTCGGGCTCGTCGGTGTTCGACTTCCAGGGCGACGGCGCCGCCGAGGTCGTCTACGCCGACGAGTGCTACGTGCGCGTCTACTCGGGCGTCGACGGCCGCGTGCAGCTCACGATCCCCAACACCACCGCCACGATCCACGAGTACCCGCTCGTCGTCGACGCCGACGGCGACGGCAACAGCGAGATCCTCGTGGTCGCCAACGACACCAACGCGGCCAACGACTGCGGCGCGGCGGTGCCTGCGCGCCAGGGCCTCTTCATGTACGGCGACGCGCTCGACCAGTGGGTGCCGACCCGGCGCGTGTGGACGCAGCACGCGTACCACGTCACCAACGCGACCTCGGCCGGCAACGTCCCGATGGTGGAGGCCGCCAACTGGCTCGAGCCCGGCCTCAACAACTACCGCCAGAACGTGCAGGGCGACGGCGTCTTCAACGCGCCCGACCTCGCCGTCACGCTGTCGATCGGCCTCGATCAGTGCGACGTGAACATGCTCGTCCTGCGCGCCCGCATCACCAACCTCGGCGCGCTCGGCGTGCGCCCCGGCGTCGCCGTCTCGTTCCATCGCGGCACCTCGGCCGCCGACCCGGTCGTCGGCACCGCGACGACGACGGTGCCGCTGCTCCCCGGCCAGTCGACGGTGGTGACGGCGCAGGTGCCCAACCCCACATCGCCCAGCGCCTGGTTCGTCACCGTCGACGGCGCCACCGCGCCGGGCGCCGTCGCCGAGTGCGACGAGACCAACAACAGCGACGCCACGAGCGACGCCGCCTGCCCGCGGATCGACTGATCGGATCGATCCTCCGGACCGGATCGATCTGGCAATCGACGGCAGGGGCCCGGAACCTGGCGCATTTCGGGTGGGATTCTGGTACCCACGGGGTGATGTCGTACCGGCTGGCCGTAGGCGCGTGCTTCGCGCTGCTCGTGGGCTGCAAGGACACGCCCCCCGTGTTCAACGACGCCGCGCCCACCGACGCCGGCATCGACGCCGAGATCGACGCGCCGACCGACGCGCCCACGCCCTTGCCGGCGTACGAGGTGACGGGCGGCGCGCGCAACGTGCGCGGCGCCCGCTTCGCGGCCGACGTGCAGATCGGCCATGGCGTCGGCCAGGCGCCCGCCACCGGAAACGGCAAGACGATCCAGGGTAACGCGGCGGTGAAGCCGTGAGCCGCAGGAGTTCCTCCATGATCCGTAGCCTCGTCCTCCCCACCATCATCATCGCCGGGCTCGCCGGGCCGGCCCTCGCGGTGCCCGGCACGATGTCGTTCACCGCGCGCCTGACGATGAACGACCAGCCCGTCGAGGGCAACGTCGCGCTCGAGGTCGAGCTGTACGACCAGCCCGAGGGCGGCACGCTGCTCTGGGAAGAGACACACCCGGTGGTCGTCGCGCAGCGCGGCCTCGTGTTCGCGAACCTCGGCTCGATCGATCCGGTCAACAACGGGCTCGACGGCCAGGTGTTCGACGGGTCGGTGGTCTACGCCCAGCTCATCGTCGACGGCGACGCGCTGTCACCGCGCATCCCGCTGACCAGCGTGCCGTACGCGGTCCGCGCCAACGTCGCCGAGACCCTCGAGGGCTTCGATCCCGGCACCGTGCAGACGCGCGTGACCGGCACGTGCGGCGTCGGCAGCTTCGTCACCGGCGTCAACGCCGACGGCACCGTCGCCTGCGCCAACGACGCGGTCGGCACCGGCGACATCACCGCGGTGAACACCGGCGGAGGCATCACCGGCGGCGGCGCCAGCGGCGCCGTCACCCTCGGCATCGACACCACCGTCATCCAGGCCCGCGTCACCGGCACCTGCACCGCCGGCAGCTTCGTCACCGGCGTCAACGCCAACGGCACCGTCACCTGCGCCAGCGACACGGTCGGCACCNNGCCGTCACCCTCGGCATCGACACCGCCGTCATCCAGACCCGCGTCACCGGCACCTGCACCGCCGGCAGCTTCGTCACCGGCGTCAACGCCAACGGCACGGTCGCGTGCGCCAGCGACACGGTCGGCACC
>DDTA01000299.1:48472-66862 GCA_002344285.1 Myxococcales bacterium UBA2376
CCACCGTCATCCAGGCCCGCGTCACCGGCACCTGCACCGCCGGCAGCTTCGTCACCGGCGTCAACGCCAACGGCACCGTCGCCTGCGCCAACGACGCGGTCGGCACCGGCGACATCACCGCCGTCACCACGAGCGGTGGCATCACCGGCGGCGCCACGAGCGGCGCCGTCGCCCTCGGCATCGACACCACCGTCATCCAGGCCCGCGTCAGCGGCACCTGCACCGCCGGCAGCTTCGTCACCGGCGTCAACGCCAACGGCTCCGTCGTCTGTGCCAGCGACGCCGTCGGTGGCCCGGGGGACATCACGAGCGTGACCGCGTCGACCGGGCTCACCGGTGGTGGCCCGGCGGGCGACGTCACGCTGTCGATCGCCAACGGCGGCGTCGGCACGACCCAGCTCGCCGACAACTCGGTGACCACCGCGAAGATCGCGGCCAACGCCGTCACCACGTCCGACATCCTCAACAACGCCGTCACGATGGCGAAGTTCGACGCGCCGGCAGGCCAGGCGGTGGCGGTCATGCCCAACGGCAGCTTCTCCGTCTATCCGGCGACCGAGACCACCACCGAGATCGCGGGTACCTGCATGGTCACCGCGTCCGCCATGTTCCTCGGGACCACCAACGTGGCCGGGTTCCGCGTCCGTCCGGTGATCACGAACGCGGCCAACGCGTCGTTCTCCGGCCTGCACTGGGGCTACTCGTACGCGACCAATGTCGCGCCGGTCAGCGGCTTCCCCAACGGCACGTCGGGCCGCGAGGCGACCTCCACCGGCGTCCTCGACGTCACCGGCGCCGGCCCCTGGCAGATCGGCTGCGAGATCGAGGGCAACCAGAGCAACATCACGTGCCGCGTCAGCTACCTCTGCAACTGATCGCTGGCGTCGCGGTGGCCGGGCTCGCCGTCATGGCGGGCTGTGGCGATCGTGGCGCGACCGCCGGCGCGCCGGCGCCGCGGTACCAGCTCCACTGCGACTCCGCCGACACGACGGAGCGGTCGTCGGTGTTCTGCGTGCGCGCCGACACGCGCAACGGCGACACCCACGTCGTCGACCTCGACAAGCTCCCCATCACCAGCGGCGCCTCGCGCGCCGCCGACGAGCGCGACGGCACGTACCAGACCGTGTGCGACTCGACGGTCACGCCGACCAAGTCCGACTTCCACTGCCTGCGCCTGCACACCCAGAGCGGCGAGATCGTCGTCCTGCGGTTGAGCGAGCTCCCGCGCTGGCCGCGCTGAGGCCGACGTGCGCTGGCCCGACGTCGTCGCCCGCGCCGAACGCTGGCAGCTCCTGCTCCTGGCGATCCTGCCCGCGGTGTGGAGCACGATCGTCTTCGCCGACTGGTACTTCACCGACGCGGACAGCTACTACCACGTCGGCGTCGCGCGCCGGATGCTCGAGGACGGCTGGCTGCGCGCGTTCGAGTGGCTGCCGCACACGACGCTCCACGATCCGTTCCCCGACATGTACCTGCTCCAGCACGTGGTGCTGGCGCCGCTCGTCGCGGTGTTCGGCCCGGCCATGGCGATGCGCCTCGGGGTGGTGCTGCTCTCGACCGCGTTCGCCGTCAGCCTGACCCTCGTGCTGCGTCGCCGCGGCGTGCGCTGGGCGTCGCCGTGGGTCGTGCTCGGCCTCCTCGCGTGCCCGATCGCGCTCACGTACGCGCTCTTCCTCAAGGGCGCGACGAGCTTCCTCGTGCTCCTGCCCTGGTTCGTCGACGCGGTATGGGCGGGCAACCGGCGGCGCACGTTCGTGCTCGCGTGGCTCAGCGTCTACGTCTACGTCGGCGCGACCGTGCTGGTGCCGTTCGCCCTCGTCCACCTGCTCGTGGTTCGCGCGTGGCACGGCCGCTGGGAGCCGGCCTGCGTGGTCGCCGCCGTGGCCGGCGTGCTCGCCGGGATGATCGTCAACCCGATGTGGCCCGCGCACTGGAGCTACGTCGCCGCCGAGCTCCGCTCGATCTTCGAGCGCCACCCGTCGATGGTGCCGGGCGAGTACCGGGGCTCGGAGTGGGCGATGCTCCAGGCCGACATCCTCGTCCGGCTGTGCGCGGCGGCGCTGGTGGCGTGGGGCGTCCTGCTCGTGCGCCAGCTCGGGCGCGCGGAGCGCGTCTCGGCGGCGGGCGCGAGCGGCGCCGTCGCGGCGCTCGGCATGCTCGGCGCCGGCATGCTGTCCGGCACGAAGATGGTGGAGCTCTTCGTCGTGTTCTCGATCCTCGCCGTCCCGGTGCTCGCCGCCGACATGCGGCGGTGGCCGCGCCTCGTGGTCGCCGGCGCGCTCGCCCTCGGGGTTGCCACGGCGGCGTGGTCCGTGCTCGACCTGCGCGCGCAGATGCAGACCATGCCCGGCCTCGCGCGCGCGAAGGACTACGAGGTGATGGCGACGTGGCTGCGCGCGCGGACCGGGCCGCGCGAGATGGTGGTGGCGCCGTGGGACGACATGCCCGGGCTGTTCCTCTTCGGCGGCGACCAGCGCTACATGGCCGGCGTCAACGTACAGTTCCTCCGCGATCACGATCGCAAGCGGTTCGAGGCCTACGCGCTCCTGTACCGCGGGCTCATCAGCGATCCCGAGCGGGCGATGGGCGTGTTCTTCGACGGCGCGCGCTTCCTGCTGGTGCGCCGCATCGCCCACTTCCCCGGCGAGCCGGCGCTCACGGCGGGCCTCGCCGCCAACCCGGCGTTCGAGGAGGTCGCGTCGCCGTCGCAGGTGTGGCGGGTCTTCAAGCTGAAGGCGCCGGCACCGCCATGAGCGCGCCCGGGCTCTCGATCGTCATCCCCGCGTACAACGAGGAACGACGACTGCCGGCGACGCTCGCGCGCGTCGCCGCGTACCTGGCCCCGCGCGGCGACGGCGCCGTCGAGCTGCTCGTCGTCGACGACGGCTCCGAGGACGACACCGCCGCGATCGCGCGCACGGCCGGCGCCCGCGTGCTGGTCCACGCGCAGAACCGCGGGAAGGGCGCCGCCGTGCGCACCGGCGTGCTCGCCGCGCGCGGCGCCCGCGTGCTCGTGTGCGACGCCGACCTGGCGACCCCGATCGAGGAGCTACCCCGGCTCGAGGCCGCGCTCGACGCCGGCGCCGACCTGGTCGTCGGCTCGCGCCACGTCGCGCGCGCCCGCGTCGAGGTGCCGCAGCCGTGGACGCGGCGCGTGCTCGGCGCGACGTTCCGCGCGATGGTGCGCGTCGCCCTCGATCTGCCCGTGCGGGACGCGATGTGCGGCTTCAAGTTGCTCCGCCGCGAGACCGGCCAGGCGGTCCTGCCGGACATGAGGATCGACCGCTTCGCGTTCGACCTCGAGCTCGTCGCCCTCGCCCACCGCGGCGGCTGGCGCGTGGCCGAGGTGCCGGTGACCTGGCGCCACGTCGGCGGCTCGACGGTCTCGCCCGGCCGCGACGGCCTGCGTGCCGCGCGCGACCTCGTCGCCCTCCGCCTCCGGCGCTGAGTCCGGGCTGGCCCTGGCCGCGGGCGCTGGGTACGATGGGGCGTTGGACGACGAACGCGAGGCATGGAGGCGGCTCCCGCCGTGGACGTGGCCAGCGCGGCACGTCCTCGGGTTCGGCGCGGTGGCGATCGGCCTCTGTGCCCTCTGGATGGCGCTCGACGGCGACGACTACCTGCGCCCGCTCGACGACGCGAACCTCGCCTTCCACGAGGCCGGCCACCTCATCTATGGCGTGTTCGGCGACACCGCCGCGCTGTACGGCGGGACCCTCGGTCAGTTGACGTTCCCGGGCATCGCCGCGGGTGTGTTCTTCGTCCGCCGCGATCCGGTCGGCTTCGCGGTGAGCGTGAGCTGGTTCGGCCAGAACCTTGCCAACATCGCGCGCTACGTCGCCGACGCCCGCGCCCAGGAGCTCCCGCTGGTCGGCGGAGGCGACCACGACTGGACCAACATCCTCACCCGCTGGTCGGCGCTCGACGCCGATCAGCGCGTCGCCGGGGTCTTCCGCAGCCTCGGGTGGATCCTGGTGCTCGCGTCGCTCGCCTGGTTGATCATCGCGTGGCGCCGTGCCCGACGCGACACGCCACCGGCCTGAAGGCGAGGATCGGTCCCTCAGGGCGCGACAGGCGGGGTGGGTGTCGACGGCGCGGGCGCAGCCGGGGGCGCGACCGGCGCGTCGGGCGCGGGCGCGTCGGTCGTGGGCGGCTCGTCGGGCGCCGGCTTCCGCGCCTCCTGCATGTAGCGCGCCTCCATCTCGGCGAGCAGCTTCTCGTCGTCCGGCGTCAGGGTCTTGCGCTTGCCCTCGGTCAGGACCTGCGGCAAGCCGGTGCCCTCCGGCATGTTGGGGAGGACGAGGACGGTGCGGTTGCTCGACGCCCCGATCGCGCGGTAGACCTGCACCGCGCGCTGCTGGACGTAGAGCGGATCGAGCGTCGAGCTGATGATCTGCTGCTGCTTGGCCACGCGGAGCGCCTCGAGCACGCGGATCGCGGCCTCCTTGGTCGCCTTGGCCAGCACGTACTCCTGGCGCTCGAGCTCCTGCTTCTTGGCGATCTTGCGCGAGATCGCCTCGGCGACCTCGGACGGGAACTGGATCTGCCCTATGTCGACGCTCTCGATCATGATCGGCGAGCCGTCGAACTTGGCGCCCAGCTTCTCCGCGATCAGCTCGCGCACGACCGGCGTCTCGACCTGGATCGCGGTCGCGGAGAACCGCGTCACCTGCTCCCGGACGATGGTCCGCAGCGGCTCCTTCACGTTCCACTCGTACCAGTCCTTGCCGCCCCACTGCTCGACGACCTCCTTCACCGAGCCGTCCTTGAGCTTGATGCGGGTGTTGACCTCGAACGAGACGCTGAGGTTGTCGCTGGTCAGGAGCTCGAAGTCCTCCTTGTACGACTTCGCGCGCATGTCGACGTTCTCGGTGTAGAGCCGCCAGGACACGCCGGTGGTCGCCGGGCCGCGCAGGCTCTCGCGGTACTCGAGCTGCCCGAACAGGATCGGCCGGTAATAGATGTAGCCCTCGTGCCCCTGCGGGACCTCGGGGTTGGTACACGCCGCGGCGACGAGCAGCAGCAGGACGACGCTGGCCTTGAGGGCGCTCATTTCGAAGCCTCCGGGAGCTGCAGGATCAGCGGCGAGCTCTGCCCCTTGCCGAACGGGGTGATGATGAACGTGGTGTTGGGCGCGCTGCCGAGCTCCTCGATCGCGCGCAGCGCCTCGAACTGGAGGAACATCGGATCGAGCGTGGTGCGGATGATGCGCTGCGCGTCGGCGATGCCTTGCGCCTCCGCGATGCCGATCTGGATCTGACGCTGCGCGATCTCGAGCTCGACGTCCTTGCGCTCGTTCTCCTCGTTGGTCACGAACTTCGCGATCACCGAGTCGACGACGCCCTGCGGGTACTTGATGTCGCCGACGTCGACGCTCAGGAACTCGATGCCGGTGTCCTTGTAGCGGGTGCGCATGTCGGCGAGCACCTCGTCGCCGATCGCGCGCATCTCGTTCTTCACCTCGAAGACGTCGAGCTTCTGCACCTTGTCACGCACCGCCGAGCGGTACTGGTCGCGGACGTTGTTCTCGTACCAGCGCTCGCCGCCGTAGGTCTCGACGATCACGCGGACCCTGGCCGGGTCCAGCCGCACGCGCGCGTGGGCACGGAGCTGCACCTCGAGCCGGTTGCGCGTGGGGATCTTCATCTCCTCGCTGAAGGTGCGCGGCCGCACGTCGATGTTGGTCACGCTGAGCCGCCACGCGAACCCCGTCGACGTCGGCCCGGTCTGGACCGCCTTGAACTCGCCGGCGCCGAGGAACGGGCGCGACTTGATGTAGCCGACATGGCCGGCCGGCGTGTGGTGGTTGTTGCAGCCGGCGTAGGCGACACCGACGCCGATCGCCAGCGCGATCACGATGATGCCGCCGCCCATGCCCGCGATCTGATGCTTCAGCCGCGGACCCAGGGCCTGGGGCTCTCCATTCGACCTCATGATTCGCACCTCCTGCGCCCTGCATAGCCCGGATCTGCTTGGAGGGCCACGCCTTCCGGCCGCGGATGCGTCAGCCGACGCCGATCCGAGCATGAGGTCCGCGGACGCCGACCTCGTCGCCAAGGATCCGGCCCGGGCGAAGGAGCTCTACGCCGTGGCCTGCAACGGCGGCGACGAGAAGGCCTGCAAGCGCAAGTCGTCGATCACGACCGGCCGCGCACGAGCACGTGGTAGGCGGCCGCCGCGATTCCGGACGACACGAACCACGCCCACGTGTAGATGTGCTCGAACACGGCGGGCACCGTCCCCGGCGCCCACCCCGCGGCCGCCGAGATGAACCCGGGCAGGCACGGGATCACGCCGAGGGCGAACGCGATCATGGCGCGCCAGTTGATCCCGTTGGTGTACTCGTAGCGGCCGCCGCGGCGGTAGAGCTCGTCGACCACCAGCTCGCGGCGGCGGTGCACGAAGTAGTCGACGATCATGATCGCGCCGATCGGTCCGAGCAGGACGCCGTAGCCGACCAGCCAGACGAAGATGTAGTTGCCGGCCGAGGACAGGATCAGCCACGGGCAGATGAGCACCCCGATCACCGCGGTGATCACGCCGCCGCCGCGGGTGCTGATCTTCGACGGCGCGAGGTTGGCGAAGTCGTTGGCCGGCGACACGACGTTGGCCGCGATGTTGGTCGACAGGGTCGCGATCGCGAGCCCGAGCATGCCGGCGACCGTGATGATCGAGTTGTCCAGCTTCATGACCAGCGCGTCGGGGTACGTGATCGGCGCGCCGCCCCAGACGATGATGGTCGCGGCCGTCGTCGCCACGCCGATGAACGCGAACGCGGTCATCGAGGTCGGCATCGCGATCGCCTGGCCGAGGGCCTGGTCGCGCTGCGATCGCGCGTACCGCGAGAAGTCGGGGATGTTGAGCGCGAGCGTTGCCCAGAACGACACGCCCGACGTGAGCGCCACCGCGAAGGTCTGGGACAGGGGCTTGGTCGCCGGCTGGTCCATGATCCGCCCGAGCCCGCCGCCGGCCTGGATCGCCCACACGAGCAACGCGAGCCCGCACGCGATCAGGAACGGCGCCGCCAGCGTCTCGAGCCACTTGATCGACTCCATCCCGCGCCAGATGAAGTAGACGTTCAGGAGCCAGAACACGAAGAACCAGATGAGCTGCGCGAGCGGCGCGCCGAGGACGGTGACCGCCGGCACCGACACGTCCGGGAACAGCGCCGAGGCGGTCGCCCACAGGCCGAGCCCGCCGAACCAGCACTGGATGCCGAACCAGCCGCACGCGACGAGCGCGCGCAGCATCGCCGGGACCTGCGCGCCACGCACGCCGAACGACGCGCGCACGAGCACCGGGAACGGGATGCCGTACTTGGTGCCGGGGTGGCCGTTGGCCATGAGCGGCAGCAGCACGATCGCGTTGGCGAGGGCGATCACGAACACTGCCTGCCACGCGCTCATGCCCTGGCCGACGCGCTCCGACGCGAGGGTGTAGGTCGGGACGCAGACCGCCATGCCGACCCACAGCGCGGCCACGTTCCACATCCCCCACGTCCGCCGCTCTGGCGGGACCGGGGCGAGATCTTCGTTGTGCAGCGACGGGTCGGACACGGGCACCTGAGCCGTCGTTTCTACACCAGGTCACGCCACCGCGGTCAGCGCCACGTCGAGCGGCAGGACGATCGAGAAGCTGGTGCCGGCGCCGACCGCGCTCTCGACGTGGATCCGGCCACCGTGGGCATCGACGATTCCCTTGACGATCGCGAGCCCCAGCCCGACGCTGTCCTTTCGCCGGTGCTGCCCTTGCCAGAAGCGGTCGAAGATGTGCGCGATCTGGTCGTCCGGCATCCCGACGCCGGTGTCGCGGACCTGGATGGTCACCGACGCGTGGTTCCGCTCCGCCGCCAGCGTGATGGTCCCGCCGGGCGGGGTGAACTTGATCGCGTTGCCCAGCAGGTTGCCGAGCGCCTGCACGATGCGCTCGCTGTCGAGCTTCAGGGTCCCGAGATCCGCGGGCATCCGGGTGACCAGCTGCAGCGACTTGTCGCTGCACAGGACGCGGTGCTGCTCGACGACCTCGGTGAGGAGGAGCAGGAGATCGGTCGGGAGCGGTGTCACGGTGAGTGTACCTGCGTCGATGCGCGTCACCTCGAGCAGGTCGGAGATGAGCGTCGTCATCCGCTGGGCCGCGCGTTGCGCGCGCGGCAGCGCGGCCTGGAGGTGCGACGCGTCGCGCGCGATGAGGCCGAGCGCGAGATCGATCACGCCGAGGGGATTGCGCAGATCGTGGGACACGATCGCCAGGAGCTCGTCGCGACCGCGTAACGCCCGCTGCGCATCCGCGAAGAGGCGGGCGTTGTCGATGGCGAGCGCGACGTGTCGACCGACGTCGTCGGCGAGGAGCCGCTCCTCGACGCCGAACGCCCGCCCGGCCGCGCACCCGTAGGTGATGACCGCGACCTGGCGACCGCGGGCGAAGACCGGCGTGGTCGTCCTCGCGCGCTCACCGGGCGCCTCCGCCCGCTCGCAGGGTGCCGGATTGGCGACGAGCGCCTCGTGGGCGGCGGCGACGGCGTGGCTCGCGACGCGCTCGAGCCCGCCGTCGGGTCGCACGAGGTCGATGGCGCACGCGTCGGCGAGCGTCGGCACGAGCAGGCGCACGACCGCGCGCATGGTCTCGCCCACGTCGAGCGACGAGCTCGACGCCGCCGCCACCTCGGCGACGAAGCGGGCGCGCGATAGCGCCTCCGCGCTCTTGATGCGCTCGACCTCGAGCGCGTGCATCCGCTGGCGCTCGATCGCGTAGCGAATCGTCCTGGCCGCGAGCGCCGGGGTCACGTCGTCCTTCAGCAGGTAGTCCTGGGCGCCGGCCGCGACGGCCTCCAGCGCGACGCGATCGTCTCGGTTCCCGGTCAAGACGACGATCGGCACGCGGGTGGCCGAGATCATGCGCGAGACCGTCTCGAGACCGAGGGCGTCGGGCAGCGAGAGGTCGAGGAGGACGACGTCGTGATCGCCGGCCAGCGGCATCGCCGCGGCGAGGCTCTCGACCTTGGTCAGGCGGAACGGGAGCGCGGCCTCCCGCAGGTTCTCCTCCAGGATCCGCGCGTCGGCCACGTTGTCCTCGACGAGCAGGATGCGGATCATCGCCCGCGCTCGGCGGGGAGGCGGACGACGGTGAGCCAGAACTCGTCGATCGACCTGACCACCGCGATGAACTGTTCGAGGTCCACTGGCTTGGTGATGTAACAGTTGGCGTGGAGCTGGTAGCTCTTGATGATGTCGGCCTCGGCGCCCGACGTGGTCAGCACCACGACCGGGATCGCCTTGAGGAGCGGATCGTCCTTGATCTGGTGCAGCACCTCACGGCCGTCCTTCCGCGGCAGGTTGAGGTCGAGCAGGATGAGATCGGGCCGGGGCAGATCCTGGTGCGGCGGAGCGCGCTGGAGCATGAGGAGCGCCTCCTCGCCGTCGCGCGCCACCATGAGGTTGTTCTTCACCTTGCCCTCGCGCAGCACCTCCTGGGTCAGACGCACGTCGGCGGCGTTGTCCTCGACGAGCAGGATATCGATCGGCTTCGGTGTCATGACGACCTCGCGGTGCGATCGGGCAAGCGGAACGAGACGGTCGTTCCCTCCCCAAGCACGGACTCGACCCAGATCGTCCCGCCGTGACGCTCGACGATCTTCTTCGCGATCGCCAGGCCGATGCCGGTTCCGGGGTACTTCTCGCGCGCGTGCAGGCGCTGGAAGATGACGAAGATCCGGTCGAAGTAGGCCGGCTCGATGCCGATGCCGTTGTCCTGGACCGAGATCACCCAGGCCGCCGGCTCGCGCCGCGCCGACACGTGGACGCGCAGCGGGCGCTCGCTGCGGAACTTGATCGCGTTACCCACGAGGTTCTGCAGCACGTGCCCGAGCTGGCCCTCGTCGCCGCGGATCCGGGGGAGCGGTTCCCGGGTGATCTCGGCGCCGCTCTGCTGGACCGCGCTCTCGAGGTTGGCGAGCGCCACGTCCAGCACCGCGTCCAGCTCGAGCTCGACGAAGGCACCGCCGCGGGTGCCGACCCGCGAGTACTCGAGCAGATCGTTGATGAGCCGCTGCATGCGGCTGACGCCTTCGACGATGAACCCGACGAAGTCGTCGGCGTCCGCGTCGAGCTTGCCCCGGTAACGCCGCGCGAGCAGCTGGGTGTAGCTCGAGATCATGCGGAGCGGCTCCTGCAGGTCGTGGGAGGCCACGTACGCGAACTGCTCGAGATCCGCGTTGGAGCGCGCGAGCTCGCTCACGCGATGCTCGAGCTCGAGCTCCGTCCGCCGGCGCACGATCCCCTGGGCGACGGCGTCGGCGATGCTCGCCAGCGCGCTGAGCGTGTGCTCGTCGAGCTGCTCGCGCGAGAACATCGCGAGCACGCCCACGAGCTTGTTGTCGACGAGCAGGGGATAGCCGGCGAACGCGATCATCTTCTCGCGCGCGGCCCAGGCGGGGTCGCCGATGCGCGGGTCATGGGGCACGTCGTTGGTCAGGTGCGGCCGGCGCTCCTCGGCGATGAGCCCGATCTTGTACTTGCCGACGGGCACCGCGGCGTGCGGGCCGTCGAGGTGGGTGTACATGCCGGCGCTCGCCTGCAGGAGCAGCGTCGTGCCGCTGTCGTCGACGGTCCACAGCCGCGCGAACGCGACGTGCAGATGCGCGACCAGCGCCTCACAGCATCGCTGCAACGTGGCGCGCATGTCCTGGGGATCGGCCAGCGCGGCGCTCACGTCGGCGCGCATCGCGACGTGGCTGGCCACGCGATCGGCGAGCGAGCGCTCCCGCTTGCGCGCGGTGACGTCGCGCGTGTAGACGGACAGGCCGCGCCCCAGCGGACAGATGCGCGATTCGAACCACCGGTCGAGCGGCGCGAGGTAGTCCTCGATCAGGACGGGCTCGCGCGTCGCCAGCGCGCGCTGGTACGCGAGGTGGAACGGCCCGTCCTTCATCTCCGGAACGAGCTCCCACGGTTCCTTGCCGATCAACGCATCCGGGACCTGACCGACGAGCTCCGCACCGGCGCGGTTGATGAACACGATGCGGAGATCGTCGTCCAGCACCGCGAAGGGATCGCTCAGGCTATCGACGATCTCGGCCATGTGCTCGCGTGTGTGGTCGCCCGTACCGTGCATCGTCGGCCATCATGCCGGACGGCGTCGTAGGGACCAAGCGCGCGTTGCGTGAGCGGAGTCGCGGCGATCGTGTCTCAGGCGCACACCGGGCGATGCTGACACGGTCACTGCCGGTGAGGGCGTCGCGGGCGAGCCGTTCACGTCGCGATTGATCGACGGCCGCGGTCTCGGTACGAATCCATGTCGCAACGGGGAGACGCCGATGGAGGGAACGATGGATCCGATCGCGCAGTTCAAGGAGGGCCAGAAGCAGGCCTGGTCGACGTTCGCGCCGACCGAGCTCTACACCTGTCAACCAGCGGCGCGACTCGTCGCGTACGCGCAGATCCAGGCCGGGCAACGCGTGCTCGACGTCGGCTGCGGGACCGGCGTCGTCGCGCTCGCGGCCGCGCGCACGGGTGCGCGGGTCAGCGGGCTCGATCTCACGCCGGGGCTGCTCGCGCGGGCGCGCGAGAACGCGTCGATCGCCGGCGTCGCCATCGACTGGCACGAGGGCGATGCGGAGGCGCTACCGTTCGAGGACGCGAGCTTCGACGTCGTGGTCAGCCAGTTCGGCCACATCTTCGCGCCGCGGCCCGAGGTCGCCGTGAGCCAGATGCTGCGCGTCCTCAGGCCCGGCGGCACCCTCGCGTTCTCGACCTGGCCACCGGAGCTGTACGTGGGGCGGATGTTCGCCCTCGTCGCACGCTACATGCCGCCACCGCCCGGCGTCACACCGCCGTCGCAGTGGGGACATCCCGACACCGTCCGGGCGCGTCTCGGCGACGCGGTGACCGACCTGCGCTTCGATCGAGGCACGCTGCGCGCGCCGTACCTCAGCGTGCCCCACGTGCGCGCGTTCATGGAGCAGCACGTCGGGCCGATCATGCGCCTCGTGCAGACGCTCGCGGGCGAGCCCGCCAGGCTCGCGGAGCTGCGGCGGGAGCTCGATCAGGCGACCGCGCTCTACTTCGAGCCGACCGAGAACGTGCTGCGCCAGGACTACCTGATGACGCGCGCGACCAAGGCCTGAACCACCGTGTGTCCCGAGCCCTCGCGAGCGCGTTCTCAGCTGCCGATGAACGTCGCGGCGAGGCCGGGATCCTCGGCGTGGCGGGCGGCGCGGACGGTGTACGTGCCGGGCACGAGCGTCCACGCGCCGTCGAGGTAGAGGCGCAGATCCGAGACGCGCAGCGGGAGCGTGAGGCGCCGGCTGGCGCCCGGGGCGAGCTCGACCTGGGCGAAGCCGCCGAGCTGGAAGGGCGCGCGCGCGACGCCGGTGGGGCCGGCGGGCGGCGCGACGTAGAGCTGCACGGTCTCGATCGCGGCGACGGGGCCGGTGTTGGTGACGGTCACGGCGACCTCGACGAGATCGCCGCTGGTCGCGGTGGCGCGATCGAGCGCGAGGTCGGCGTACGCGAACGTCGTGTACGAGATCCCGAAGCCGAACGGATAGCGCGCCGGCCTGGCGTCGCGCGCGAGCTTGCGGTAGCCGTGGAACAGGTCGTACGTGACGGTGAGCGACGTGTTGTCGAAGACCGGCAGGTCGGCCTCGGCGACCGGCATGGTGAAGGGCATGCGGCCTGACGGCGCAGCGTCGCCGAACAGGAGGTCGGCCAGGGCGCGTCCACCCTCGGTGCCGGGATAGAAGGCGTGGAGCAGCGCCTCGACGTCACCGTCCCAGCCGGCGGTGACGAAGCTGCTGCCGCCGTGGAGCACGACGATCACGCGGGGGTGGATCGCGGCGACCGCGGCGACCAGCGCCGCCTCGTCGGCGGGCAGCTCGAGCGTGTCGCGATCACCGGCGCCGATGAGCCCCTCGCCCTCGTCGCTGCTCTGCAGCCCGGTCACGATCACGACCGCGTCCGCGGCCTGGATCGCCTGCTGCTCGGCGGCGCCGACGGTCGCGCCCGGTACGTGCGTGACCGTGACCGCGCTGCCGCCGCGCTCGCGCAGGCCCTCGAGCGCGGTCACCACGGCCGTCGGGAGGACGGCGCTCGAGCCGAGGTCGCCGATGCTGTCGACGTCGGCGTTGCGGCCCATGACGACGATCGACGAGACGCCGGCGCCGAGCGGCAGCGCGCCCTCGTTCTTGAGGAGCACCGTGCCGCGGCGCGCGACCTCGCGCGCGAGCGCGAGGTGGGCGGAAGTCTCTCGCTGCGTGGGATCGTCGCGGACGATGATCTGCTCGTCGAGCCCGTAGCACAGCTGCGCGCGCGCGATGCGGCGGACGGCGCGATCGAGGTCGTGCTCGGTCAGGTCGCCGCGCGCCACGGCCTGCTCGAGGTTCTGGAAGTGCGAGCCCCACGGCATCTCGATGTCGAGCCCGGCCAGCACCGACGCCGCGTCGCCGTGGGTCCCGAAGATCCAGTCGGACTCGACGAAGCCGGCGAAGCCCCACTCGCCCTTGAGGATGTCGCCCAGGAGGTGAGCCTGCTGATCGCTGGGGAAGCCGTTGACGTTGTTGTACGCCGACATCACCGAGGCGGCGCGGCCCTCGACGACCACGCGCTCGAAGTGCGGCAGGTAGAGCTCGCGCAGCGCGCGCTCGTCGAGCCGGACGTCGACGTCGAAGCGCGTGTCCTCGATGCTGTTGGCGGCGAAGTGCTTCACGCTGGCGAGGACGTCCTCGCCCTGCACGCCGTTCGTGAACCCGAGCGCGAGCTCGGCCATGTGATGAGGATCCTCGGAGTACGTCTCCTGGCCGCGTCCCCAGCGGGGATGACGGAGCAGGTTGACGGTCGGCGCGAGCAGCACGTTGCCGCCGACCGAGCGCAGCTCGCGTGCCATCGCGGCGCCGACCCGCGCCTCGAGCGCCGGATCCCACGTCGCACCGCGCATCGCGCCGACCGGGAACGCGGTCGCGCGCTTCTCGGTGAAGCTCGAGACGCCGCGTGGGCCGTCGAGCATGCGCAGCCCGGGGAGGCCGTGGCGCTCGCTGCCGCGCACCAGCCACACCCCGTCGTCGAGCTGCAGGCTGGTCCCCTGCATCATCTGGATCTTCTCGAAGCGCTCGAGGTCGCCGAGCGCGGCCGTGATGCGCGCCTCGATCGCGTCGTCGTCGCGGTCGCCGCAGTACGCACGCGTCGCGTCGGTCGGCGTGAACGGCTCTGGCGTGTGACCGCCGTCCCCTCCCCCGCCGCCGCACGCGACGAGCACGACCGAGAGCCAGACCAGCGCGCGCACCCTCGACGACGTCATGGGCGCAGACGTTACTCCAGGAGCCCGCTTCAGACGATAGTCCTCTCATGAAGCAACATGCGCCTGCGGCCGCGCGGAACCGCGAGCCGATCCGGGAGGTGCTGGCGCGCGAGCTGCCGCCGCGCGGGACGGTGCTCGAGATCGCCAGCGGCAGCGGCGAGCACGCGGTCGCGTTCGCGCGCGCCTTCCCGTCCGTCACGTGGCAACCGAGCGATCCGGACGAGCGCGCGCTGGCGAGCATCGCGGCGTGGCGTGAGGAGGCGGCCCTGGCCAACCTCGCACCCCCGCTGCGGCTCGACGTCACCGCCGCCTGGCCGATCGAGCGCGCCGACGCGATCGTGTGCATCAACATGGTGCACATCGCGCCGTGGGAGGCCGCGCTCGCGCTCTTCGCCGGGGCCGGGCGGCTCCTCGCCGCGGAAGCCCTGCTCTTCCTCTACGGCCCCTATCGCTTCGGCGGGGCCTTCACCGCGCCGTCGAACGAGGCGTTCGACGCGTCCCTGCGCGCCCGCGACCCGCGCTGGGGTGTGCGCGACGTCGACGACCTGCGCGCCGCGGCCGCCGGGCAGGGGTTCGACCTGCGCGAAACGGTGGCGCTGCCCGCCAACAACCACGCGCTCGTGTTCCGCCGCGCGGAGATCGCGTAGGCTCGGCGGCGCATGCACCGGCTTTGAGCCTCAACCGCGACCCGGCGTGCCCGGGTCCCACGTCAGCGCGTGATGCCCGCCCGGTGAGCTCTCTTGCCGCGCGGATCGCGCGCGCAGGAGAGTCATGACCTCGCCCTCCCTCCAGGAAACCATCGACACGATCGCGACGGAGATCGTCGCGCCCGCGGCCGTCCACGTCGATCGCACCGGCGCCTTCCCCGCCGCCGCCGTCGCCGCGCTCGGCAAGGCCGGCTTGCTCGGGCTGACCTCGGCGGAGGAGGTCGGCGGCCGCGGCCGCGGCCTGCGCGACGCCGCGCTCGTGGTCGAGCGCCTCGCCCGCGAGTGCGGCTCGACGGCGATGGTCGTCTGCATGCACTACAGCGCGGTCGCGGTGATCGAGCCGCACGGTCCCGCGGCGACGCGGCGCGAGATCGCCGCCGGCCGTCACCTCACGACGCTCGCGTTCTCCGAGGTGGGCTCGCGCGGGC
Source organism: Myxococcales bacterium UBA2376 (assembly GCA_002344285.1). Classification (GTDB taxonomy): domain Bacteria; phylum Myxococcota_A; class Polyangia; order Haliangiales; family Haliangiaceae; genus UBA2376. Next base: position 63,897 of record DDTA01000299.1, read on the forward strand.
AGTTCTGGGCGCCGGTGTCGACCGCGACCGCCGACGGCGATCACGTGCGCCTCGACGCGCGCAAGAGCTTCGTCACGTCCGCCGGCCACGCGGACAGCTACGTCTGGTCGAGCCGGCCGGTCGCCGCCGACGGGCCGAGCACGCTGTGGCTGGTCCCGCGGCAGACACCGGGTGTGCAGATCGCGGGCGGCTTCGACGGCCTCGGCCTCCGCGGCAACGACTCGTGCGCCGTGGCCGGCGAGGCCGTGCGCGTTCCCGCCGACGCACGCCTCGGCGATGACGGCGCCGGCTTCACGCTCATGCTCGAGAAGGTGCTGCCCACGTTCAACGTGCTCTCGGCCGCGGTGTCCGTCGGCCTGATGGAGACCGCGACGACTCGCGCCGCGGCCCACGCCGGCGGGACGACGTTCGAGCACACCCGCACCGCGATCGCCGACCTGCCGACCGTGCGCGCGTACATCGCCCGCATGCGGATCATGACCGACATGGCGCGCGCGCTCCTCGGCGACACGCTCGACGCGCTCGAGCGCGGGCGGCCCGACGCGCTCCTGCGCGTGCTGGAGAGCAAGGCCGCCGCCGGCGAGGCGGCCGCCGAGGTCACCGAGCTGGCCATGCGCGTGTGCGGCGGGGCCGCGTTCCGCAAGGACGCCGGCGTCGAGCGCCCGTTCCGCGACGCGCGGGCGGCGCAGGTGATGGCGCCGACCACCGACGTGCTCTACGACTTCATCGGCAAGGCCGCGTGTGGCCTGCCCGTCTTCTGAGCGGAGACCCACCATGAGCCAGCGTCCCTTCCTCCTCGGCGCCGTCGCCTACGATCCCAAGGTCGTCACGATCTGGGACGGCTTCGCCGCCTTCTTCGCGCGCGAGGGCTTCGCCTTCGACTACATCCTCTTCACCGGCTACGAGCGCCAGGTCGAGGCCCACCTCCGCGGGGAGGTCGACGTCGCCTGGAGCTCGCCGCTCGCCTGGATCGAGACCGAGCGCGCGGCCCGGGCGCGCGGCCGCCGCGCCGAGGCGATCGCCATGCGCGACACCGACCAGGACCTGACCTCGCTCGTGGTCACGCGCGCCGACGGGCCGATCACGACGCTCGAGGAGCTGCGCGGCCGGCGGATCGGCGTGGGCGCCCGCGACTCGCCCCAGGCGACGCTCATCCCGCTCGAGCACCTGGCCGCCGCCGGCGTCGGCGAGCTCGAGGTCGTGGTCCACGACGTGCTCGTGGGCAAGCACGGCGATCACGTCGGCGGCGAGCGCGACGCCGTGCGCGCGCTCCTCGCCGGCACCGTCGACGCCGCCTGCATCCTCGACGGCAACCACCTCGCGTTCGCCCGCGAGGGCACCGTCCCGCCGGGCGCGCTGCGCGTCGTCGGTCGCACCGGCGCCTACGATCACTGCAACATGACCGTGCTCGACGACGCCGATCCTGCCGTCGTCGCGCGCTTCCGCGAGCTCTTGCTGGCGATGTCGTACGACGACGCGGCGGTCCGCCCGCTCCTCGATCTCGAGGGGCTCAAGGCCTGGCGTCCCGGCCGCACCGGCGGCTACGACCTCCTGGCGCGCGCGATCGATCGCACCGGCTACCTCGACGCGTGGCTGGCCCGGATCACGCGATGAGCGCGCTCGAGCTCGACCTGGGCGACCTCGGGTTCGACGAGGGCGCGCACCTGCTCGTGAAGCGCGCGCTCGCCGGCGTGGCGATCGGCGCCGAGGTCGTCGTGCGTGGGGGCGCGTCGTCGCTCGCGATCGATCTGGAGACGTGGTGCCGTGCGCAGGGCCACGGCTGGGCGGCCGCGGGCGCGGGCGCGCGCGACGGCGCGCACGTGGCGAGCGTGCGACGCGGCCGCGCCGAGGCGGGTCGCTGGCACGGCGCGACGCGCGCGGGTGGCATCACGCCCGCCGCGATCGTCGATCACCCGCCGGCGTCGTGGGGCCTCGCCCCGCGCGGCGCGACAGTCGAGGCCGGCGTGGCCGTCCACGACTTCGCGCTCGCCGAGCGGCGCCTGGTCTGGGCCGACGAGGCGCCGCGCCTGTACGCGCAGGCGGCGGCGGCGCAGTGGGACCCGGCGACGGCGATCCCCTGGGACGCACCGGCCGATCAACCCGCCGAGGTCGAGGACGCGATCGTGCAGCTCATGACGTACCTGGTCGAGAACGAGACCGCGGCGCTGCTCGTGCCGGCGCGCTTCCTCGGTCAGGTCCATCCGCACTTCCGCGAGGTGATGCAGCTCCTCGCGATCCAGGTCGCCGACGAGGCCCGCCACGTCGAGGTCTTCGCGCGGCGGGCGGCGCTCCGCCGCGACGCGCTCGGCCTGTCGACCGCCGGCGGCCAGGCCTCGCTCGCCACGCTCGTCCGGGAGCCGGACTTCGCGCTCGCCAGCTTCCTGCTCTCGGTGCTGGGCGAGGGCACGTTCCTGTCGCTGCTCTGGTTCATTCGCGATCACGCGCCCGATCTCGCGACCCGCGAGGTCGCCCGGCTCGCCGCGCAGGACGAGGCGCGCCATGTCGCCTTCGGGCTCGCCCACCTGAGCCGTCACGCCGGCGAGGACGCCCACCTGCGCGCGCGCCTCGCCTTCGCCGTCGAGCGGCGCCACGCCACGCTCGCCGCGACCGCCGGTCTCAACGAGGAGGTCTTCGACGCCCTCGTGCTGCTCGCCGCCGGCGGCTGGGAGCCCGCGGCGATTCGCCGCGGTCACGCCGCGGTGCGCGCGCTCCAGCGCGAGATGGACGCAGGTCGGCGGCAACGTCTCGGCCGCCTCGGCTTCACCGCCGGCGAGGCCGAAGCGCTGTCGGCGCTCCACACCCGCAACTTCATGTGAGGTGACGGCCTGGGCCCCCCGGCCCCGGGCCCCGCGTCAGTTGCCGGTGCAGCCCGCGGAAAGGACCGGCGCGCAGGCCGGCGGAGTCGGCGTGGCGTCGTCGCAGATCTGGGCGTCCGAGAGATTGCCGAACGCCTCGAAGCAGTCGCG
>DDTA01000325.1:0-8982 GCA_002344285.1 Myxococcales bacterium UBA2376
CCAGTAGTACTCGTGGTTGCCGGTGACGGCGTACACGCCGTCGCGCGCGCGCAGCTCGCGGAACGGCTCGACGTGGTGCTGCAGCTCCGATAGCCGACCGTCGACGAAGTCGCCGGTGATGACGACGAGGTCGGGCTCGAGCTCGTTCACCTGGCGCACGACGCGCTCGGCGAACTCGCGCCCGAGCGAGTTGCCGATGTGGACGTCGGTCAGCTGCACGATGCGGTACCCGTCGACGCCGAGCTTCTCGAGCGGCACCTCGACGCGGCGAACGCGTGGCCCGCGCGTGACGTGAACGAGGCCGAGCACCACGGTCGCGATCGCGGCCGCGCCGGCGACCGCCGCGGCGTCGCGCGCGCTCGCGCCGAGCCCGACCGCGACGTGACTGCCCCACGCGCCGAGGAGGAGGTAGACCGCGAGCCCGAACCAGAGGTAGCCGACGAGCTGCACCCGCCGCGCCGCGTCGCGCGACATCCCGCGCGAGATGATCATGACGAGCGGCAGGCTCGGTCCGAACAGCGCGACGACGGCGGTGCCCACCTCCCGCCATGGCGACGGGAGGGGCTCGACCAGTCGCCACCAGATATACACGTGCGCGCCGCCGAGGACCGCCAGGACGATCAGGAGCCGGCTCCAGAACGCGCGCATCTCCTTCCGTTGTAGCAGGCCCGCTGGTGGCCGCATTGTTACGTATCGTGTCGCCGGCGTGCCGGGCGAGGCGGAGGAGGGCGGCCACGCGAGGCGAGGGGCGAGGCGAGCGACGACGCGAGGTGGACGGCGTGATAGCCGAAGCGATCGCGGACGCGATCGACGGCCTCGCTGCGCGACTCGCCGCCGTCGAAGAGCGGCATCTGCACGGTGTCGAGACGCAGCCTGGCGAGCGCGACGCCGAGCAACCGGATCGGCAGGTCGCGCGTGCGTGCCTCTCGGTAGAGGTCGCGGGCGACGCGGTGGACGATGAGATCGGCGCTGGTCGGCGCGATCGTGCGGCCACGGCTGATCGTCAGGAAGTCGGTGTAGCGCAGCTTGAGCGTGAGCTGCCCGGCGAGGACGCCGCGGCTGCGCGCGCGAGACGCGACCCGCTCGCACAGCCCCGACAGCACCTCGGCGGCGGTGTCGCCGGTCCGCTCGACGAACGTGCGCTCGTTGGAGATCGTGCCGGCGACGACGCCGCGGGGATCGTGCTCGCGGAAGGCGGGCCGCTCGCGACCGAGCTCGTCGGTGCCCTCGCCGCGGCTCGCGGCGCGGATGCCGGCCGTGGACGAACCGAAGATCGGCCGGAGCACGTGCTCGGGAGCCGTGACCACCTGCCCGAGGGTGTCGATGCCGACGGCGTGCAGGCGGGCCTCCGCGACCGGTCCGATGCCTGGCAGCTTGCGCACGGGCAACGGCGCGAGCGTCTCGGCCTCGTTGCCGGCGCGGACGAGCAGGACGCCCTGGGGCTTGGCCAGCCCGCTCGCGACCTTGGCCATCGGCTTGCTCGTCGCGATGCCAGCGCTCGCCGGCAGGCCGAGCTCGCCATCGATGGCCGCCGTCATCTCGCGCACGACGCGCAACACCGTCGCGTCGTCGTGCGCGTCGGAGGCGCGCCGGTAGAGGCGCTCGCAGCCGCGGAAGTCGAGGTAGTGCTCGTCGATGCTCGCGGCGACGACGACGGGGCTATAGCGCTCGACGATCTCGCGGGCGCGCCGCGAGTAGTCGCCGTACGCGTCGCCGTGGCCGGGCACGAACACGGCATCGGCGGGCGCGCGGTCGGATGCCTCGCGGATCGACATGCCCGAGCGCACGCCGAAGGCGCGTGCTTCGTAGCTCGCCGACGTGACGACGCCGCGTCCGCCGCGGTGGCCGCCCACGACGACTGGCTTCCCGCGCAGGCTCGGATCGAGCAGTCGCTCGACCGACACGAAGAACGTATCGAGGTCGAGGCAGCACATCCGCGGCGCGAGCATCGAGCTCGATTATGAACCTGAACTAATGTGCAGTAAACGGGTCAGTCGAACGGAGGCGGCGCCAGCGTCAACCGCCCGCCGGTCTCGACGCGCAGGACGAGCCGGACCTCCGGGAGCGAGGCGGGGAGGGTGATACGCGGCGCGACCGCGTCGGCGCAGGCCGCCCACCGCGCGCGGATCTCGTCGAGGTCGCCCTGGAACATGCCCTCGATATCGACGCCCGGATCGGCGAAGGCCACCCGCGCGCGCGCGCCGTCTCGCTGGAGGCGCCACGTCTGCTCGAACGCCTCGATCACGTCGTGCTTGCCCGCCGCGCGCCGAGCGCACGCGAGGAGCGCCGGCTTCAGCCTCTCGACGGCGGTCATGACGGCGCGCTCCACCGCCGACGGTGGCGCCTGACCACAGTCATCCGGTGTCTCGAAGCGGAAGTCCTCGCCGGTGTCGCGCTCGATCTCGAGACGCCAGGTCCCGCGTTCGGGGCGGTCGGCCTCGTCGGTCGGATCGACCGGATCGTACGGCGAGCGGTAGCGCGCGCCGAGGTGCAGCCGCGCGACGGCGTCGGTCGGTGCACCCTGCGCCCGGGCGCGTTCCCAGATCTCGGACGGCGTGCACCGAGGTGGACGCAGCGCGTGCCAGCGCCGGCAGTCGTCGAGGTCGTACGACCGCTCGATGACGTCGCCGTGCATGCTCGACGCTCCCGCGGTGAACGAGAGCACACACGGCACCGAAGCCCTCACGCCCGTCGGGATCCCGTCGGGTCGCTTCACCCGCGACGGCGCGCGGTACTCCCACGCGCAGCGCGCATCGCCGGTCAACGTGAGGTCCGCGCGACCATCGGCGCGCACGAACGTGCAGTTGAACAGGATCGGGAGCGCGTCGGGGGCGAGCGCTCGGACCTGCGTCTCGGCGTAGGCGGCGAGCGCGCCGAGATCGACGGCGTCGGCGCCGCCGGCCCGCTCGATCACCTCGCGCAGCGCCCTGGCCGGGGGCTTCTCCGCCGGCGACTCGGCGCTCGCGCCGGCGGACGGCAGCGGCGCCTCGGCCTCGACGGTGGTCGCGGCCGGCGGCGCGCTGCCGCTCGGACCGCCACGCGCGGCAAGGAGCACGACCACCGCGATCGTGGGGACGACGGGCACCGCGATCGCGAGCCCACGCCCATCCCTGGGCCGGCCCGCCACCGGCGGTTTCGCCGCCATCCGCGGCGTGGTGAGGCGCTCGACCTCGACGACCGCGCCGGGTACCTCGAGCCCGCAGAACTCGCACGTTCGGACCGTGACGCCGGCCTGGCGCACTGGAAGGAAGGCACCGCAGTTCGGACACTTCTCCGCGAGCATCGCCGTGAGTGTCACCCGAAACCGACCGTGACGCCGGGCCCGATCTCGTACGGATCCCGCCCGGCTCGCCGACGCGTGCCTCAGCGGCGGTGTGCGCTGCGAAGCCCGGGGTTCGTCGCCGGCTCGGCGATCGGGAGGTGTTCCTGCCGGCTGACCGTCACCGTGACATCGGCTCGCAAGGCGTGCTCGATGGGGCCGGACGCTTTCGCCTCGTGCACGATGGCGAGGAACTGTGCGTCGCTGATCCCAGGGACCACGGCGGTGCAGTGGATCCGGATTCCGCCGATCGTCCACCGATCACCGGGCCGGACCAGGTGGACCCGCGCCTCGGTGCGGAGCTGCTGGGCGGTATGCCCGGCGGCCGAGAGCCGGGCCGCCAGCTCCTCGGTGAAGCAGCTCGCGCAGGCTGCAGCGAGGAGCTCCTCCGGGTTGGTCCCGGTTGGGACTGGCTCCCATTCGTAGCGCGCCTTCAGCGAGAACGGGGTGTTGGTGAGTGCGCCGGAGTCCGTGGTCAGCACGCCCCTGGCGGCGGCGCCGGCCTCGGCTCCGGTCGAGATCGCAATCGCTCGTCGATCCATCGGGTTGGGTCCTCCCATCGCCTCGTGGGAAGAGAAGCAACCACCGTGCCCGGTCGTCGCACGGCTGGACGGGCGTGTAGCGCGACGGTGTGTGCGCGAGCGCGCGGATCGCGCAACGACGCGACACCGGCCGCCGACTATGCGCGCGTGCGGCTTTCGCGTACGTTACGCGCCGTGCCATCGAGCCTGCTCGCGCTCCTCGACGACATCACCACGGTCCTCGACGACGTCTCCGTCCTCACCAAGGTCGCGACCAAGAAGACGGCGGGCGTCCTGGGAGACGATCTGGCCCTCAACGCGGAGCAGGTCTCGGGCGTCAAGCCAGACCGCGAGCTGCCGGTGGTCTGGGCGGTCGCCAAGGGCTCGGCGCTCAACAAGCTGATCCTGGTCCCGGTCGCGGTGCTCATCAGCGCCGTCGCGCCGTGGGCGGTGGTTCCGCTGCTGATGATCGGCGGTGCGTTCCTGTGCTTCGAGGGCTTCGAGAAGGTCGCGCACCGGCTCCTGCACAGCAAGGAAGAGGACGCGCAGCACAAGCAGGCGCTGGTCGCGGCGGCCGCCGATCCGAAGGTCGACCTCGTCGCGTTCGAGCGCGACAAGATCAAGGGCGCGATCCGCACCGACTTCATCCTGTCCGGCGAGATCATCGTCATCTCGCTCGGCACGGTCACCGATCAGTCGTTGTGGATGCGGCTCGGCGTGCTGGCCGCGATCTCGGCGGTGATGACCATCGGCGTCTATGGCCTCGTCGCCGGCATCGTCAAGCTCGACGACGCGGGGCTGAGCCTCACGCAGCGTGCGTCGAGCGCGGCGCGTGCGTTCGGCCGCATGATCCTGGCCGGCGCGCCCAGGTTCATGAAGCTGCTCTCGATCGCCGGCACCGCCGCGATGTTCCTCGTCGGCGGCGGCATCCTGGTCCACGGCATCCCGCCGCTCCATCACCTCACCGAGGACGCGGCGGCGGCGGCCGGCGAGGTCGAGCCGCTCGGAGGCCTGCTCGCGAGCCTGACCGAGATGGGCCTCAACGGCGTCGCCGGCATCGTCGCCGGCGGCCTCGTCGTCGCCGTGGTCACCCTGGTGCAGCGAATCCGTCGCGGAAACGGATGAACACGCCGTCGGCCTCGCTCACGAGCTTGTCGCCGGCGTGGCAGTGACCGCGGGCGTGGACGCGACGCCCTTCGGCGCGCTCGACCCACGCCTCGAAGCGCAGCGTCTCGTGGAGCGGCGTGATCGCACGGTAGTGCGTGCTGAGCGTTGCCGTGTGCCCTGGCGTCCCGCGGAGCATGCACGCGAACGCGAGCACCTGGTCCCACACGGCCGCGACGACGCCGCCGTGCACGCCACCGGGCGGCCCTTCGTACGCGAGCCCGAACCGCACCGTCCCGATCGCCTTGCCATCTTCCATGCTCATCGCCACCGGCGCCGCGAGCGGGTTGTACGGCCCGCTGATCACGCCCCACGGCAAGATCGAGTTGAGGTCCCCATCGACCGGCGCCGCATACCTCGGAAACGGGCGCTCCCCCGCCCACCTCGCCGCGCGCGCTCCCAGCGCCTCCGCGTCATCGGCCAGCGCGCTCAGCTCGTCGAGCGGCGCGCTCAACGCCACCGTCGACTCGACCAGCCCGCGCAGCGCGCTCGCCAGCCGCCTCAGCGCTCGCTTCTGCTCCTCGCTGTACGACACGCCCCAGTGAAACATGTTTCATTTGGGGACGGTGTCAACTTTGACAACTTAACGGCCCCCCGCCTTCACCATCGCCACCACCTTCTTCACCAGCGCGCGCTCCTTCGGTGGGAGAGGTGTTTGCGCCACCTTCGCGCCGCGCTGGCGGCTGACGCTGATGAGCGCTGCGGCGTCGCTGACCCCGATGCCGACGCTCACCGCCGCGTGGACGAAGACGCGCCTGGCGCTGGAGACCCTACCGCGTGCTCGCGGCTGATTCGCGGCCATCGCTGACACCCCGGTCACGGAGGAGACCAGCGCCAGCACGGCTGCCGGCGACGGACGCGTGCGGGCCAGCGCGCGCCGGACCACCGGCACCTCGATCGGGTCAGAGAGCGTCGGTGTTGCGAGCTCGTACGGGCCGAGTCGCCGCACATCCGCGCGGGTTCGCGCGAGATCCGGGAGGTCCAGTGCGGCGTCGGCCAGGTCCTCGACGAGCTCGTCGAAGCGCGCGCGGTCGGTGGCGCAGCCGGCGCGTCGGAGACCGTCGCGGACGTGCAACCAGGGTGGGGGCTTCGCGAGGCCGACGTACGCCTGGTGGCTCGACCAGGTCGAGGCGCGAGCGTTCGCCACCACCTTGGCGCGGACCGGGTTGTTGTGGATGTACGCGATGACCGCGGCCTCGCGGTCTCGCGGCACGAGATAGACGGCCGGGCGATCCGCGAACACCGGGCCGAGACGCCCGCGCTGCTGGTTGAGCCAGGTCGCGAACGGGGAGTTCACCCGCTTGGTCCACGATTCCAGGTCGTGCTCGCCGCCGACCATCGCCAGGTGAATGTGGTTGCTCATCAGGCAGTACGCGACGCACCGCCAGTCGGACTTCGCGAGCGCTCGTCCGAGCAAGGCCAGGTAACGGGTGCGTTCGTCAGCGGACGCGAAGAACCAGTCGCGATCGACGAAGCGCGAGATGACGTGATGGAGGACGCCGGGGACGGTGATTCGGGCGATGCGGGCCATGGTGAGGCCCGTATCGATGGGGCACGGGTTAAGTTGTCAAAGTTGACACCGTCCCCGGGTTTGGTGAGGGATGGCGCGGGTTTGGGCGGCTTACTCGCAGTTGAAGCGGCAGGAGAAGCAGCCATCCTCGTAGCCGAGGTTGCAGCCGCGGCGGACGTAGTCGCAGCCGTCGGCCGGGAGGGGCTCGTCGTTCATCATGCGCATGCCGACGTGCAGCTCGCAGGCCTCGGCGATGCCGGCGGTGCAGGCGGTGTCGAGGCCGGCGAGGACCGAGCTCTGGCTCCGGGCGCGATCCTCGGCCGACAGATCCATGATCATGGCCTGCACCTTGATGCAGATGGCGATCTGGTAGCAGGCGTCGGGGTCGTCGCGATCGTTGCAGGCGTCGGTGAGCTGCTGCCAGGCACCGCCGTCGCAGTTGACCTCGGGCGGCTTGGCGCGGCGCGAGGCCGCGAGCTGCGGGTCGACGACGCAGCGGCTGGCGGGCTCGGGCTCGGCTGGCGGTGGCGACGAGCCGCCGCCGCAGGCGGCGAGCAGCGAGCAGGCGAGGGTGACGATGCCGATGCCGATGCCAGGATGCATGCAGGCATCGTCCGCTGTCGGCGGGCGTGCTGGATCTCATCACGATCTCAGCGAGCCCACGGCGACCGCCGAGGCGGCGCGGCGGCCGCGTAGAGTGAGACGCCATGAAGCTCGATCGCGCGCTCGCGCTCGTCATCGCCGGCCTTGTCGTCTCGCCCGCCGCGGTCCTCGCCGGTCACGCGGATCCCTCCACCGTGCAGGACGCCTACCTCCAGCTTCGTGACGAGGGCTGCGACGTGGCGACGATCGGCTCGCCCATCGTCGCCCGCGCCCTGCGCAACGTGCCCTACGCGATGAAGGGCAAGATCTTCAAGTCGCCGGAGCTCACGGCGCTCTACACCGCAGACGGCGGCTGGTACCAGCCGACCGATCCCGACGCCGACGTCGACAGCGCCGACCGCGCGTGCGTGCGCAAGCTCGACGCGCAGGAGAAGGCGCTGCGCAAGCGGGTCAAGCTCAAGAAGCCGATCGAGCAGGCGATCACGCGCCACACCGGCGCCGTCCTCGACATGAACCGGCTCGTCCTCGCCGACTTCAAGAAGTTCTCGCAGAGCGAGACCACACGCGACGGCGCGCGCCTGTGGACCATCAACTTCGAGGCCGGCGGCGGCGCCGCCCTGGTCACCGTGCAGTGCAAGGTCCCCGTCGCCGACGTCAAGGCCAGGCCACCGGTCTGGTCCCGGCTCGAGTGCAACGTCCTCGCCGCCGGTTGATCCTGCGCCCCGGCAGGGCGATCCTGCCGCCGTGTTACCGGAGGTGCGCTTTCGCTTGCCCGACGACCAGATCGTCGGCGCCGCGCCCGGCGCGCTCATCGGGCGCTCGTACACCGCCGATGTCCGCATCGACGACGGCCGCGTCTCCGAGGTCCACGCCTACGTCAGCCTGCGCGCCAGCCAGCTCGTCATGCTGGCGCTGCGCGGCCGCGTGCGCTGCGAGGGTCGCGACATGCCGCGCCTCGAGCTCCGGCCCGGCCAGCAGATCGAGCTGGCACAAGGCGTCGCCCTCGATGTCGTCGCCGTGCAGCTCCCCGAGCAGGTGCTCGCCCTCGAGGGCGACGGCGTCGCGCGCCAGGTGCTGTTCGGCGTCACCTCGGTGGTGACCCGGCCGTCGCCGCACCTCGTGACCGGCTACGCCGCCGACGCCGGCGCGCTCCTGTGGAGCGACGGGCTCGCCTGGCGCGCCCGCGTCACCGGCCAGCGCGTGCGCCCGCTGCGCGCCGGCGACGAGCTCGTCGTCGACGGCGTGCGGCTGCGCGCCGTCGCCGTGCCGGGCGCCGGTGCCGAGGCCGTCGAGACCGTGCCGCGCTCCGGCGGCGATCGCCTGCGCATCGTGAGCCTCTTCGACAGCGTGCAGGTTTGGCGTGAGGGCGCGAGCGAACCGTGCCTGCTCAAGGGCCGGCCCGCCCGGCTCGTCGCCGAGCTCCTGTCGCTCGGTGGGCCGGTGCGCTGGGAGGTGCTCGCCAGCGATCTCTGGTCCGACGACGCGGACGCCGCGACCTTGCGCCACCGCCTCGATATCACGCTCATGAAGACGCGCCGCCTGCTGGTCGCCGCCGGCGTCCGTCGCGATCTCGTCACGTCGCACCGCAACGGATGGATCGAGCTCCTGCTGTTCCCTGGAGACGTCGCCGATGACCGCGCCTGAGCCGGTCGGCTCGGAGTGGGCCGGCGTGCTCAGCGAGGGCGGCGACGCGCCGGCGACCGCCGTCGCGCACGCGCGCGCGCCGGGCGAGCCGCGCTATCGCCTCGGCGGCGAGCTCGGCGCCGGCGCGATGGGACGCGTGCGCGTGGCGTTCGACACGCTGCTCGGCCGCGAGATCGCGCTCAAGCAGGTGCGCGTCGAGGGCGACGGCGCCGCCGAGGTCG
>DDTA01000325.1:8990-9244 GCA_002344285.1 Myxococcales bacterium UBA2376
CGACGACGGGCAGCCGTTCTATGCGATGCGCGTCGTGCACGGCGAGAGCCTGGCCGAGCGCGTCGCGGCGTTCGCGGGCGCACGCGCTGATGCGCTCGACCGACACGCGCTCCTGCGTGCGCTGCTCCAGGCGACGCAGGCGATGGCCTACGCCCACGCCCGCGGCGTGGTGCATCGCGATCTGTCGCCCCGCAACGTCCGGCTCGGCGCGCACGGCGAGGTCGTGGTGATGGACTGGGGGCTCGCGGTGACCC
>DDTA01000218.1:0-5371 GCA_002344285.1 Myxococcales bacterium UBA2376
CTGGCCGGCGCCTCCCTGGCGCGCCGCGCCCAGCTGGTCCAGCACCTGACCGTCATCGCCGGCGTCGACGGCCACGTCGCCGACGAGGAGTACGCCGAGATGACGCGGATCGCCGACGCCCTGGCCGTCCCGCCGCAGATCATCGAGCAGACCCTCGCCGGCGCCGCCGCCCCGATGGACTGATCCCGGCCAGCGGGGCATAGTGGCGGGGAATCGTGCGGTTCCCCCCTGCCATCATCCAGCTCCGGCGCGCCCAGCTCGTGCTGATGCTCGCGGTGCTGGTGCCCACGATCCTCATGACGGCGCTCGGCATCGTCATGCTGGCGACGGGCTCGTCGACGGTGTCGATCGCGATCGGCGTCCTGGTGCTGGCCTTCACCACCACCGCCGTCACCGGCTACATCCTCGGCTCGATCTTCGTGGGCAAGGGCGCGTCGCTCGCCCGCGTCCAGAACGACTTCTTCTCCTCGGTGTCGCACGAGCTGCGCACGCCGCTCACGTCGATCCGGCTGCTGCTCGAGTCGCTCGCCGACGGCCGCCTCGGCGAGGAGGAGCGCCGGCAGGTGATCGCGCTCCTCTCCCGCGAGATGACCAGGCTCGAGAACCTGCTGGTGCGCACCCTCGACCTCTCTCGCCTCCAGGCCGGCCGGCACGCGTTCGACATGCAGCCGCTGCCGGTGGCGGAGCTGGTCGCCGAGGCGGTCGCCGCGTTCGACGCCGCGACCCTGTCGCGGCCGACGCCGATCGCGCTCGACCTCGAGCCCGGGCTGATGGTCCTGGGCGACCGAGGCACGCTCACGCGCGCCGTCGTGAACCTCCTCATCAACGCCTGGAAGTACACCGGCGACGACAAGCGCATCGCGCTGCGCGCCCGCACGGCCAAGCGCCGCGTCGAGATCCTCGTCGAGGACAACGGCATCGGGATCGAACCCGGCGAGCGACGCGAGCTCTTCGAGGGCTTCACCCGCGGCAAGGCCGCGCTCGAGCAGCGGGCGCCGGGCGTCGGCCTGGGCCTCGCGATCGTGCGGGCGATCGTCCGCGCGCATCGCGGCACCGTGGACGTGGCCGAGTCGACGCCCGGCAAGGGCTCCACGTTCCGGATCACCCTCCGTCCCAACCCCGTGTCGTCGTGACCCCACCCACCGCAACCCGAGACATCCTGATCGTCGAGGACGACGAGGCGATCGCCACCGGCCTCTCGCTCAACCTGCGCCTCGCCGGCCACAACGCCACGATCGCGCCCGACGGCGACGCCGCGCTCGCGCAGCTCGCCGACAAGGTGTTCGATCTGGTGCTGCTCGACATCAACCTGCCGCGACGGAACGGGCTCGAGGTGCTCGGCGTGATGCGCGAGGCGGACAACGTCGTCCCGGTCATCGTCCTTTCGGCGCGCGACGGCGAGTACGACAAGGTGGCGGCGCTGCGCCTGGGCGCCGACGACTACGTGACCAAGCCGTTCGCGCTCGCCGAGCTGCTCGCCCGCATCGACGCGGTCCTGCGCCGCGCCCACGTGAGTAGCGCGGCGCCGGCCGAGGAGCCGATCGAGACCGAGGGCGACGTCGCCCGCTTCGCCGACGTCGTCGTCGACAACGGCCAGCGCACCGTCACGCGGGGCGGCGAGCCGGTGAAGCTCACCCACCTCGAGTTCGAGCTGCTCTGGTTCTTCGTGCGCCACCCGTCGCAGGTGTTCGGGCGCAACCGCCTCCTCGCCGCGGTCTGGGGCCAGACCGCGGGCTCGCCGCGCACCATCGACAACTTCGTCGGGCAGCTGCGCAAGCGCTTCGAGCTCGATCCCGAGCGGCCCCGGCACTTCATCACCGTGCGCGGCTCGGGCTACCGCTTCGACCCGTGACCTCCGGCCACGGCGTCAGCGCGGCGACAGCATCGCCGCGAAGCGCTCGACGCTGACGATGCCCTCGGCACGGAGCGCCGCCGTGGCCGCCGCGGCGCGCGCCTCGCCGTCGGGCCCACCCTCCAGCTCGCCCAGGCGGAGCTCGGCCACGGCGCGGTGGACGCTCATGCCGCTCGCCTGGGCGAGCTCGGCGGCGACGCGCAACGCCGCCCGCGCGCCCTCGCGGTCGCCACGCAGCGGCGCCAGCGCCCCGCGCACCTGCGCCGCGAGCGTACGCGCGACCGGCGTCCCGATCTGGTCGAGGTGGTCGGCGCATTGGCTCGCCCGGTCGAGCAGCGCGCCGTCCCCGGCGCGCGCGCGGGCGGCGACGATCGCCGCCGTCCCACGAAGGAAGTGCGTCTCCATGTCGACGAGCTGGATGCGCAGGAGCCGGGATCCGACGAACGCTTTCCACGCGCGCTCGACGCGTTCGGAGGCGGACGCGCGGCCCAGGTACAGATCGATCAGCACGTTGGCGTAGACGTCGTAGTAGTGGTGCAGGTGGAAGACGCCGTCCTCGGCGGTCGGGGCCGCGGCCTGGGCCTGACGACGCGCCGTCGCCGGATCGTCCTTGACGAGCCACACCACGTTGGCGCGCCACCCCCGAAGCCCGCGCTCGAGGTGGACGTTGCCCGCGTCCTCCGCGGCGCGCAGGTACACCGGATGGAGCCGCGCCAGCTCGCGCAACCTCCCCAGGCACCACAGCGCCGTGAGCTGGAAGACCTCGGCGGTGTCGAGCTGCCACCGCATGTCGGGCCCGCTGTCGCGCAGGAGCGCCTCCCCCTCCGCCAGGCGACTGCACGCGAGCGTGAACTCGCCGCGCAGATATGCGGCGACGCCGCCGCATGCGAGCACGAAGCCGCGCACGTCGTGCTGTTTCAGCTCGGACGCGAGCTCGTACGCGCGCACGTAGAGCTGCTCGCACGCGTCGGCGGTGCGCGAACCGCCCGCCGACCTGTAGCCGAGCTCGAGGGCCAGCGCCATCACCACTCGTCGCGGCTCTCCCGCGGCCAGCGCCTCGCGCAGCATGCGCGTGGCGAGGACGCGCATCATGACGGGCTGCACGAACGTGAGCCCGCTCGCGACCGACCAGAGCAGGTCGATGCGATCGAGGCGCCATGGCTCGATCTCGGCCTCGGCGCGGCGCGTGAACCCGAGCCCGCGCAGCCGGAGCCGCGCACGCTCGACGAGGAGCGCGACGAGGGTGCCGCGCCACGACGTCGGCATCCGCACGCCGACCGCCGCGAGCAACGCGCTCGAGGCCGCGATCCCGTCCTCCAGCTGACCGGCGCGCAGGAGCTGCTCGGCGCTGCGCCGGCGCAGGCCGAGCCTGGCGCGCTCGTCGGGCGCGAGCGCCGCCGCGGCGGCGTACTCGTCGGCGGCCTCGAGCAGGCGACCGATCGCCGCGAGCGTGCGCGCGCGCCGCGCCATCAGGTCTCCGCGCCGCGCGTCGCCGAACCGACCCTCGCGCAGCGCCAGGGCATAGAGCTCGCACGCGCGGTGCAGCGCGAGGCGCTCCTCGGCCTCGCGGGCGGCGACCTCGGCGTGCCGCGCCGCGGCCTCCGCGTCGCCGGCGCCGAGCAGGTGCTCGACCAGGAGCTCGCGATCGCCGGTGTCGCCGTCGGCCAGGGCCGCCGCGATCGCCGCGTGCGCGTTGCGCCGCTCGGCGAGGGTCATGGCGGTGAGCACCGCCTCGCGGATGCGATCGTGGCTCGGCTCGATCGTCGTCGGCGCCGCGCCGCGCACGCGGACCAGGCGCTCCATGCGCAGGGCCGCGAGCGCCGCGTTGCCGTCGCCGAGCGCGGCCGCCCGCATCATCAGCTCCGTCGACACCGGCCGGGCCGCGACCGCCACCGTGCACAGGAGCGCCCGCGCCTCGGGCGGCAAGCTGGCGAAGCGCACCCGGACCGCGTCGTCGACCGAGTGCACGGCCGACCAGCCCGCGGCGGCGAAGCGGGCGATCTCGGTGAGCAGCATGGGGCTCCCGCTCGCGTCGCGCACCGCGGCGTCGACGTCGCCGCCGCCTCCACCGCCGCGCAGCACCTTCCACAGCGCGCGGGCGTCGTCGGCCGACAGGCCGCCGACCTCGATCCGCGTCGACCGCTCCGCCGATTCCGACACCACGTCCATGAGCTGGCGATCACCCGCGTCGTTGCGCTGCGTGCACACGAGCAGGAGGTCGGGCGCGTCGGGCTCGCGCACCAGCTCGCCGAGCGCGGCCGCGCTGTCGGCGTCACCCCACTGCAGATCGTCGATGCACAGGACCACCGGCCGCTCGCGCGCGATCGCGGCGAGCAGCTTGCGCAGCCCACCCAGCGCGCGCCGCCTCGACTCGGCCGGATCGATCGCCGCGCCGATCGTCGCCGGCGCGAACGCGGGGACGCGACGGATGACCGGGAAGACGCGGCCGAGCGCGCCGACCTCGGGCGGTCGCACGCGCTCGACCAGCTCCAGGCTCTGGCTCATGAGCCACGCGGTCAGGTCGTCGATCACGCCGTCGAGCGCCTTGTACGGCACGGTCTCGCGCTCGTAGCAGCGACCCTCGAGGATCACGGCGGCGCCGTCGACCGACACCTCGTCGAGGAACGCGCGCACGAGCGCGGTCTTGCCCATGCCCGACGCGCCGATCACGAGGCACGTCGCGCCGCCCTGCCGCGACGCGGCGAACGCCGCGCGCAGCCGCGCCAGCTCCTCGGCGCGGCCGACGAACGGCCCGCGCACCGTCTGCTCGCGCAGGCGCACGGTCGCCGGTGACGGCTCGCGCCCGAGCATCGCCAGCACCTGCGCGCCGGTCGGGCGCGCGACCGGATCTCGCGCCAGCAACGCCTTGCACAGCGCGACCAGATCCTCCAGGCCGTCCGGGTACGCCCCGAGCACGGGCGGCGCGTCGTTCTGCGTCTTCCGGCGCATCACCTCCTCGGCCTTGCCCTCGAAGACCCGGCGCGCGGTGAGCGCCTCGTAGAGGATGACGCCGACCGAGTACCAGTCGCTCGCCTCCGACAGCGGGCGGTCCTGCACCTGCTCCGGCGACATGTACGCCGGGGTCCCGACCGCGAGCTGGTCGTGGGTGCGATCGAGGTGCACGGCCTCGACGTCCGTCACCAGGCCGAAGTCGAGGATGACGACGCGCCCCGTTCCGTCGACCAGCAGGTTCGAGGGCTTGATGTCGCGGTGCAGCTTGCCGGCGCCGTGCAGCGCGAAGAGCCCGTCGCAGAGCTGGTAGAGCGCGCTCCGCAGTCGCACCGGATCGAGCTCGCCGAGCGAGGCGAACACGCCCCGCGCCGGGGTGGCGTGCGGCGCGGTGTCGTCGTCGCGCTCCTCCTCCGCGTGCGCCGGCGGCCGCACGTACGCGTGGAACGGCACGCCGTCGATCAGCTCCATCGTGAACAACCACTCGTCGCCGAACGTGTGCAGCTCGTGGAGGGCGACGAGGTTGGGGTGCGCGAGATCGACGAGCGCGCGGAACTCGCGCTTGAAGCG
>DDTA01000218.1:5380-9645 GCA_002344285.1 Myxococcales bacterium UBA2376
TAGACGACGCCGTTGCCGCCGGAGCCGAGCTTGCCGCGAACGTCGAACCGTTCGCCGTCGCTCGTGCCCGGGAGCATCGTGGGAGGATACCGCAGTAGTATCCGCGCATGGCCGAGACCGTCTTCTCCAAGATCCTGCGCGGCGAGCTGCCCTGCCACAAGGTGTACGAGGACGACCGGGTGCTGGCGTTCCTCGACATCATGCCGCTGTCCCGGGGCCACCTGCTCGTCATCCCCAAGGAGCCCGCCGAGACCGTCGACCAGCTCTCCGACGAGAGCGCCGCTGCCATCGGGCGCGTGCTGCCGCGACTCGCGCGCGCGGTGATGAAGGTCAGCGGCGCCAGCGCCTACAACATCCTCCAGAACAACGGCGCCGCCGCGCACCAGGCCGTCTTCCACGTGCACTTCCACATCATCCCCAGGCTCGGGGCCGATGGGCTCGGCATCGGGTGGAAGTCGGGGAAGCTGGACGGCGCCGACGGAGCCGCGCTCGCCGGGCTCCTGGCCGCGGCGCTGTGACGGGCCCCGTCCTGCGACTCGTCCTCGCGTTCGCGCTGGCGCTCCCCGTCGGTGGTTGCCTGATGACGCGGTACCTCGCCCAGGCGGCGAGCGGCCAGCTGCGCCTGATGTCGCAGGCGCGGCCCATCGAGGACGTGATCGCCGATCCCGAGACGCCGGCGCGCACGCGGGTGCTCCTCGCCGAGATCGCGGGCATCAAGGCGTTTGGCGCCCGCATGGGCCTCGACACGTCGAAGAACTACACCAGGTACGTCGAGGTGCCCGCCAGCGGGACGGTGTGGTTCGTCGGCGCCGCGCCGCCGCTCTCGTTCGAGGCGCGGAGCTGGTGCTTCCCGGTCGCCGGCTGCTTCACGGGGCTCGGCTGGTTCGACGAGCAGGAAGCGCTGCGTCATCGTGACCAGCTGCTGCGCGATGGCTGGGACGCCATGGCCCGCCCGGCCGGCGCCTACTCGACCGGCGGCTGGTTCCCCGACCCCGTGGTGTCGTCGATGCTCTCCCCCGACGACGACGCCTTCGCCTGGCTCGCCAACATCCTCCTCCACGAGTCGGTCCACGCGACCGTGCTCATCCCCGACGAGATGTACTTCAACGAGGGGCTGGCGGAGTACGTGGGCGACGCGCTCACCGACGTCTGGCTGGTCGAGCGGTTCGGCGCGGATTCGCCGGAGCGGGCCGCCTGGACGGCGGGCCAGGCCGAGCGGCGCGCGCGCGTCGACCGCAGCTTCGAGGCGTACCAGGCGCTCGACACCCTCTACAAGTCGACCCAGCCGGCGCCGGCCAAGCTGGAGGCGAAGGCCCGGATCATCGACGAGCTCGTCGAGGACCTGAAGCTCTGGCACCGACCGAACAACGCGTCGCTGGTCGAGCTCCGCCTGTACAAGGCGCACTACGACGGCTTCGCCCGGCTGGAGGCGGTCTGCGGCGACGCCCCCACCCTCTTGCGGGTGGCTGGCACCTTGAAGCGCTCCGACTTCACCGAGTCGCTCCAGGAGGACCTCACCCCGGTCCTGGAATTGATCGAGGCGCGCTGCAGAAAAACTGGATCGAAGCCGGGGGCCGTATCACGCTCGTAGTCCGTCCCCGGGAGGTTCCGTGCGCTCCGCAGTTCTGTTGTCCATGGCGCTCGTCGCCACAGGTCTGTCCGCAGCTCCTGCGTCTGCCGAGATCGCCGAGCACATCGAGGTGCGCTCCGGCGACACGCTGACGTCCATCGCGCGCCGCTACGACTGCACGATCGAGGCGATCCAGCGCGCCAACGACCTCGAGGGCTCGCTCATCCTCGCCGGTCAGCGCCTCGCGGTGCCGGTGTGCCGCGGCAAGGACGCCGCGAAGAAGGGCGGGCGCCCGCGCGTCGCGCGCGTCGAGAAGATCGAGATCCCCTTGCGCGCCGGCCAGAGCGTCGGCCGGCCGTGGGACGGCAAGCTGCGCAACGGGGTCAAGCTGCCGACGGGGACCGGCTATCTCATCCGCCGCCCGGCGCGCGCGTTCGGCGCCGCCCACGTGGTCGCGCACCTGCGGCAGGCCATCCGCGCGGTGCGAGGGGAGCACCGTCGGCTCCACACGCTCGCGATCGGTGATCTCTCGCAGAAGCGAGGCGGCGCGATCAGCGAGCACCGGTCGCACCAGTCGGGGCGCGACCTCGACATCGGCTTCTACTTCAAGAAGGTGCCCGCGGGTTACCCCTCGTCGTTCGCCCGGGCCACCGAGCGCAACCTCGACAAGGCGGCGACCTGGGACCTCCTCGTCGCGTTCGCGCGCACGGCCGACGATCCAGGGGGCGTGCAGGCGATCTTCGTCGACTACGACGTCCAGGGGATGCTCTACGAGTGGGCGCGCGAGCGCGGCGTCGACGAGGGTTACCTCGACCGGCTGTTCCAGTACCCCGACGGCAAGCACGGCGGCGCCGGCCTGGTCCGCCACGAGCCGCACCATGACGATCACTTCCATATCCGCTTCAAGTGCCCGCCGGGAGACGACGGCTGTCACTGACGCTCCGTACGCGGGCACGGGCACGGGCACGGGCACGGGCACGGGGTGTCACAGCAATCAGCTAACTTCCCGCCGGACATGAGGATCCTCGGCATCGACCCCGGCAGCCGGGTGTGCGGCTACGGCATGGTCGTCGCCCCGCCGGGCGGAGCGCTCGCCTACGTCGAGTGTGGGGTCCTCACGGCGCCCGAGCACCGGCCGGCCGAGGCGCGCCTCGGCGAGATCGCGCGCGGCCTGGTGGAGGTGCTCGACGAGCTGCGGCCGGACGTCGTGGCGCTCGAGGAGGTGTTCGCCCGGGTCAACATGAAGAGCGCGCTCGCGCTGGCGCAGGCCCGCGGCATGGCGCTGGCGGTGATCGGCTTGCGCGGCCTGCGGGTCGCGTCGTACACCGCGCCGCTCGTGAAGAAGACGGTCACCGGGCGCGGGCGCGCCGACAAGGAACAGGTCGCGCGCATGGTGGCGGCGCTGGTCGGGCTGCGGCGGCCCCCGCGCTCGGACGCCGCCGACGCGCTGGCGCTGGCGATCACCCACGCGCGCGCGTCGCACGTGGCCGCGATGCTGGCGAGGGGCGCCGCGTGATCGGGCGGCTGCGCGGCCAGCTCGTCGGCCGCGAGGGCACCCACGTCATCGTCGACTGCGGCGGCGTCGGCTACGAGGTCGTGTGCTCCGGCCACACGCTGGGGGCGCTGCCGCCGCTCGACGAGCTCGTCACCTTGCTCGTGTTCACCCACGCGCAGGAGAACAAGGTCGCGCTCTACGGCTTCCTGACCGAGGCCGAGCGGCGGCTGTTCGACCATCTCATCACGGTGAAGAACGTGGGCCCGTCGACGGCGATCGGCATCCTCTCGGGCGGCGCCGATCCACGCGGCATCGCCGAGCTCATCGCGCGCGAGGACACGGCGGGGCTGACGCGCATCAAGGGCGTCGGCAAGAAGACGGCCGAGATGCTCGTCGTCGAGCTGCGCGAGAAGTGCGAGCTGCTCCTGCTGTCGTGGACGGCGAGCGGCGAGCCACGGCCGGTCGGGCTGCCGGCGGCCGCGCGCAAGGCGCCGGTGCGCCACCCGATGCTCGACGAGGTGCTGGCGGCGCTGGTGGGCATGGGCTGGAAGCCGGCGCAGGCCGAGGCGGCGGTCGCCGACCTGGCGGTCAGCCCCGAGATCACCCTCGAGACGCTGTTGCGTCAGGCGCTGCGGGCGATGCCGCGGTAGGAATGGCCATGGCGCGCAAGAAGCACGAGGACGCCGGCCCCGGCGACGCGGCGGGCGGCGAGTCCGGCGCCGGTAGCCGCGAGATCGTGCCCGCGGAGCGCGAGGGCGAGCGGGCGTGGCAGGCGGCGCTGCGGCCGCAGACCTTCGCCGACTACATCGGCCAGAAGGAGCTGATCGACAACCTGCGGGTGAGCGTGCGGGCGGCGCGCGAGAACGGCTGGGCCCTCGATCACTTCCTGTTCGCCGGGCCGCCGGGCCTGGGCAAGACCACGCTCGCCCACGTCATCGCCAACGAGCTCGGCGTGAACCTCGTGGTGTCGAGCGGCCCCGCGATCGATCACAAGGGCATGCTCGCCGGCCTGCTCACCCAGCTCGGCGAGCGCGACGCGCTCTTCATCGACGAGATCCACCGGCTGTCGCCCATCGTCGAGGAGAACCTCTACCCGGCGATGGAGGACTTCCGCTTCGACATCATGATCGGCGAGGGCGCGCACGCCCGGAGCCTGAAGCTCACGCTGCCGCGGTTCACGCTCGTGGGCGCCACGACCCG
>DDTA01000085.1:0-271 GCA_002344285.1 Myxococcales bacterium UBA2376
CGGCGTTCGACGCGATCATCGCGCGCTGCCTCGCCAAGTCCGCCGACGAGCGCTTCGCGTCGCTCGATGAGCTCGCGCGCGCCTTGCCCGGCGGCGGGACCGCGACGAGCCCGTCGGCCGCGCCTTCGTACGCGTACGATGCCACGTTGCCGCAGCATGCCGCGACGTCGGCTGCGTCGCCGGCGCCGAGCACGCTGGGCAGCGCCGCCGCGGCGGTGAGCGCGGCGCCGGTCCCGTCGGCGCGCCGCGGCGCCCTGCCGCTGGTGCTCGG
>DDTA01000085.1:282-16805 GCA_002344285.1 Myxococcales bacterium UBA2376
GCCCGCGATCGACGCCGGCGTGTCGGCGTCGTCGACGCCACCGACGGCCGCGTCCGCGTCGGCCGCCACCCCCCCGGTCGACGCCGCCGAGGTCGCCGCGATTCCCGACGCCGCCGAGGTCGCCGAAGCGCCGCCGGCCGTCGACGCCGCCGTCACCGTCGCCTCGAGCGATCGCGCGCGCCGTCCGTCCCCGAGCCCCAGGCCGGCGCCAAGCCCCAAGCCGGTGCCGCCCGAGCGCCCGCCGCCGACCACCGGTCCCCGGCCGATCTGCGACGAGGTCGAGTGTGTCCTCACCAACTACGAGCGCGAGTGCTGCAAGCGCTACAGGAAGCCGCCGCAGCCGGGCGAGCTGCCCGAGCGCCTCGACAAGGCCGCGATCCTGGCCGGCGTGGGCAAGGTGAAGGGCAAGGTGAAGGTGTGCGGCCAGAAGTTCCCCGCCCAGGGCACCGTGCAGGTGCGGTTCACGGTGAACGGCGCGGGCCACGTGACGAGCGCTGAGAGCGTGGCGTCGCCCGATCCTGCGCTGGGGGAGTGCGTGGCCTCGGTGGTGAAGACCGCCACCTTCGCGAAGAGCCGGGACGGCGGCTCCGTGAAGTTCCCGTTCGTCTTCTGAGCCGCGCCGCGCNNCGACGCCGTTGCCGCCGGAGCCGATCGTCTCCATGCGATGGAAGCGCTCGGACGTCCGCGGCGCCCGTCCCCCGGCGTCGGGCCGCTGCATCCCTCCAGTATAGGTCAGGGCCGGTGCGGTGCGTCGATCGTCGGCGTCGCGTGGCGCACGCCCCAGGCGTCGAGCACCTGGTGGGCACGCGACCGGACCAGGAAGCGACGGACCGGCGACTTGCCCGACTCGGTGACCACCGCGAAGTCCGGATCGGCGAGCAGCCGCTTCACCACCGCGATGTTGGCCGGCGAGCGGAAGTGCGCGAGCGCGCCGACGCCCTCCTCGCGCGTCCCCAGATCCTTCGAGGCGATCCACGCCAGCGCCAGCTGCTCGAGCCGCGCGTCGACGGGCACCGTCATCCACACCGCGCTGCCGGCGTAGAGCGCGCCGAACGCCGGCGCGTCGGAGGGCACGTCGAGCCGGTGCGACGACGTCGCCGTCGACGTGGCCGCGGCCCGCGCGGCGTCGAGGATCCTCGCGCGCGTGTCGAGCACGTCGAACGTCGCCGCGTACGCGCGATCCGGCGAGGCGCCGTCGAGCGCGAGCACCGCGCCGTCGTGCGGGCGCAGCGCGAACGGCGCCCGGGCGTAGTCGGCGTCTTCGCCGAGCCGCCGCTTCGAGTCGACCAGGAACAGGAGCAGCTCGCGGCGCTTCGCCCGCCACTCGGCTGGCGTCGGCCCCCACAGGTGCCGCACCGCGAACGTCACGCTGCGCCGCCGCGGCCCCTTGAGGGTCTCGGCCACCGCGAAGGTCGCGTCGTACCAGACCACGCCCCCGGGCCCGCGCCGGGTCTTCACCGCGGTCACCTTGCCGCGCACCACCAGATCCGAGTCGACCGTGGTCCACTCGATCGAGTCCGCCATGTTGATCTCGGCGGCGGCCGCGGCCGGGACGAGTACGAGGAGGACGGCGAGGACGAGGGCGCGCATGTCACCTGTCGACGCACCGCCGGCGCGGGCGATCTAAATCAGCCCGTGCGCACGCTGAAGTCGCGCGTCGTGACCAGCGCGTTGTCGACGAGGTCGACCAGGAAGCTGCGCCCCGAGCCGACCCGCCCGTCGAAGGCGAGCAGGTACCAGACGTCGAGCGTCCAGCGCGCGTGCTGCGACTCGCACGGCGGCGTCCACGACACCGCCTCGAGGTCGCCCAGGTACGACGGCCGCGAGCCCGTCGACGCGAGCAGCTTCTGGAACTCGGGCGACTTCGCCGCCAGCGCCACGGCCGTGGCCGCGTCCGCCGACGCGATCGTGCGCCGCCACGCCGACGTCAGCCGCGCCCGCCCGACCGTCCCCGACGCCGTCACCTCGATCTCGTAGGCCTCGTCGGCGGCGAGCGCGTCGAAGTCGGGCACGTCGAACTCGGGGTAGCGGTCGCGCTCGGCGATCTGCTCGAGCCGGTCGTCGAACGCCTCGAGCCCGGCCTCGAGCGTGTCCTCGCCGTAGAAGCCGTAGATGCGCAGCGCCAGCGTCGCGGACGGCAGCTTGTGGTCCCAGTCGATGATCGCGATCGCCCCCGCGTACTCGTGGCGGAAGCTCGGCAACGGCGGCAACGCGGCCGCGAGCTTGCCCGCCGACGCCTCATCCGAGAACAGGCCCTGGTAGGCCACCCGCGGGTGACGGCGTAGCTCCTCTGCTACGAAGGCGCGGAGGTCGTTGGACACGTCGCTCCGAGCATTCTACCTCAAGGAGCCGCGCCGCTGGCCAGTGCGGCCTCGAGTCTCTCGATCAACGTGCCCAGCGGCGCGGCGGCGAGCTTCATCGCCGCCCGGTTGACGACGAGCCGGCTCGAGACCTCGCCGACGGTGTCGACCAGGACGAGCCCGTTCTGGCGGAGCGTCTCGCCGGTCTGGGTGATGTCGACGATGCGATCACACAGCCCGGTCAGCGGCCCGAGCTCGATCGCGCCCGACAGCTTGATGACCTCGGCGGTGCGCCCCTTGCGGCGCAGGTACTCGCGCGTCGTGCGCGGGTACTTGGTCGCGTAGCGCACGTGCATCTGGGAGCGCTCGTCGACGGGCGCGTCCGCCCGCTCGGCGACGATCATGCGACATCGCCCGATGCCGAGGTCGATCGGCTCGTACAGGTCGCGCCCCTCCTCGTCGAGCACGTCCGACCCGGCGACCCCGATGTCGGCGGCCCCGTGGGCCACGTACGTCGGCACGTCCGAGCTGCGCAGGACGAGCACGCGCAGCGGCCCGCACTCGTGCACCAGGCGGCGGCTGTCGCCGAACACCGGCGCCAGGTCGTAGCCGGCGCGCGCGAAGATCTCGGCCGCCTCCTCGAGGATGCGCCCCTTGGGCAGGGCGAGACGTAGCTGCGGTTGGCTCACGCTTTCACTCGCTTGATCTTGGCCCCGACGCCGCGGAGCTTCTTCTCGATCGCCTCGTAGCCGCGGTCGAGGTGATAGACGCGCAGCACCTCGGTCTTGCCGCTGGCGACGAGCCCGGCGATGACCAGGCTCGCCGACGCGCGCAGGTCGGTCGCCATCACCTGTGCGCCCGCCAGCTTGTTGGGCCCGCGGATGACCGCGACCCGCCCGTCGGTGTGGATGTCGGCGCCCATGCGCGCGAGCTCCGGCACGTGCATGAACCGGTTCTCGANNNNTGCGCCTGCATGTCGGTCGGGAAGCCCGGGTGCGGCTGGGTCGTGATGTCGACGGGGCGCAGGTCGCCGCCGCCGCGCACGCGCACGCCGCCGCGCTCGACCGTCACCGTGACGCCGGCGCCGCGCAGCTTGGCGAGCATCGCGTCCATGTGCTCGGCCTGCGCGCCCTCGAGCAGCACGTCGCCGCGCGTGACCGCCGCGGCGAT
The DNA here is from genome assembly GCA_002344285.1 of Myxococcales bacterium UBA2376. GTDB lineage: Bacteria > Myxococcota_A > Polyangia > Haliangiales > Haliangiaceae > UBA2376. Next base: position 3,753 of record DDTA01000085.1, read on the forward strand.
CGCGAACGTGCCGGCCTCGATGCGGTCGGCGATGATCGTGTGCTCCACCGGCTGCAGCTCGTCGACGCCGTCGATCGTGATGATGGGCGTGCCCGCGCCCGTGACCCGCGCGCCCATCTTGTTGAGGAGCAGCGCCAGGTCCTCGACCTCGGGCTCGCGCGCGGCGTTCTCGAGCACCGTGCGCCCCTTGGCCAGCGCCGCCGCCATCATGAGGTTCTCGCACCCGGTGACCGTCGGCATGTCGAGCACGATCGTCGCGCCGCGCAGCCGCTTGCACTCGACGTCGACGTAGCCGTGGTCGAGGTGGATCTTGGCGCCCATCGCCTCCAGCCCCTTGAGGTGCTGGTCGATCGGGCGCGTGCCGATGGCGCAGCCGCCGGGCTGCGACACGCGCGCCTTGCCGAAGCGCGCGACCAGCGGCCCGAGCACGAGCACGCTCGCGCGCATGGTCTTCACCAGCTCGTACGGCGCCTCGAGCTTGAGCTTCTTGCCGTGCGGCGGGTGCACGACCATCGTCTTCTTGCCGTCGACCTCGCCGCCGAGCTGCCGCAGGAGCTTGGCCATGGTCGCCACGTCCTGCAGCTGCGGCACGTTCTTGAACGTCGACGGCCCGGTCGGCAGGATCGACGCGGCAAGGATGGGCAGCGCGGCGTTCTTGGCGCCCGAGATGGAAATGGAGCCGACCAGGCGGCCCCCTCCTTCGACGACGATCTTGTCCATGCGGGCGGTCCTTCGGTTAGCACGTTTCCGTGCCTTCTAGAACGCGCAACCACGCCCGTTCATGCTGAGCGGGCCCGGTTCATGCTGAGCGAGGCCGAGCGTCAGCGAGGCCGAGTCGAAGCATCATGCCGTTGACTCCGCCCGCCCGCTGCCATAAAGCCGAGCCATGCTCCGCCGCCGCGCCCTCCCCCTCGTCGCGCTCGGCCTCCTGCTCGTCGCCTGCGGCGGCGGCCAGGCCAAGGTCGCCCGCACCGCCCAGTACAAGACCGACACCACGACGATCTTCAAGGCCGTCGTCGACGCGGCCGGCAAGAAGCACAAGGTCGAGCGCGCGGACGCTCCGTCGCTCACCCTCGTCACCGTGCCGCGCTGGTTCGAGCCCGACGGCACCTACGCGGCCAAGGATGCCGACGGCGGGGCGATGCTCCAGGACGGCGCCATCCTCCTGCGCTACCTCATCCAGGTCGTGCCCGGCGCCACCGAGGGCACGTTCCAGGTCCAGGTCACGCCGCAGATGCGCCAGGTGCGCTCCGGCTTCGCGCCGACCGAGCTCAAGGCCGACGACCTCTCCGTCCCTGGCTGGGTCCACGGCAAGACCGACGACCTCTACGAGACCATCTACACCAGCCTCCAGCCCTACGTCGTCACCACGGCCGGCACCTGATCACGTCGTGGCGCGGGCCCGCGTGCCGATGGACGCCACGCGTCGCAGCAGATCGTAGGGGCCGCGGTTGGCGTTGGTCACGTAGGCGACGGCGAGGCCGCGCCGCGGATCGGCCCACGCGGCCGCGGAGAACGCACCGGCGTGGCCGAAGCAGCTGCGGGTCCCGTACCAGCCGTACAGGGACGGCAGGCGCTGGCCGCAGAGGAAGCCGCGCGCCACGCGCAGCGGCATCCGGTTCGATCGATCGAAGGCGGTGGTGAGCGGCGTGGTGTAGGTCCGGATCGTCTCGGGCCGGATGAGCCCGCGACCTCCGTCGAGCAGGAGCTGGTAGAAGCGAGCGAGCGCGTCCGCCGTGCCGATCATGCCGGCCCCGGGGACGAGCGCGGCGCGCGTGGCGGGGGCGTTCTGGACCTCCTCCCAGCGGGCCGAGATCTCGACCCCCGCGACGACGCGCGGTGCGCCGAGCCAGTAGGTGCGCGCGACGTCGTCCGACGTGGTCGTGAAGCAGACGTCGATGTCCGCGGGAGCGAGCAGCTCGCGCTTCAGGAACACCGGCAGCGACTCGCCCGCGACGCGGTGGATGATCTCGGCGAGGATCCATCCGAACTCGTACGGGCCGTACGCGAGCGTGCCGCGTCGATACCGCGGCGGCGTGCGCGCGATCTCCCGGACGATCTCCTCCGGGTCGCCCCAGCGCTGCTCGTCGGCGACGACCGCGGGCAGCAAGATCCCGGCGCGATGGGTGAGCACGTCGCGGACCGTCCGATCGGCAGGCCAGCCGGGGACGAACCGGGCGAGCGGCGCGTCGACGTCGAGCGCGCCGCGCTCCTCCAGCATGGCGATCGCCATCGCCACGAACGGCTTCGAGGCCGAGAAGACCTGGAAGCGCGTCGCGCGCGACACCTCCACGCGCGGCTCGCCGTCGCGCAGGCCGGACGCCAGCCCGATCGCCTCGTCGACGACGACGGCGCCGCCGCGCCGCACCACCAGCTGGCCGCCGGGAAACGCCCCGCGTGCGTGTTGCGCCCGGAAGGTCCGGACGACGGATGCGGTGCCCCGATCGTCGTTCGCGGCCTTCGTGGCCAAGCTGAGATCTCCCACGCGATCGATGCTACACGGTCACCGGCACGCGCCGAGCACGCCCTTCACGAGCATCGCGATGTGGTACTCGGCATCGCGCGCGGCGATCTTGTCCATGGACGTCCGCGCGGCCGCACACTGCCCGCTCACCGCGGCCGCGCGCGCCTGACGCGCGAGCTGCAAGGTCACCGGATCCGTCGGGATGAGCGGCAGCGGCCCGCTGACGCCCGGCGTGGCCTGCTCCTCGAGCTTCGGCTCCGCTTCCGGGTCGCGATCGTTGCCGATCGCGTAGGCGCCGCTGAGCGCTCCCACGAGCGTCAGCGGCACTCCGAAGAAGACCATGGCCATCGCGCCGACGTAGCAGCGGTCGTCTGGCCCTGTCATCTCGCATCGCTGGTTGTTCATGACGAGCAGGGCCGCGCTGCCGAGCGTCAGATCCGCGATCACGCTGGCGGTCGTCGGTTTCCGCACCATCCCGGTGCAGCCGCTATGCGCCGTCAGCAGGCAAACCATGGCAAGCGCGGTGACCACACGCATGCCCTGCAGGCTATGCAACGCCGGAGCCACCGCCGGACCCGCGCCACATCGCGCGCTTGCGCCGCCGCCGCCGTCGAGAATCCGCCAGCCCGGCTTTTTTTCATCGACCCACGCAACCGCGGAGCGGTGCACCCGACAACACGCCGCACACAGCCCAGGAGTTTGTCGTGGACGACCAGCCCCCCGTCGGACGCAACGCCGCCACCGCTCGCGAGCCCAAGGATCCGGATGCCTTCCGTCCCCTTGCGCTGCTGACCCAGCTTCCGGACCCCGTCATGCGCGGGCTCGCCGAGCGCGTCCGCGTGCTCGCCGCCGACCGCGTCCCGGTCCTCGTCTGCGGCGAGAGCGGGGTCGGCAAGGAGATCGTCGCCCGCGCCCTGCACGAGGGCTCGTCGCGCGCGAGCGGGCCGTGGATCCCCGTCAACTGCGGCGCCATCCCGGCTGGCCTCATCGAGACCGAGCTCTTCGGCCACGAGCGCGGCGCCTTCTCCGGCGCCGGCGCGGCCAGGCCTGGCCTCATCGAGGCCGCCGACGGCGGCACCATCGTCCTCGACGAGATCGGCGAGCTCTCGCTCGACCTCCAGTCGCGCCTCCTGCGCTTCATGGAGGACCAGTCGATCCGCCGCGTCGGCGCCATCTGCGCGCGCCCGGTCGACGTCCGCGTGGTCGCCGCCACCAACCGCGACCTCGCCGCCGACGTGAACGACGGGCGCTTCCGCAAGGATCTCTACTTCCGCCTCCGCGGCACCACCCTCGTCGTGCCGCCGCTGCGCGAGCGCCTCGCCGACATCCCCGTCCTCGCCCAGCACCTCCTCGACCGCGCGCGCGACGACCGCGGCCTGCCGCGCGTCACCCTCGCCGTCGACGCCGTCGCCTCGCTGGTCGCGAACCCGTGGGCGGGCAACGTGCGCGAGCTCAAGCACGCCATGGAGCTCCTCTCGATCACCGCCACCGGCGTCGAGGTCACGCTCGAGCAGCTCTCGGACTCCATCGTCGACGCCGCCTCGCTCGCGCCCATCAGCCTCGCCGCCGCGCGCCGCACCGCCCGCAAGCGGAGCCCGCGCGTCGCCCGCGGCAGCGGCAGCCCGAGCCCGTTCCGCCCGCTCGCCGAGGAGATCGCCGAGCTCGAGGCGCGCCGCATGCGCGAGGCGCTCGCCGCCACCGGCTGGATCCAGCTCCGCGCGGCGCGCCTCATCAGCATGTCGCGCCGGACTTTCGTAACGAAGATGAAGGTCTACGGCATCCGCCGCCCGTGACCGTCAGTGCGGGATCCGGCGCACTTCTGCGCTGAAACCGCTCAGTCGCTGCGCAACTCGATGTCACCCCGGATCGGTGACCGATCCTATCGAGTCGAAATTGCAGCGCTTCTCCCTCGATCCCGCCTGGCCCCTGGCTTGCTCAGGGCCAGGCTCGCATTCCCGGAGGCCGTCTCATGCGTCTTTGCCAGCTCTCGATTGCCATTCTCGTCACTGGCGCACTCTCGTCATTGCCATCCTGCTGGTCCGAATCGGACTCGGACAGCGTGAGCCGCAAGGACTGCGAGCGTCTTCGCGAGCACCTGATCGACGTGCGCATGCAGTCGGTGACGTCCGACCACGCGCAGCACCGCATCGCCATCGCGTCGTCGCTCGACGAGTCCTTCCTGTCGTCGTGCGTCGACGGCATGACCTCCTCGTACGTCGAGTGCGCGCACGCCGCGCGCGACTCCGACGCCCTCGCGGCGTGCGCCGCGCCCCCCGCTCCCTGACCCGTTCCTCCTTCATCGAGGCGCCCATGCGAACCCACGATCGCCGCACCCGCACCCGCACCCGCACCCGCACCCGCACCACGCTCGCCCGCGCCATCGCCGGGCTGCTCGCCGTCACCATGGCCAGCCCGCTCTGGGCCGCGCCCGGTGACATCACGAGCGTCCCTGCGCCGATGCTCGGCTCGGATCCGCCCAAGGCCAAGGACATCGCCGACGGCGACGCCTCGGTGTCGACGCAGACGGGTGCGCTCCAGTACTCCTTCCCGATCGAGGTCCCGCCCGGTCGCCTCGGCATGCAGCCGCAGCTCGCGCTGAGCTACTCGTCGCAGGCGTCGACGCACGGTGGCGTCGCGTCCGGCTGGACACTGTCGATCCCCGAGATCCGCCTCGACACGTCGGAGTCCTTGCTGAAGCAGAAGTACTGGGCCGGCCTCTCTGCGGACCCGTGGTGGCGCGAGCGCTACATCAGCACGCTCTCCGGCTCGCGTCCGCTGGTGCCCGTCACCGAGTCGTTCTCGGTCGAGAGCACCGTCTACCGGGCCTTTCGGGCGCAGAACGACAGCGGCTGGGTCCGGTACGAGCGGATGAAGCCGGGGCAGCCGTACCTGTGGCGCGCGCTCACGCCGGACGGCGTCACCCACTACTTCGGCGACAAGCACCTCGGCGGCTGGTCGGAGAACGTCGTTCCGCTGACGCGCTCCGTGGACGCGTTCGGCAACACGATCGAGTACCTCTGGCAGGGCCACCAGATCGCGCAGATCCGCTACACGTCCAACCCGGGCGCGAGCCTCAAGGAGTTCGCGCGCATCGAGTTCGACTACGCGCCGCTCGAGCTCTGCGGTGGCCGCATCCCGGTCGGCGCCCAGGAGGACCGGCGCCTCGGCTGGATCGACGGTGAGAAGCGGCTCACCAAGATCCGGGCCGTCGCGCTGCACCCGACGCAGGCGACCGTCGAGCACACGCGCGAGTACACCCTCGGCTACGACATGGCGGCGCTCGCCTGCAACGCGCGCCACGCGCCGATCCGCCTGCTCACGTCGATCCAGCAGAGCGCGTGGGGCACCGCCGCGCCGCTCGTGGCGCTGCCGCCGGTGACGTTCTCGTACAACCGGCTCGAGCGAACCTTCGACAAGACGAATGACAGCATCCCGGGCTCGCCGTGGATGGACTTCCCGACGAGCGACACGATGAGCATCAGCACGGGCCTCCGCAGCCCGACCGGCTGGCCGTCGATCCAGGAGATGATGCTCGACTTCGACGGCGACGGCCTCGTCGACCGGATCGCGCTCGTCAGCGATCCGAACGAGTGCAAGTTCCAGTGGCAGAAGAACCTGGGGCGCAACACGAGCGGCTCGATCAACTTCGGCTTCCCGATCGAGCAGACCATGCCGCGGTTGCCGTGGGCGAACGGGACGCGTGCACCCGACGAGTCGTGCACGCTCAATTACCAGTTCACGAAGCGCGGCAACATCATCGATCCGCCAGGGCCGTGCACCTCGAACAACGGCACCTACCTGGCCTACCGCTGGAGTGACCTCACCGGGGATGGGCTGGTCGATCTCGTGGCCGCGATCCATCACGACGCGCACTACGACCCGAACAACGACAACGATCCGAGCTTCTTCTCGCGGCTCAAGGTTGCCGGCTGGGGGAGCTGCTCCGGCAACGATGGTGGCGCCTGCCCCGTGCCGAGCTCGGCGTGCGTGCACGACGCGCTCGTCTGCAAGCCCGACGAAGGCTGCCGGCTCCACGAGCCGTCGCTCTCCACCTGCCTCGACGACGCGCCGCGCGTCACGTGCGACCGCCTGATGAAGGGCATGGACCAGTATGGTCCCGGCGATCCCGATCAGAACGAGCTCGGTCCCGACTGGCCCGAAGGCGTCGATCCGCCGTCGGGCAACTGCAACGACAAGCGAGAGCATCGGCGCTGCGACCGCTTCCCGTGGTTCGTACACGAGAACGTCGGCGGTGCCTTCGAGGCCCTGGGCGAGGTGAAGTACCAGCCGGTCCCGCTCGAGTCGGACTCGGGCGACTCCTCGATCGGCGGAGGTGGCGGTTCGTACTCCTCGACCGCACACGCGCTTCAGGACATGGACGGCGACGGCTACATGGACATCGTCGTCCGCGGCAGGCCACTCGAGGGCAGCGCCGGGCTGCCGGTGATCTGGTGGCTCGTCTACCGCGGCGACGGCACCGGAGGCTTCCAGGTCGACGACTCCGGCTACCCGTACCTCTGGTACGTCCCCGAGGACGCCCACCTCAACGGCGCGTGCCCGTCGGCGGCCGGCGCGCTCTGCGCCACCTTGCCGCCCGACGCCACCAACTCGATGGTCGCCGGCTACTCGTCGCTCGTCGATCTGAACGGTGACGGTGCGGTCGACTACACGTGGACGCTCGGGGCCAACTTCGAGACGGACGCGTTCTGGAACGATGGGCTCAGCTTCAGCGGCTACGGCCCTGGCGACCCGCAAGGCGACTACGTCGGCGCGACCATCCTCTCCCGCTCGTGGGTGCACGCGTTGGAGCGGGTGCCGTACGGCCCGTTTGCCCACTTCCTGATCCGCGGATGGCGCCAGAGCCACTCCCAGCTCGTCGACGTCGACGATGACGGGCGCCCCGACCTCATCGAGTCGCCGACGACGAATTACACCCAGACGCCGTGGCCCACGGCGCTGCGCTTCAACGACGGCGGCACGTTCCTCTCGCCGATCGATCTGAACCAGCACGGCAACCTTCAGTCGGGTGTCATGCAGCGCACGGAGGCGACCGGCTACCTCGGTGACACCCACTGGTCCGTGAAGTGGGACCTCATCGACATGGACGGCGACGGGTTGCCGGAGCAGTGGAAGTTCCCGATCGACGAGCCCGGCATCCAGGTCCTGCGGGATTCGGACACACAGCCGCTCCGGCTGCTCAAGCGCATCGATAACGGTCGCGGCGGCACCGTCGAGGTCGACTATGCGTCGACGAACGACGCCGGTGACACCGTCACGCAAGATGCGTCGCAGCGGAAGGCGCTCCCTCGCACGCAGTGGGTCGTCGAGGCGCTCCGTGTCCGCGACCTGTGGGATCCGGACATTTCGAAGACGTCCTACAAGTACGAGCTCCCGATCTGGAAGGCCGACGAGCGCGGTCGCTACGGCTTCCGCGGCTTCGAGCGCGTCCGCACCTTCGCGCCGTCGAACGCGCTGACGATCGACGACTACGACTACACGGTCGACTGGAGCGGCCGCCTCGCCCGCTCGCGCACCTTCTCGAGCGACGACTACGCCAACCCGAAGAGCATCGCGGAGACCGTCTGGGAGCCGCGCACCCTCTTCGGCGGCGCGATCACCACGTACCACGCGGCGCGCGAGCGGAAGTGGACGTGCAACAACGGCCAGAGCGAGGCCGCGTGTATGGCGTCGAACGACGGCCGCGTCGAGACCATCACGGAGCTCGAGCCTCTACCGTCCGCCGCCGCGCCGCAGATGTTCGTGGCGAAGAACGTCTACACGACGACGTCGGGAACGTACCAGTCCGGCGATCGCCGGCAGGAGGAGAGGCGCTACTTCCTGAGCGACGCCAGCAACTATCGCGTGCAGACCAAGCTCGTCGCCGAGTACGAGCTGTCGAACACCTTTCCGCTCGTCGAGAACAAGACACGGCATGTGGAGACCGGGTTCGACCCGACGTACCGCGTCCAGACGTCGAGCGAGGTCTCGTTCACCGAGACTCCCGACCCGAACGGCCACCATCACGCGGTCACGACCTGGACCTACGACATGGCGACCGGCGTGAAGCTCACGACGCGGACACCCAACAACCAGCCGTCGGGGCCCGTCGAGCAATACCTCCACGACCCGACGAAGCGCTTCGTCACCACGACCACGAACGAGCTGGGCCACTCCGTGTACAGCGAGTATCACGTCGGCACCGGCGCGCTCCTCACCGAGCTCGGACCCAACTCCGTGTGGTGTGGCTGGGGCTGCATGTCGTGGGAGCAGACGTGGACCGACATCGACGGCCTCGGTCGTCCGGTGGCGTCGTGGGTGAACCGCGAGAACGCCGGCGGGTTCTGGGTGAAGACGCAGGTCGGTCGCTACAAGTACGTCGACTACCTCGTCGCCGGCGCGCGCACCAACGTCGAGACCGGCACGCTGATCGAGTACGACGCCAACCGCTGGACGAACGAGAAGACCGAGCTCGACGGCCGCGGCCGCCCGGACGTCGTCACGGTGTCGACCGGCACGACGGTGAACGCCGTCACGACCTACGACTACGACAACCGCGGCCACCTGGTCGCGGTGACGCTCCCCGACCCGTCGCAGAACAGCGCGGCGACGGTGACGTACACGTACGGCTATGACAGCCTCGGCAGGCCGACGTCGATGCGGCGCCCCCCCGTCGGCGGGCCGGCCGCGAGCGGCATCGATCTCTCGTACGACGGGCTCGTCCACTCGCGTACCGAGGTCGCGGGCTCGCAGGGCGGCCCGGCCGCGCGCACCGATCTCGTGCACGACGCGTTCGGCCGCCTCCTCCAGGTACGTGAGTACACGTCGCCAACGACCTACGAGACGACTCACTACAAGTACGACGCGAACGACAACGTTCGCGGCATCACCAACCCGGAAGGCGTCATCACCGAGCTGTTGCACGACTTCGAGGGCCGGCGCGTCCAGATCTCGCGCAACGGCCGGACATGGAAGTACGGCTACCTGCCCGGTGGCGAGCTCAAGTTCGAGACCGCGAACCACGGCAACGGCTGGACGACGCAGTACACGACCTCCTACGCGTACGACGTGCTCGGCCGCGAGAAGTCTCGCAGCGTCGGCGTGCGGAACCTCAGCGTCAGCGACCAGCAGCTGCTCGGCGTCGGCCAGATCTCGTTCGGCTACGACAACTGCACCAACGGCCTCGGCCGCCTGTGCTCGTCGACGCATCCGTCAGGCGTGCTCTCGTCGACCTTCGCGTATGACGCCGAGGGCAACCCGACGGTCGAGAATCGAACGTTCAAGTTCGCCACGTTCCAGGCGTCCCGAACGTCGCGCATGACCTACGGCCCCGGAGGCCGGGTCGTCACCCAGACGTACGCCGATCACGGCGCGGGGCAAAGCAACGGCACCGTGGCTCGCTTCGAGTACGACGCTCGCGCGCTGCCGCGGACCATCAAGTGGCAGAACGGCGCTTCGCTGAAGACCGTCGCCGAGCAGGTCCGCAACACGGCCGGCCTGGTCACCACTCGCTACACCAACCTGCAGACGAGCGGCTGGAACGAGAGCCAGTCGAACTGGATCTATGACCCGCTCACGCGCGTCAAGTCGCAGCAGATCGTGCAAGGCCAGAATGGCTTCGCCGTCGAGCTCGCGAAGCAGGAGCTCGACTACTTCGGTCAGGACGACCCGTCGCGGCTGAAGCACTGGATGCGTCGCTCGTCGACGCAGACCTCCTACTACGACCTGTCATTCGACTACGACCAGCGCCACCAGCTCAAGTCGACGGCCGAGGCCGCGGGCAAGTTCAACTCGACCTACACGTTCACGCCGTCCGGCAAGCTGGACCGCGTCAACGTCGGCGGCTCGCCGGGCGCCGGCAACGACGTTTTCACGCGCAACGTCTCCTATCTCTACGACAACGCCGCCGGCTTCGAGCCCGACGCCCCGGTCGGCCTGAAAAACCTGACTACCGGTTCGTACATCCGCTACTACAGCTACGACACCGCTGGGAACACGATCTACCGCTACGGCGGCGGGACTCCCTTCGAAACGTCGCTGTACGACGGTGAAGACCAGCTCCGGCGCGTGTCCTCGTCGGCCGGGCGTGAGGACTACTTCTACGATCACCGCGGCGCCCGCGCCGGCATCGTCAAGCGCAACCCATCGAACCAGGTGACCGAGGTCCGCGCGTTCATGGGCGACGCCGAGGTCGTCTACTCCGCCACCGGCACGGTCACCCAAACGCAAGCGCACCTCTCGCTCGGCACCCCTGTCGCGCGCATCACCAACCGCACGGACATCGAGCTCCAGTACCACGGCCTCTCCAACAACACCCTCGTCTCCACCACACCGAGCGGCTCGACCCGCAGCGCGTTCGTCTACGGCCCCTACGGCGAGCTCCTGGAGACCACGGGCACCGCCCTCACCGACCAGCGCCGCCGCTTCAACGACAAGTACCGCGACGACCTCACCAAGCTCAGCTACTACGGCGTCCGCTACTACGACGGCGTCCTTCTCGGCTGGACGCAGGCAGATCCACTGTACCGGTTCGAGCCTGACGGTGCATGGGACGATCCGCGACGTGCGCTTCTCTACTCATTCAGCGGACACAATCCCCTTCGCTACCTCGACCCGGACGGGCGAGACAAGGTGGACACGGTTATCGCAGTCTGGAGCACTGTCAACCACTACAATCCAGTGAACTACAGTGCACGCGCAGTTGAGCGTGTCTATGACGTCGCTACGGGGAGCAAGTCTGCAGGCACCGCGCTCAAGGAACAGGCGGTAGACACTGGCACAATGGCCAGCGCCCTCGCTGGCGGTGCTGGCCTTCGCGCCGCCGTCGGTGCTGCCGCCTTGGCAGGTGGCGTCACGCTCGCGAATGGTGGATCAATGACTGAAGCCGCCCAAAGCGCGGGTTTGACCCTAGCGATGTCGATGGCGACGGCGAAGGTTTCCATTGCGGTTGCAAAGGGCTTCTCAAAAACGAAGCCGGTGAAGCCGACGAATTGCGGATGCTTCGTGGCGGGGACGCCAGTCTTCACCGCGAGCGGGAAAATCGCGATCGAGCAGCTCGAGGTCGGCGACCTCGTCTGGGCGAAGAACGTAGAGACCGGTCGTGTCGAGCTTCGCCCGGTCGTCGGCCTGTTCATGCGGGAAGGCCGAGAGTCGATCGATGTGGTCTTCGACGCGGACGGGCAGCGCGAGACTCTTCGCACAACCGATGACCATCCCTTCTGGACGGCGCGCGGATGGGTCGAGGTGCGTCATCTCCGCATCGGCGACAGGATCACCCTAGGGGGGCGCGGCCACGCGACAATCCTGAGCATCGCACCGACAAACGAGATCTCAACGGTCTACAACTTCGAGGTCGACGAGTTCCACACCTACTTCGTTGGCAACCAAGGCGTGCTGGTTCACAATTGCGCGACCCGTCGGACGACCTACACCAAGAAGGTCCACAACACAACCCAGCAGTACAACACTCGGAAGAAGGCAGGAGAGGCTGGGCGGCACGCCCACGGCGGCAAACCTCGACCGACGCCGCCGAAGTCAGACAAGGCTAAGCGCCGAGCCTACGAGAAGCAGCAGAAGTATCGTAAGCCTGAATCTCATCAGGATTCGGCACACCCCGAGTCGCACTTTCACGATTCGAACAAGGAAACTCAAATGGAGCGCCACAACGTCAATGTTCACCGGACATGGGGCGGAAGTTGATGTCGACTGCCGCGCGACCCAGAGTCTATTGCGCTTTCGTCGAGGTGCGACCTCTCGAGAACTGTGAGGTCCTGGATCCGAAGGATGCGGCTGGGGCCTACATCCGCTGTTACGTGCAGGCCGATTCCGAGTCTGATGCGAGGAAGCAGATAGATGAGTCCTTGACTGCCGACCTCTTCCACATTGAAGCGTACGAATGGTGTGTCGATGTGGACGACACCGACTGGGAGGATCCCTCTTCCGAAGAGGCAGCCGAGTGCATCGAACAAGCACGCCGCAACCCGGGCGTTATCGCGGGCGACGTGAATGCATGGTCGGTTGATTGATTGGACAGGTCCCGACAGACAGGTTCCGACCGGGCTAGCGAAGATAAGTGTCAAGCGACATAGAGATCCGGTAGAGATCCGGACCGGGCTTGATTGGGTAGCGAAGAAGTTCCGGAGAAGTTCCGGACCGGGCTTCATTGGTCGTACGGATCCGGACCGGGCTTGATTCGGGGGGCCGGCGGGGGGAGCCGGACGGGCATGATTGGGGAGGGGAGGCCGGGACTGGCAGGTAAGTGATGACGGCCGGCGGGCTGCGCCCGGAAGTCGGACGCAGCGGCTGGAGCACCGGACACGCGGATCGAGGAATCGGGGCGTTGGCGGGTGGCACGGCGGGTGCTCGTGGCTGGCCGGTGGTGCCCCCGTGACGATGCCGCGCCAGGTGCTTCCCGGCAGCTTCTACAAGATCACTCGTCGGTGTACGCAGCGGCAGTTCCTGCTGCGCCCCGACGAGGTGACGAACAACGTCTTCGCCTACTGCCTTGGCGAGGCGGCGGCGCGGTTCGACATCGACGTGATGATGACGACGGCGGAGTCGAACCACCATCACACGGACATCTTCGACCGGCA
>DDTA01000352.1 GCA_002344285.1 Myxococcales bacterium UBA2376
GGGATGAGGTCTGGAGAAGGGGCGGCGCCCCTTCTCCAGCGGCGCGACAGCGCCGCCGCGCGTTTTTGTGATTTGTGTGGAGGCTTAGTCTATGGCCGCTGCCGCAGAGACGCCCATCTTCACCCGCACGTTTGATTTTCTGGCGTGGCTGTTGCCGGCCACCAACCACTTTCCGCGCGCCCATCGGCACTCCTTCACCCAGCGCCTATTGGACGCGGCTTTTGACCTGCGCGAGGCGCTGGAGGCCGCCAACCACCGCCTGGGCAAGGACCGCCTGGCCTATTTGCGCGCCGCCGATGAGGCCCTGGACCGCGTGCGCGTGTACCTGCGCCTGGCCGCCAAATTGAACTGGCTGACGGCCGGCCAGTATGAGCACGCGGCGCGCATGGTAGCCGAGATCGGCCGGCTGCTGGGCGGCTGGCACAAAGTAACCCAGGCCACAGGCGAGACAGCAGCCAGACGGCGGGGTGACGGAAACACTGGCATGGGGGAGGCGAAAGTCTCCTGAATGCGGGGGCGGGTTCGCAGACGATCGCGTGCTGCGCGGGGGCTCCTTCAACAATGAAGCCAGGAACGCGCGCTGTGCGAACCGCAACAGGAACAACCCGGACAACGCCAACAGGAACAACGGGTTTCGGGTTGTGGCGTCCACGCTCTTCCGCTACGGCCGGAAATGCCCGGCGGCCCCGGCTGCCGGGCCGAGGCCCACAAGAAGAATGGNNGGCCGCGCCCGCCGCGCCGCTTCGCCTGCCGGGAGCGGCCTGACGGGCCGGGCCAATAACAACGGCCTCCGGCCCTGCCCGCGCGGGCTGGCCGGAGGCCCCAGCCGCCGTGTTCGCCCAAATCTGCGCCTGGAATAACCTGCTCCTGGCCCACGCCCGCGCCAGCCGCGGGAAGCGCCGACAGCCCAATGTGGCCGCCTTTGAGCGCCGGCTGGAAGACAACCTGCTGGCGTTGCAGGCTGAGCTACTCACCAAGACTTATACCCCCGGCTCGTACGCCAGTTTCTACATCCACGAGCCCAAGCGCCGGCTCATCAGCGCTGCGCCCTTTCGGGATCGTGTCATCCACCACGCTTTGTGCAACTTGATCGAGCCCGTCTTCGAGCGCAGCTTTATCTTTGACTCCTACGCCAATCGCGTGGGAAAGGGCACGCACCGCGCGCTGGACCGTTGCCAGCAGTTCGCGCGCCGCTATCGCTACGCCCTCCAGTGCGATATCCGGCAATTCTTTCCCGCTATCGACCACGCTCTGCTGGCCGAGACGCTGGCGTGCAAACTCCCGGACCCGCGCGTGCAATGGCTGTGCGCGCGGATAATGGCCAGCGGGGTGGGCGTGCTCAGCCAGGCTTACGAGATGGTCTATTTCCCCGGCGACGACTTGTTCGCCGCGAGCCGGCCACGCGGCCTGCCGATTGGCAATCTCACCAGCCAGTTTTGGGCAAACTGTTTCTTGAATCCTTTTGACCACTTCGTCAAGCGCGAGTTGCGCTGCCCGGCTTACCTGCGTTATGTGGATGATTTCATGCTCTTCGCCGATGACAAAGCCGCGCTATGGGAATGGCGGGCCGCGCTCACCGAGCGGCTGGCGCGCTTCCGGTTAACCATCCATCCCGGCGCGCATCCCAGGCCGGTGGCAGAGGGTCTTCCGTTCCTGGGTTTCATCATCTACCCGGACCGCCGCCGGCTCAAGCGTCGAAATGGTGTACACTTTCGGCGCAAATTGCGGGACGTGTTGGCCGGGTACGCGGCCGGCCGCCTGAGCCTGGAGGCTGTGACCGCCAGCGTGCAGGGCTGGGTCAATCACGTTCGCTATGGCAACACCATTGGCCTGCGCAAGGCGGTGCTGGCCGGCCGGCGCATCACGGGGAGGCAACATGGCGTTTGACCTGACCATCTGGAAGGAAAAGGCGGCGGTCAACCTGCGCGGCTGGAAAGAGCGCCTGGTCCCGGCCGCGATGAACTCCGCTTACGTCGCCGTCTGCGCTGGCGTGCTCTGGCCGGTGGTGGTCGAAGCGCGGGCCGGCGACGCCTTTGGCGCGGCGATGGCCGTGATGTCGCTGACGGCCGGCCTCGGCACAAACCTGCTCTCCGATCAGATCCGCAAGTGGAAAGATGAAGCCAACGGCGAACGCGATGTGGCGCAATGGCTGGCCGAGCGAGCCGGGCAGAATGCTCAACTGCGCGCCGAACTAGACGCGGCGCTGGAGAAGCTGGAAGCGCTGGCGCTGGCAAGGGACACGCTGCACGAGGCCGACCGGCAATGGTTCGCCGATGTCCTGCAAGGCGAGTTGACACGCCTGGGCAGCTGGCCGCGCTTTGAAGCGACCGTGCACGGCCAGGGCAATCTGGTGGTGCAGGGACAGGGCCACACCATCGACTACACTTTTGTGGAAAAGCAAGAAATCCACCAGCATGCCCTGGACCCCCAGGCGCAGGCTGCCCAGGCCGAGGCCGCCGCGCGCCGCCGTTACCTGGAGCGCTTCAGCCAGTGGTGCAACGTCCTGCCTCTGGCCGCGCTGGGCGGCGAGGAGGGCGCCGCTGATGACCTGACGCTCGACAGCGTCTACATCGGCCTGCACACCACCACGCGCATCCCCCTGACCGAGGCTGAGAAAGAAGAGCGCCAGAAGAAACGCCAATTCATTGAGTCCGGCGAGCCCCAGGACCGTGACACGCGCCCGCTCCCGGCCCTGGACGCAGCGGCCCAGGCCCCGCGCCTGGTGCTGCTGGGCGACCCCGGCTCCGGCAAAAGCACCTTCGCGCGCTATTGGTTGAGCCTCGGGGCCCGAGCCGAGTTGAAGGCCGGCGAGCCCCCGCCCGGCTGGATAGCCGGCCTCCTGCCGCTGTTTCTCACCCTGCGCGACCTCGCCCCACGCCTGCGCCCGCTCGACGTGCAGGAGCCGCTGACCCAGGCGCATCGGGCTGCCCTGTTGCAGGCCGTGCAGGCCCAGTTGGAGGCTGACCTCAAAGAGTCGCTGCGTGTGCCGGAGTTTTCCGCGGGACTCAACAAGGCGCTGGAGGATGGCTCGGCCGTCCTCGTGCTGGATGGGCTGGACGAGGTGCCGGAAGACCTGCGCCAGTACGTGCGCCTGGCGGTGAGCGCCCTGCTCAATGAATGCCACGTGAGACGCGTGCTCGTCACCTGCCGGGTGCGCTCCTACACCGGCGCGGCGCTCCTGCCCGGTTTTCAGGCCCATACCCTGGCGCCCTTCACGCCCGATCACATCCGCGATTTCTCCCATCGCTGGTACGCGGCCCAGCCCGCCCGCTTCGACACCGGGCAGGTGCAGGCCCGCGCTGCGGACCTGGAGCAGGCCGCCCTGAGCGACGACCTGCGCCCGCTGGCCGCCAACCCGATGATGCTCACCAGCATGGCGATCCTGCACCAGCGCGAGATCGGCCTCCCGCGCGAGCGCGTGAAGCTTTACCAGCAATTGGTGGACGTGCTCCTGCGCCGCTGGCAGAAGGGTAAGACCCCGGCGCTGGCTGCCTTCCTCCAGGACGAGTTGCGCCTGCGCGCGGTGCTGGAGCGGCTGGCCTTTGAGGCCCACGCTGCCGGCAAGGGCCAGCGCGACTCGGCCGACTTGGCGCGCGGCGTCGCCCTGACCTTGCTGGAACAGAAGGAGTACCTGGGCAGCGCCGCGCTGGCCGCCGAGTTCCTGGACTACGTGGACCAGCGCGCGGGCCTGCTGGTGGGCCGCGGCGGCGAGCCCGGCCACCCTGCCGCCTACAGCTTCCCGCATCGCACCTTGCAGGAATACCTGGCCGGGTGTTACCTGGCCGGCCAGCGGCGCCCGTACGTCGCTTACTTCGAACGGGCGGCCGAGGGCGACTATTGGGCGCTGGCCGCGCAGTTGGGGGCCGAGGACCTGCTCTACAATCGCCGCCACCCACACGACGTGCTAGACCTGGCGTATCAACTCCTCACGGACCATCCAGACACGGCCCGGAAGCGCCGCGCCGTGGGCTGGGGCGGCAACCTAGCCGCGCTCCTCGGCCGGGACGCCGTCGAAGCCGACGATGCTCCCAATGGCGGCGCAGCTTATCTCCAGCGCCTGCGTCCGCGCCTGGTGGACCTGCTGGCGAGCGATCTAAACGCCCCGGAACGCGCTGAGGCTGGGCGGGCGCTGGCTGTGCTGGGCGACCCCCGCGCGGAAGTGATAACGGTAGGCGCGATGGAGTTCTGCTACGTGCCGGCTGGCCCCTTCCAGATGGGCAGCGACAAACAGGTTGACGCCGAAGCCTACGAGGCTGAACAACCGGCACACACCTTGGACCTGCCAGCCTTCTGGATGGGCCGGCACCCGGTCACCAACGCCCAATACGCCGAGTTTGTGGCGGCCGGCGGCTACGGCGTCAGCCGATATTGGCCGGAGGCTGAAGCGGCGGGCTACTGGAAAGACGGCCGCTTCAAAGGGCGTGGGGATCGAGAGCCGCGGGTCGAACCCGAGAACTACGGCGCGCCTTTCAACCTACACAACCACCCGGTGGTCGGCGTGAACTGGTACGAGGCGCTGGCCTTCACGCGCTGGCTCACGGAGCGCTTTCAGATCGCGCTGCCAAAGGGCTATGCCATCGCCCTGCCCAGCGAGGCCGAATGGGAGAAGGCCGCGCGCGGCGCCGAGGGCAACAAGTACCCGTGGGGGCGCGACGAGCCGACCGGCGAGCACGCTCGCTTCGGCGCGCTGCGCGGCGGCGGCACGTCGCCGGTCGACGCGTTCCCGCGCGGCGCCTCGCCGTACGGCATGCTCGGCATGGCCGGCAACGTCTTCGAGTGGTGCGAGGACGTCTACGACGACGGCTTCTATCTGCACGGCCCCGAGCGCAACCCGCGCAACACGATCCAGCCGGGCAGCGCGCCGTGTGTCGTCCGCGGCGGCTCGTGGGCCTACGACGCGCGGGCGCTGCGTACGTACGCGCGCACGAGCTTCCCGCCCACGTATCGACTCGAGAACGTCGGCTTCCGCGTCGCCCTGTGATCGATCTCCCGCGGGCTCCCGCGGGCTCCCGCGGGCGAGCGCGCGCGCACGTCGCGCCGGCCTCGCACATGGGACCCTCGTCGATTCGCGACGATGAGCTGGCACCGGGCCTGCACCACGGTTCCGCTCATGGACGCTCGTGCCGTCGACTTCTACGAAGACGAGTTCCTCGCCGACCTGCGCGCGCTCGACCATCCGGGCCGCGCCGCGAGCGCCGCCGTGCTGGTGAGCCTGATCGCGCTCTCGAACCTGGCCGTGCTGCTCCCCCTCCTCGCCGGAGAGGCCGCGTACTACCTGTCGCTGGCCGTCCCGTGGTGGGCGCCCGCGCCATGGCTGATCGTGCCCGTCTCGATCGGCGCCTTCTCGCTCATCGGCACGGCGGCGTGGATGGTGTGGCGCGGACCGCCGACGATCCTCACGTCGGCGGCGCTCGGCTGGTTCGCGTGCGAGCTCGTGCTCGCGTTCGTGTGGACGCCGCTCTTCTTCGGCACCCACTCGCTCGCGACCTCGTTCCTCGTCATCAGCACCGTCGTCGTCACCGGCACGGCCGCGATGTTCGCGTTCGGTCGCGTGTCGCTCTTCGCCGGCGTGATGATGTTCGTCTCGACCGCCTGGCTCGCCTACCTGGCGGTGCTGAGCGGCGCCCTCTGGTGGCTCAACGCGTGAGCGTGTCGAGGTAGGCGCCGAGCGCCGCGCGCGCTGCCTGTGCGCACGCCGGCGCCTCGCACACGGCGTGGAGCTGGGTCGCCCCGTCGTTCCAGTGGAGCTGGTACGTGTGGCGGAGCTCGTCGTCGACGGTGCGGCTCGCGTCGATCGCGATCACGGGGCTGCCGGCGACGGCCTCGGCCGTCAGCGCGAGCTTGTCGCCGGCGGCGTCGAGCGGCGCCCACAGGGCGGCGAGCTCGGGCCGTCGCGCCTCCCACGCCGGTAGCTCGAGCGCCGTGCATGCGAGGCACGCGCTCGCGGTCACCGTCACGCGCACGCCGTCCGGCGTCGTGACGATCGACGCCAGCTCTGCGTCACTGCGTCGCACCACCGTGACCTCGGCGCCGGTGACGGTCACCGACGCGAGCTGGTCGACCAGCGCCGCGTCGAGCGGCCGCGCCGGCCGCCGGGCCTCGCCAAGCCCGTCGCTGCGCCCGCTTGCGGCCGGATCGCGCCGCGCCGACGGCCCGGCGTCACGCGCACCGCCGCTGCAAGCGCCCGCCGTGCCGAGGGCGACGAGGGCCAGGAAGGTGAACCGGTTCACGAAGTTTCTTCACTGTAACTCGCGCACGAACGCTCTGGTAAGGTGCCGCACGCCATGACCAAACCCATCCGCAAGGTCGCCGTGATCGGCTCCGGTGTCATGGGCGGCGGTATCGCCGCTCACCTCGCCAACGCCGGTGTCCCGGTGTTGCTCCTCGATCTCAAGGACTACGCCGCCACGGCGCTCGACAAGCTGAAGAAGTCGAAGCCGGCGTCGTTCAGCCACGTGCGCAACAGCGTGCTGGTCCAGACGGGCAACCTCGAGACCGACCTGGCGAAGGTCGCCGACTGCGATCTCATCGTCGAGGCGATCATCGAGAAGCTCGAGATCAAGCGCGACCTGTTCGCCAAGCTCGACGCGCTGCTCACCGGCGACACGATCGTGGCGTCGAACACGTCGGGCCTGCGGATCGCGGACATGATGGTCGGGCGCAGCGAGCGCTTCCGCCAGCACTTCCTCATCACCCACTTCTTCAACCCGCCGCGCTACATGAAGCTCCTCGAGCTNNTGGGCCAAGGACACGCCCAACTTCATCGCCAACCGCATCGGCACGCACTCGATGATGGCGGCGATCCACCTGATGCTCGAGAAGGGCCTCGCGCCCGAGGATCTCGACGCGATCACCGGCGTGCCCATGGGCCACCCCAAGAGCGCGAGCTTCCGCACCGGCGATCTGGTCGGCCTGGACACGCTGGTCCACGTCGTCGACAACTGCCACGCCAGCCTCACCGCCGACGAGGACCGCGAGGTCTTCACGGTCCCGCCCTACATCCGCGAGATGCTCAAGAAGGGCCAGCTCGGCGACAAGACCAAGGGCGGCTTCTACAAGCGGGTGGGCAAGGACATCCACACGCTCGATCCCACGACCGGCGAGTACCGGGCCAAGGGTGGCAGCGAGGACATCGCCAAGGCGTGCAAGAAGATCGGCAAGACCGAGGACCCGCGGGCGCGGGTGAAGGCGCTGGTGGCGACCGAGGGCCTGATCGGCGACTTCGCCTGGCAGGCGCTGTCGAAGGGGCTGGCCTACGCGGCGCGCCGCATCGGCGAGATCACCGACGATCCCAAGGCGATCGATGACGGCATGAAGTGGGGCTACAACTGGGAGCTCGGGCCGTTCGAGACCTGGGACGCGCTCGGCTTCGCCGAGACGGTCGCCCGCATGAAGGCCGACGGCCTCGCGCTGCCGGGCTGGGTCGACAAGATGGTCGCCGCCGGGGCGAAGGGCTTCTATGACGGTGACCGGGTGTGGTCGCCCGAGAAGGGCGACTACGTCCGCCGCGCGGCCGATCCGCGCGAGGTCACGCTCGACGTCCTGCGCAAGGGCGGCGCGCCGGTGCTCAAGAACGCGGGCGCCGAGGCGTGGGACCTGGGCGACGGCGTGCTCGGCCTGACCTTCAAGTCCAAGTCGAACTCGATCGACGCGGACGTCATCAAGATGATCCACGACACGGTCGACAAGGCCGAGGCCGAGTTCCGCGGCCTGCTCGTCTACAACACCGGCGAGCACTTCTGCGTCGGCGCCAACCTGTTCGCGGTGGTCATGGCCGCCGGCCAGAAGCAGTGGGACGGCCTGCGCGAGATGATCCGCGGCTACCAGTACGCGACCCAGCGCATGAAGTACGCGACCGTGCCGGTCGTCGCCGCGCCGTTCGGCATGACCGTCGGCGGCGGGCTCGAGCTGTGCTTCGGCGCCGACGGCGTGCAGGCCGCGCTCGAGACGTACGCGGGCCTCGTCGAGGTCGGCGTGGGTCTCATCCCCGGCGGCGCCGGCACGCTCAACATGCTGTGGCGCTCGCTCGAGGGCGTGCCCGAGGGCGTCGAGATCGACACCTACGCGTTCGTCACCCAGGTGTTCAAGAACATCGCGCTGGCCAAGGTGGCGCTCTCGGCCGAGGAGGCCAAGGCCGCCGGCTTCTTCCGCGCGACCGACGGCGTGTCGTTCGATCGCGCGCGCCAGCTGTGGGAGGCCAAGCAGCGGGTCATCGGCATGGCGTCGACCGGGTACCACCCGCCGTCGCCGCGCGCGTACAAGCTGCCCGGCGAGAACGGCGTCGCGACCCTCAAGATGATGGTCAACACGCTGGTCGCCGGCGGCTACGCCAGCGAGCACGACGCCAAGATCGCGACCAAGCTCGCCGAGGTCCTGTGCGGCGGCGCCAACGGTCACGTCGGCCCGAACTCCGAGGACAAGATCCTCGAGCTCGAGCGCGAGGCGTTCCTCTCGCTGTGCGGCGAGCCGCTCAGCCAGGCGCGCATGCAGTACATGCTGCAGAACAACAAGCCGCTCCGTAACTGACCCACCACCCACCGGAGATGAAGACCATGAACGAGATCGTCATTGCAGAAGCTGTGCGTTCGGCGGTGGGTCGCGGCCACAAGGGCACCCTCGCCACCAAGCGTCCCGACGAGCTGGCGGCCGACGTCATCCGCGGCCTGCTGGCGCGTGTGCCGGCGGCCAGGGGCCACATCGACGACGTCGTCCTCGGCTGCGCCATGCCCGAGGGCGAGCAGGGCCTGAACGTCGCGCGCCTCATCGCGCTCACCGCCGACCTCGGGATCGAGGTGCCGGCGCAGACCATCAACCGGTTCTGCTCGTCGGGCCTGCAGGCCATCGCGACGGCGGCCGGCCAGATCGCGATCGGGACCTCGGACGCCGTCATCGCCGGCGGCGTCGAGTCGATGACCTACGTGCCGATGACCGGCTTCCACCTCTCGGCGTCGCCCGAGCTGATGGACACGATGCCGTCGGCGAACACGCCGATGGGCATCACCGCCGAGAACGTCGCCAAGAAGTTCGGCATCACGCGCCAGCAGCAGGACGAGCTGGCCTACAAGAGCCAGCAGAAGGCCAAGGCGGCGCTCGAGAAGGGCGTGTTCAAGGACGAGATCGTGCCGGTGCGCGCGATCTCCTACGACGCCCAGGGCAACCGCGTGTTCAAGGACTTCGTCGTCGACGAGCTGCCGCGCCCGGAGACGACGCTCGAGGGCCTGGGCAAGCTGCCGCCCGCGTTCGCGCAGGGCGGGTCGGTGACGGCCGGCAACTCGTCGCCGATCTCGGACGGCGCCGCGGCCGCGCTCGTGACCAGCAAGGCCAAGGCGGCCGAGCTGGGCGTGAAGCCGCTCGGCTGGTTCCGCAGCTTCGTGACCGTCGGCGTCGACCCGGCGATCATGGGCATCGGTCCCTTGCCCGCGGTGCAGAAGCTCCTCGCGAAGAACGGCCTCACCGTCGCGGACATCGACCTGTTCGAGATGAACGAGGCGTTCGCGTGCCAGGCGTTCTACTGCCAGCGCGAGCTCGGCATCCCCGACGAGAAGCTGAACGTGAACGGCGGCGCGATCGCGCTCGGCCACCCGCTCGGCTGCACCGGCGCCAAGCTCACCGCGACCGCGCTCTACGAGCTGCGCCGCCGCGGCGGCAAGTACGCCGTCGTGACGATGTGCATCGGCGGCGGCCAGGGCGCCGCCGGCCTGTTCGAGCGCGCCTGATCGCATACAGTCGCGCCATGCGCGCGATCCGTCCCGCCGCCACCGGCGGCCCCGAGGTGATGACGCTCACGCAGGTCGACGACGCGGTCCTGGCCCGGGGCCAGGTGCGCGTGAAGGTCGCCTTCGCCGGCGTCAACTTCATCGACGTCTACTTCCGCTCGGGGCAGTACCCGGCGCCGGTGCCGGTGCCGCTCGGCCGCGAGGGCGCCGGCACCGTCGTCGAGGTCGGCGAGGGTGCCGACTGGAAGGTCGGTGATCGCGTCGCGTGGTGCGACGTGCCCGGCTCGTACGCCGACCACGTCGTCGCGCCCGGCGACCGGCTGGTGGCGGTACCCGAGGAGACGCGGCTCGATCGCGCGGCCGCGGTGATGCTGCAGGGCATGACGGCGCACTACCTCGTGAAGTCGACGTTCCCGCTGCGCGCCGGGCAGAGGTGCCTCGTGCACGCGGCGGCGGGCGGCGTCGGCTTGCTCCTGTGCCAGCTGGCGCGGCAGATCGGCGCCGAGGTCTTCGGCACGGTCTCGACCGACGAGAAGGCGGCGCGCGCGCTCGCCGCCGGCTGCACGCACGCGATCCGCTACGACCAGGTCGACTTCGCCGAGGCCGTGCGGAAGGGCGGCGGCGTCGACGTCGTCTACGACTCGGTCGGCAAGACGACGTTCGACCGGAGTCTCGACTGCCTGCGCCCGCGCGGCATGATGGTGCTGTTCGGGCAGTCGAGCGGCGCGGTGCCGCCGGTGAACCTGCAGGTGCTCAACCTGAAGGGCTCGCTCTTCGTGACGCGCCCGACGCTCGGCCACTACACGGCGACGCGGCAGGAGCTGCTCGCGCGCGCCGGCGACGTCCTCGGCGCCGTCGCCCGCGGCGAGCTCGGCGTGCGCATCGACCGCGTGCTGCCGCTGGCCGACGCCGCCGAGGCACACCGGCTGCTCGAGAGCCGCGCCACGAGCGGCAAGCTCCTGCTCGCGGCCTGACCGTCACGGCGTTGGAGGGACGAGCGAGATGACACCGGACACCGATCCAGTCATCATCCGGTGTCGGACAGACAAGGGAGGACGGCACGTGGGATCCCCCGTGGATGGATGGTTCAGCGACGAGGAGACGAAGGGGCTGCCGGACTTCTGGGAAGTCTACGACGCTCACTTCGACGCGCTCAACGAGTCGACCCTCGCGCTGGCGCGCGAGGACCCGCACTTCGGCCCCATCCTGCGAGCGATGCCGCCGGAGACGCTGGCGGCGCAGCAGCGCGAGAGTCGAACGCACCTGCAGCGGGCGATGGCCGGGGACTGGGAGGGCTACGTCGCGAACCTCCAGCAGCAGGGCGCGATGTACGCCAGCCTGGGTGTCGGCTACACGGCGTGGTACCGTCTGGTCCGGACCGCGGCGCGCGACC
Organism: Myxococcales bacterium UBA2376; assembly: GCA_002344285.1. Taxonomy (GTDB): domain Bacteria; phylum Myxococcota_A; class Polyangia; order Haliangiales; family Haliangiaceae; genus UBA2376. Next base: position 11,110 of record DDTA01000352.1, read on the forward strand.
TCTCTCCCCATCTCGCTCGCGCGTACGCGGCCGAGCCCGAGCGGTTCGCCCGGTCCATGGCCGCGATGCACGCGTTCTTCGACTGGGCCATGGCCAGGATCGGCGAGGCCTACCTGGAGGCGAAGCAGACGATCATCCGAGAGCGAGAGGAGGATCTCGCGATCACGTTGAACAGCATCGGCGACGCGGTCATCGCGACCGACGCGCAGGGCCACATCGCCAAGATGAACCCGGTCGCGGAGCAGCTCACGGGCTGGAGACTGGAGGAAGCCCGGGGGCGCCCTCTCGCCGAGGTGTTCCGTATCATCAGCGAGGAGACGCGGCTCCCCGCCGAGAACCCCGCGGATCGGGTCCTGCGCGAGGGTGTCATCGTGGGGCTCGCCAATCACACCGCGCTCGTCGCCCGCGACGGGACCGAGCGTCCGATCGCGGACAGCGGCGCCCCGATCCGGGGCGAGGATGGTGTCGTGCGGGGCGTCGTGCTCGTGTTCCGTGACATGAGCGAGCAACGCACCTCCGAGGACGCGTTGCGGCGGAGCGAGGCGCGCTACCGGAAGCTCTTCGACTCGGGGGTGATCGGCGTGGTCGTGGCGGACGCCGTCGGCAACTTCCTGGAAGCGAACGACCCGTTCCTGGCGATGGTCGGGTACACCCGGGACGATCTCCTGGCGGGCCGCGTCCGGTGGGCGGATATGACGCCCCCCGAGTGGAGCCACCTCGACCAGGTCGCCCTCCAGGAGCTCTCCGACGGGGGGGTCTTCCAGACGTACGAGAAGGAGTACTTCCGCAAGGACGGCCGACGGATCCCCATCTTGCTCGGCGGCGCGATGCTCGACGACACCCGGATCATCGCCTACATCCTCGACATCACGCAGCAGAAGAGGGTCGAGGAGCTGAAGACCCGGAGCGTCGAGCTGGAGACCGAGAACCGACGGATCCACGCGGCCAGCCGGCTCAAGAGCGAGTTCCTCGCCAACATGTCCCACGAGCTGCGGACACCGCTGAACGCCATCATCGGGTTCGCCGAGCTCATGCACGACGACGTGGTGCGCCCGGAGATGCCCGAGTTCAAGGAGTTCATCGGCGACATCCTGAGCAGCGGACGGCATCTCCTCCAGCTCATCAACGACGTCCTCGATCTCTCGAAGGTCGAGGCCGGCAAGCTCGACTTCCACCCCGAGCCGGTCGATCTCGCCACCGTGGTGGCGGAGGTCGTCGCGATCCTGCGATCCATCGCAGCGGACAAGCAGATCCGGATCGAGACGGACGTCGCGCCCGAGACCCGGGACGTCGAGCTGGATGCGTCCCGCCTGAAGCAGGTGCTCTACAACTACATCTCCAACGCGCTCAAGTTCACCGGCGACGGCGGCCACATCGTGGTCAGGACGCGTCCGGAGGGCGCGACCGCGTTTCGTCTCGAGGTCGAGGACGACGGGGTCGGCATCGCGGCCCACGACCTCGGGCGCCTCTTCCACGAGTTCCAGCAGCTGGACGCCGGCGCCGCGAAGAAGCACCCCGGAACCGGGCTCGGGCTCGCGCTCACCCGGCGTCTGGTGGAAGCGCAGGGTGGGCGTGTCGGCGTCCGCAGCGTCCTCGGCCAGGGCAGCACGTTCCACGCGATCCTCCCCCGGGCCGTGCGCGTCGGGCGTCGCCTGCCACTGCCGCGCACCTACGAAGGGGCTCGCCCTGGTGCCCCCGCGATCCTGGTCATCGAGGACAACGAGCGGGACCAGAGCGCGATCGTCACCGCGCTGACCTCGGTCGGCTACGCGGTGGAGACGGCCGTCACGGGCGCCCAGGCCATCGCGAAGTGCCGGGAGCGGGCCTTCGATGCCATCACCCTCGACCTGCTCCTGCCCGACGTGAGCGGTCTCGACGTGCTGCAGGAGCTCCGGGGTCATGGCCTCAATCGCGATGTCCCGGTCGTCATCATCACGGTGGTCACGGAGAAGGGGGTCGTCGCGGGGTTCGCGGTCCACGACATCCTGGCGAAGCCGTTCGAGGGGTCGATCCTCCTGAGCTCCCTGGAGCGAGCCGGCGTCACGCCGGATCGCTCGGGCAGCGTCCTCGTCATCGACGATGACGCCGGATCGCTGAAGCTCATGAAGGCGACGCTCGGTCAGCTCGGCTTCGAGGTGAGGTGCGTCGAACGAGCGGCGGAGGGGCTGAAGCTGGCTACCGAGTCGCCGCCGCTCGCGGTGGTCCTCGATCTCTTCATGCAGGAGATGGACGGCTTCGAGTTCCTCGAGCGGTTCCGGAAGCTCCCACGATGCCGTCGCGTGCCCGTCGTGGTCTGGACGGTGAAGGATCTCTCGCCGGAGGAGTCCGTCCGCCTGAGGCAATCCGTGCAGGGTGTCGTGAACAAGGGACGTGAAGGCGGCGGGGCCGTCCTGGAGGAGCTGAAGGTCTTCCTGGCGCCGGGCTCGCCCCGTTCCCGCGAGGAGGCGTGAGCATGACCAAACGCGACGTCCTGATCGTCGACGACAATCCGGTCAACATGAAGCTCGTGTCGTTCCTGCTGTCGGCGGCGGGGTACCAGGTGCGCACGGCGACGTCCGCGTCCGACGCGCGGCGGGCCATCGACGACGCCGTGCCCGAGCTCATCCTCATGGATATCCAGCTCCCCGGGACGGACGGACTGGCGCTCACGCGGGAGCTGCGCGCGTCACCGAGGACGGCCGCCGTCATCATCGTGGCGGTCACCGCGTACGCGATGAAGGGGGACGAAGAGAAGGCGCTGGCCGCGGGATGTGACGCGTACGTGACCAAGCCCATCGATACGCGTCATTTCCCGGGGCGCATCGCGGCGCTGCTCTCGCGTGGACGTCCCGAGGTGCCGACATGACACCCGAGACGGTCCTGGTCGTCGAGGACAACTCGATCACCCGCAAGATGGTCCTGCAAGCGCTCGAGCGGGAAGGCTTCAAGGTCATCGCCGTTTGCGACGGCAGCTCCGCGCTGGAGTCGTTCGCGCGCGAGCCGGTCGCGCTGGTGCTCCAGGACCTCGTCTTGCCCGATGTCGACGGATTCGAGCTGGTGCAGCGCCTGCGGTCGCTCCCCGGTGGGGGCGAGGTGCCGATCCTCGCGTTCTCGGGGCTGCTGTCGAAGTCCGAGGAAGCACGGCTCGCGGCGGTCGGCTTCGACGACGTGATCAACAAGCCGGTCGAATCGTCGAGGCTCCTCGCGGTGGTGCGGGCGCACCTGCCCCTCACCCCATCGAAGAAGCACGTGCCGTTCGGCGAGGGGCGCTTGGTCGTGGTGGCCGATGACGATCCGGTGCAGCGCAAGCTCGTGGCCTTCCGGCTCCAGCGGGCCGGCTTCGAGGTCATCCCGGCGGGCGACGGCGCCGAGGCGCTCGAGCACGCACGACGGGTGGTCCCGGCCGCGATCGTCTCCGATGTGCTCATGCCCCGGCTGGACGGTTTCGGGTTGTGCAAGAGCGTCCGCAGCGACGAGCAGCTCAAGAAGATCCCGGTCGTGTTGACGACCAACAGCTACGTCGAGACCGCTGATCGCGAGCTGGCCCGCCGGGTCGGTGCGAACGATCTCGTCCTTCGCACGCCCGATCTCGATGGCGTGATGGAGGTGCTCCGGTCGAGCCTGCGCGACGAGCCGCCGAGCCCGTCGGGGTCGTGGAGCCCGGAGGAGATCGAGAGCGAGCGCGTGCGCCGGGTGATGCGGCAGCTCGAGCGGCAGGTGGCCATCAACGCGGGCATCTCGCAGCGGTGCGCGCTCCTCTCGGCGGAGCTGGCGGTCCTCAACGGGATCGCCGACGCGCTGGCGACGCGCGACGACGTCGACGGCGCGCTCCGTGGGGCGATCGGCGCGTGCCTGGATGCCGCCGGCGTCTCGCTGGGAGCGCTCTACCTCGAGTCGTCCGGGCGTTCGGACGTGATCAGCTTCGGGGTCCTCCCCAGGTGGAGGGAGCACGATCTGAGGGACTTCTTCGGGGAGCGCGCGGTCCTCGACGACGCCATCCGCACCCGCACGACCATCGCGTGGCCCTCGGAGGACACGCCGTCGGACGCCGAGACGCGGCTCCTGACCAAGGCCGGGGTGGCGTCGATCTTGCTCGTCCCGTTCGTCCTCGCCGAGGGATCCGCGGGCGCCCTGCTCATGATGTCGCGCGGGCACGAGCTGAACACGCCCGATCTGATCATGTTCGGTCGCGCGGTCGCGGGCCAGGTCGCGCAGGCGCTCGCGGTCGCGCACGCGTTCGCGCGCCAGCGAGAATCCGAGCGGGTGGCGCAGGAGAAGGCCGCCCTCCTGCGTTCGATCCTCGACTCCATCGCCGACGCGGTCGTCGTCGCCGACGAGGCCAGCAAGTTCATCGAGTGGAACCCGGCCGCGGAGCGGGTGATGCGGATGCGCCCGGTCGACGCGCCTTCGGCCGAGTGGTCCACCAAGTTCGGGGTGTTCGAGGCCGACAAGGTGACCCCGGTCGCGACCGACGACTTGCCGCTGGTCCGGGCCATCCGCGGCGAGGAGGTCGAGCGCCGAGAGCTCTACCTCCGGCACGACAACGTCGCCGAGGGAGCGTGGCTGAGCGTCAACGCCAGGCCGTGGAAGGACGAGCACGGGCGGATCCGCGGCGGGGTGGCGGCGTTCCGCGACGTGACCCAGGAGAAGGAAGCGCAGACGCAGCTGATGGCCTCCGATCGCATGGCCTCGATCGGCATGCTGGCGGCCGGGGTCGCGCACGAGATCAACAACCCCCTCGCCGCGGTGATCGCCAACCTGGATCTGGCGCAGCGAGACCTCCTGGAGCGCGCGCTCGAGGGCGGCGGTGGCCAGGAGCTCCGGGCCATGATCGACGACGCGCGCGTCGCCGCCGACCGGGTTCGACAGATCGTCCGCGATCTACGGGTCTTCTCTCGTCACGAGGACGTGAAGCCCGGGCCCGTCGACCTCAGGCGTGTCCTGGAGTCGACCCTGCGCATGGCGTGGAACGAGATCCGGCATCGCGCGCGTCTCGTCAAGGAGTACGCCGAGGTCGGCCCCGTGCTGGGCACCGAGTCGCGGCTCGGGCAGTTGTTCCTGAACCTCGTCGTCAACGCCGCGCAGGCGATCCCGGAGGGGAACGTCGACAAGAACACGATCCGTGTGGTCACGCGCTCCGGGCCGCCGGGCCGGATCGTCGTCGAGATCTCCGATTCGGGGAGCGGCATCTCGCCCGACCACCTGCCTCGGCTGTTCGCTCCGTTCTTCACGACGAAGCCCGCCGGCGTCGGCACGGGGCTCGGACTGGCCATCTGCCAGCGCATCGTCAGCGATCTGGGCGGCGCGATCGAGGTCGACAGCATCGTCGGACGGGGCACGACGTTCCGGGTGCTCCTGGCGCCGGCGCACCCGGCGGCACGCGACGAGCGTGCGCCGGTCGTGCCGGTCGCCGCGCCGACCCGCCGGGCGAAGGTCCTCGTGGTAGACGACGAGTCGATCATCGGCACGGTGATCCGCCGTTCGCTCGCGGCGCAGCACGACGTCGTCGCGCTGACCCACGCGACGGAGGCGCTGGCGCGCATCCACGCAGGTGAGTCGTTCGACGTCATCCTCTGCGACCTCATGATGCCCGACATGACCGGGATGGAGCTCCACGCGGAGCTGGCCAAGATCGATCCGGCGCGGGCGAACGGCATCATCTTCCTCACGGGCGGCGCGTTCACCCCCGCCGCCCGGGCGTTCCTGGACGAAGTGCCGAACCAGCGGATCGAGAAGCCCTTCGACGCCCAGCATCTGCGCGCGCTCGTCAACGATCGCGTGAGATGACCGGGGCGGACCGTGGTCAGTACCGCTCGCAGATGAACGGCCGCGTGTTACCGCACTCGAGGTCGTTCCAGAGGCTGCTCGTGCGCAGCTCGGCGCAGTCCTCGTTGTTGTCGTTGTTGGGCTCGCCCGAGTCCCAGTTCTCGTAGAGGCCGCCGACGACGGCGCCGCCCGAGCCGCCTTGCCAGAACTGGGCGCCGTCGGGCCATCGCCACACGCCCTCGGCGGGGCCGTCGGTCGCGCCGAGCCACACGTTGACGTTGCCGATCGCCTGCGTCGTGGTCGTGCGCAGGTACGTGTTCTCGGCCTGGTCATCGACGCGCGCCATGCGGAACTGCTCGGTCGTGCAGCGCGTCGTCGCCGCTGTGAAGCTCGAGGCGACCGCGCAGAACAGGTAGCGCCGGCTGTCGTCGGGCCGCACGCGAACGACGCAGCCCGACGAGCAGACCTCGGTGGTCGCCGACGAGCAGTCGTTGTCGAGCCCGTCGCAGACCTCGGTCCCGCCGGGGAACATCAGCGGCTGGGTGTCGTCGCAGTCGTCCCCCACCGCCACGTGCCCCGCCGGCGGCGTGCACGCGATCACGCGCACCGCTGGATCGCCATGGCTGTCGCCGTCGGCGTCGGCGTACCAGACGTCGGCGCACTCCATCGCGTCGGTCGCGGCGTCGGCACCACCTTCGTCGGCGTCCACGCCGGCGTCGACCGGCGCGGCCGGATCGGCCTTGGCACAGGCCGCGAGCCCGGAGGCGACGACCGCCACCGCGACGACGAGCGCGAGGTTCGCGGGACGCCGCACGAGCCCGAGCCTATCACGCGTCGTCCCGCGTCCCCGGGCGATCAGCGGGGGGGCTGGCGGTCGGCGACGTACTCGAGGCCGATCATGGGCAGGATCGGCAGGCCCTTCACGTAGCTCGGACGATCTCGCTCGTGATCCCACCCGGCGTCCTCGACGTTGTCGCGCAGGGGCCAGGTCGCATGCTGGACGTCGATGAAGAGCTTCATCGTGCCCCAGCCGCGCTTCCAGGCGCGGTCGGCGCGCAGGTCGAGCTGGATGAAGTCGGGCAGGCGCCGCGAGAGCGGCGAGCCGGTGAGCTCGGCGCCGTTCTCGGTGGTGGCGATGATCGGCGTGTACGGGTTGCCGGTGACCAGGCGGAAGCGGGCGCCGAGCTGCCACTTGCCGACGAGCACGGACCCCACGAGCGAGAGGTTGTGGGTCTGATCGAGCTGGTACGCGCGCCAGCCCTCGAAGCGCATCGGGTCGTCCTTGCGCCGCGCCTTCGCGAACGTGTACGAGCCCCAGCCGAGGAAGCGGCCGACCTGATGCCGCACACCCAGCTCGACGCCGTACGCGACCGACTCGCCGACGTTGTCGCGGTACTCGAACGAGCCGAGCTGCTCCTCGAGGAGCTCGAGCATCACGGCGCCGAGACCGCTGCCAGGCTCGCTCGCCGTGTCGAAGTGCTTGTCGGGCGGCGGGAGCACGGCCGTCGGCTGGTTCCAGCCGCGGTGGAAGAAGCCGGTCACGCCCAGCTGCATGCCGAGCGGCCCGACGGCCTCGAGGCCGGCGGACGTCTGCAGCGTGACGGCGCTGTCGAGCGCCGGGTTGCCGTGGTCGGGATCGGTGTCGGCCGCGGTCGGCGGCTGGTGATAGAGGCCGACCGATTCGCGGATGACGAGCTTCGGCGACAGCGTGTGCGTCACCTGGAGCCGCGGATCGAGCACGACCTCGTCGGAGAGGCCGTAGCGCTCGAGGCGCAGCCCGGGCTTCACGACGAGGCGATCGCCATCGACGCGGTACCGGGCCTCGGCCCACAGGCCGACGTCGGCCGACCAGCGCGCGACGTCCCGGGTCATCGCCTCCGGCAGGTCGCCGTCGACCGACGCGTTCTCGTCGCCGAACGCGAGCCGGCCGTGGCGACCGCCCTGCACGTCGAGCCCGGCGGCGACGTGGCCCCACGGCGCGTCGCGCGTGACGTCGGCGCGCACGCCGACCGGCCACAGCGTGCGCGACAGCTCCGACGCCTCCTCGCCGGACTCGGGGGCACCTTCGTCGGCGAACGAGAGCAGGTCGCGCCCGGCCCACGGCGTCACCGCGTACGTCGTCGCGCCGCGCTGGCGCCGGTAGCGCGCGCCGGCGCGCACGAACGCTTGCGTGAAGCCCGTGCGATCGTCGGCCATGCGATCGTTCGACGTGAAGAGCCAGAGCGTGAGCAGGCCGCGCTTGCGCGCGTCGCCCGTGTCCCAGCGGAGCTGCGCGTCGTAGTAGCGCGGCAGGAAGCGCTCGTCCTCGGGGAGGACGGCGCGCAGGATGCCGTCGATGTAGGAGCGACGGACGCCGATCGAGATGGCGCCGCCGCGGGTCGGGCCCTCGGCGTGGGCCTGCGCGTCGAGGATCGACACCGCGCCGCCGCCGCCCCAGCCGTCGCGACGCGGCGCGCGCGACGCGAGCGTCACCAGGCCGCCCTGGCCGCGGCCGTGCTCGGCCCCGTGGCCGCCGTTCTGCATCTCGAGGGAGGCGAGCATCGTCGCCGGATAGAACGAGGAGAGGCCGAAGAAGTGGAAGGCGAGCGGGACCTCGATCCCGTCGAGGTAGACGTTGGTGTCGCGCGGGCTCTGGCCGCGCACGACGAGCCCGCCGAGGCCGAACGGGATGCGCGCGACGCCGGGCAGGCTCTGCGCGGCCTTGAGGACGTCGTTGCCGGCGCCGGGGAGCGCGCGGATCTGATCGGGGGTCAGCTCCCACGCCGCCGGGCCCTGGTCGGGCGCGGTGCCTTCGAGCTCGATGACCTCGGCGTCGTCCGAGAGCGCGAGCTCGATCCGCAGCCCCGTGCCGGTCGCTCGCCGGACCAGGACCGTACGTTCGGCGAAACCGGCGGCGGTGACGAGGAGCTGCGCACGGCTGTTCACACGGATCGTGAACCGGCCGCCCGCGTCGGTGATGGCGGGATCGCCGGCGCCGTCGACGACGACCGCGTCCGCGACCGGCTCGCCGGTGGCGCCGTCGACGACGACCCCCGTGATCTCGCGGGGCTCGGCGTGCGCGACCGCGACGGTCGCGACGACGATCGCAGGGAGGAAGCGGCGCATCGTGCGCGTGCGCAGCAACACCGGTGCCATCGTGCTGGCTACGACCGCCGGCGTCGGCCGGCCGTTGCCCGCGGTGCGTTCTTTGCCGCTGACGCGCTCACGATGCCTCGGCGAGCTTCTTCAGCGCGACGTGCTCGGGCATCGCGAGGAAGGTCGCGCGGGCGCCGGCGTCCGACAGCCCGGCGGCGGCCGCCTCGACGCGGGCCCAGCCGGCCTTGGCGACGCGCAGGCCCTCGGCGGCCTCGCCGCGCGCGAACAGGACGCGGGCGAGGATCGTGCGCGCGTACGCGTCGGCCTCGTCGATCGAGCCGAGCTCCTGGAGCAGGCGGTCGATCGCGCGCGCCGCGGTCGCCGCGAGCTCGAGACGCTCGAGCACGAGCTCGCTCTCGGCGCGCACGGCGAGCGCGTACGTGAGGGTCGGCGGGATCCCGGAGAGCGTGTCGACCGCGCGCGTCGCCTCGAGCCGCGCCTCGGTGGCGCGCCCGAGCAGGAGGAGCGCGCGCGCCTGGTAGATCGCGGCCGCGCCGGCGACGCGCAGCGAGCCCTGGCCGCGCGCCATCTTCTCGGCCGCCTTCGCCAGCGCCAGCGCCTCCTCGCCGCGCCCGGCATAGAGCATGGCGAGCGCGAGGTTCTGGGTCGCCATCGTCTGGGCGCGCACCGCGCCGATCGCGTCGGCGAGCGCCTGCGCGCGCGAGAGCGTGACCCCGGCCTCGGTGAAGCGGCCGACCATGACCTCGAGGAAGCCGATGTTGATGAGGCCGGCGACGAGGTCGCGCTGGGCGCCGACGTGCTCCATGTGCGCCGCGCTCTCCATCGAGAGGGCGAGCGCCTTGACGTTGTCGCCGCTCACCACCGCCTCGATGCCGCGGGCCCGCGCGCGCCACCCGGCGGCGAGCGGGTCGCGATCGCACACGTCGGCCAGCTCGTCGAGTCGCTCCATCAGCCGGCGGCCCTGCTCGCCGTGCCCCGCCAGGAACAGCTCGGAGGCGACGAGCGCGAACGCCATCACGCGATCGGCGCGCGCCTCGCCGGCGCGCACGCGCATCATGTCGCGCGCCAGCCCGACGAGCAGGTTGTGGTTGCCCTGGCGACCGGCGGCGACCGCGAGCTCGGCGGCGGCGCGCAGCCACGTGGTCGAGCCCTCGCGGGCGACCTCCATCGCCTCGAGCGCGCAGCGCTCGGTCGCCTCGGTCTCGCCGAGCCAGTCGTGGGCCTCGGCGGCGAGGAGGAGCAGCATCGCCTTCTCGGCGTCGGTGGCGCCGCACTCGAGGCCGCGCGCCGCGCGATCGACGACGGCGTGCGGGTCGCCGGCCTCGAGCGCCTGCTCGGCGGCGTAGCGGTACCAGAGCGCGGCGCGCTCCTGTTCGCCGCCGCGCTCGAGGTGCTGCGCCACCGTGAACGCGTCGCGATCACGGCGCGCCTCGAGCCACAGCCCGGTCGTGCGATGGGCGAGGCGGCGATCGGCGTCGAGCAGCATGCCGTACGACGCCTCGCGGTAGAGCTCGTGGCGGAACGACCACTCGCGCTCCTCGCCCGGCTCCCGCGCGAGCAGCTCACGCACGACGAGATCGTCGAGGAGCTGGTCGAGCTCGCGCTCGGGGAGCTCGCGGCCCAGGAGCGCGACCAGCGGGCGGTGGGCGAAGCGCGCGCCGAGCACCGACGCCGCGCGCAGCACCTGACGCGCCGGCGCCGGCAGCGCCTCGAGGCGCACCTGCACCATGGCGACGATGCTCTCGGGCAGGCGCTCGACCTCGCCGGCGGCGGCCGCGCGCACCAGCTCCTCGAGGTAGAAGGCGTTGCCGGCGGCCTTCTCGACGATGCTGGCGATCACCGGCTGGGGCGTCGCCATGCCGAGGACGTCCTGGACCAGCCGCGTCGCCGCCTTGCGCGACAGCGGGCCGAGGCGCACCTGCGTGGCGTCGCGCTGCGCCCACAGCCGCGGGAACAGGCCCTCGGCCTCGGGACGCGCGAAGGCGATCACCGCGAGCGGCATGTCGGCCATCACGCGCAGCGCCTCGTCGATGAGCTCGATCGACGGCTGATCACCCCAGTGCAGATCGTCGAGGATCCAGGCCAGCGGTCGGCGCCTGGCGTCGGCCACCGCGAAGTCGAGGAACGCGCGGCGGACCTGGTCGCTCATGAGCCGCGGCTGGCGGCGCGCCGCGGCGAGCTGCGGGTTCTCGGCCACCGGCACGTGCGAGCCGATGAGCTCGGAGAGGAACGCCGTGACGCGATCGCCATCGTCGAGGGCGAGCTCGTCGACGGCGGCGGCGACGCAGCCGGCGGCGATCGCGCGATCCTCCTCGGTGAGGAGCTGCTCGGCCGCGCCCACGCGGCGGCGCAGCGCCGACCCGAGCAGCGAGAACGGCGAGCCGGCGCGGATCGGATCGCCGCGGCCGATCCAGATGCGCGGCTGCTCGGTCATGCCCTCGAGACGCTCGACCAGCTCGTGGCGCAGGCGCGACTTGCCGATGCCGGCGTCGCCGGTGACCACGACCGCGCGCGCGGCCGGCTCCTCGGCCGCGTCGGTGCACGCCTGCATGAGCATCGTGAGCTCGCGCTCGCGGCCGACGGTCGGCGTGCGCCGCCCGAGGATGACGCGCACGCCGTCGTCGGCGCGCTCGCCCTTGAGCACGGGCAAGGGCGCCCCCTCGACGGCGAAGCGCGGACCGAGCAAGGCCGCGGTGACCTCGTCGATCGCGACCGGCCGCAGCGGGTCCTTGCCCGACGTGCCACGCCGCAGGAGCGTCGCCGCGCGATCGATCGCGTCGCCGACCGGCACCGTGCCGATCGTGCCGCGCCCCGACGCCAGCGCGAGCGCCGCGTCACACACGCGCCGGGCGTCGAGCGCGCACCGCGCCGCGCGCGCGACGAGGTCGGTCGCCGACGGCGAGCCGGCGAACGTGATGATCGCACCGCCGCGCGCCAGGGCCTCGAAGCTGCCGCCGTAGCGCTCGGCGCATGCCGAGAGCTCGACGTAGATCGGCGCGTCGGGCGAGGTGTCCTCGTGCGACTCGCCGCCGTCGTCGTCGTCGCCGCCGGCGCCGATCATGACGATCGCGACGCGCCGGTGCTCGCTCGACGTCGCCAGCGACGCGCCGACCGCGGTGATGCCGGTCGAGTCGGCGACCTCGGGCCGGTCGATGCGCCGCAGCTCCTCCGCCACCGCCGCCGCGCTCGCCGGGCGCAGCGCCGGCACCTTCTCGAGCAGGCGCCGCACCAGCGCCGCCATCGCCGGCGGCACCTCGGGGCGCGCGGTCGCGAGCGGCGGCGCCTCCTCGAGCAGGATCTTGCCCCACGTCGCCATCTCGTCGGCGGCCGAGAACGGCGGCCGCCCGGCGAGGCTGGTGAAGAGCACGCAGCCGAGGCTCCACAGATCGCACCGCCAGTCGACGGCGCGCGCCGCGCGCACCTGCTCGGGCGCCATGTAGCGCGGCGTGCCGACCTTGTCGCCGGTGCGCGTCGTGTCACTCACCATCGTGCGCAGGCGCGCCACGCCGAAGTCGAGGAGCTTGGCCTGGCGCACGTCGCTGTCGACGAGGAAGACGTTCGCCGGCTTGAGATCGCGGTGGATCACGCCGGCCTCGTGCGCGGCGGCGAGCGCCTCCGCGATGCGGATGCCGAGGTCGCGCCCCTCGACGATGGACAGCCGCCCACGCCGCAGCCGCACCGAGAGCGGCTCACCCTCGAGCCACTCCATCGCCAGCCACGGCTCGTTCGACGGGCTCACGCCGTGCGCGACGTAACGGACGATCGCCGGATGGGTCAGCTCGGCGAGCGCGATCGCCTCGCGCCGGAAGCGCTCGGCCCAGCGCTCGTTGGCGCGCGCGAGCAGCTTCACCGCCACCGGCTCGCCGGTCATGCGATCGCGGGCCAGGTACACCGAGCCCATGCCGCCGCTCTCGGCGAGCCGCTCGATCTCGAACCGGTCTGCGATGACCTGGGCCAACCGGTCGATTGTATGGCAAGTTCCCTCCGTGCTCGCGGCGGTTGTCCTCGCGCTCGGGCTGTCGATGGACGCCGCGGCTGCAATCGCTGTACGCGGCCTTGCAGCCACGCGCGTTCGCCCGCGCGACGCGCTCCTCGCCGCCCTGTTCGTGGGCGGGGCGCACGCGCTCACGGTCACCGCCGGCTGGCAGCTCGGCGAGGCGCTGGGCCGCTCGTTCGAGGCCTACGATCACTGGGTCGCGTTCGTGCTCCTCGTCGGGCTCGGTCTCCGCTCGATCGCCGCCGCCGCGCGCGCGGACGGCGACCTCGCGGGCGGCGCGCTCGCCGCCGAACGCGCCTTCGCGCCGGCCGTCCTGGCGGTGCTGGCCGTCGCCACGAGCATCGACGGGGTCGCCGCCGGGGTCTCGACGCCGCTGCTCGCGCCGCCGCCGGGGGTCACGATCGCGCTGGTCGGGGGCGTCACCGCCGCCGTCACGATCGTCGCCGCCTACGCCGGCCGCGCGATCGGCGCCCGCGTCGGCGGCCGTCTCGGCTTCCTCGGCGGCCTCGCGCTCTGCGCCATCGGCGTGAAGATCCTGATCGAGCATCTCGGATAGAGTCCGCACCGTGCACATCCTCTTCTGCGGGTCGGGGTGGCTCGACATCGTCGATCACATCACCTCGCGCCTCTCGCCCGCCGACAAGCTCCGCATCTGGGACCGCCGCCGCCCGCTCGTCGAGGAGGTCGTCGCCGCGCCGACCGACGTGATCTTGCCGTCGAACGCGACCATCGACGCGCGCGTCATCGCCGCCGCCGTCGAGCAAGGCCTCCGCCTCGTCCAGCAGCCGGCCGCCGGCACCGACGGCATCGACGTCGCCGCCGCCGCCGCCCGCGGCATCCCCGTGTGCAACGCCCCCGGCGCCAACCAGGTCGCCGTCGCCGAGGCCGCGCTCCTCTTGCTCCTCCTCTGCGCCCGCCGCTGGCCGGCGGCCCGCTCCGCGTTCGAGCAGGGCGTCATCGGCGCGCCGCTCGGCGTCGAGCTCGCCGGCGCCTCGCTGCTCGTCGTCGGCGCCGGCAAGACCGGCGCCGCGCTCGCCGCCCGCGCCACCGCGCTCGGCATGCACGTCCGCACGGCGACCTCGGCGACGACCCGCGCCGAGCTCCTCGTCGAGCTCGACCGCGCCGACGCGGTCAGCCTCCACTGCCCGCTCGACGAGACCACCCGCGGCATGATCGACGCCGAGGCGCTGGCCGCGATGCCGCCGCACGCGATCCTCGTGAACGTCGCTCGCGGCCCCGTGATCGACCGGGACGCGCTCCAGGACGCCCTCGCCCGCGGCCACCTCGGCGGCGTCGGCCTCGACGTCTACTGGCAGGAGCCGTGGGACCCGGCCGACCCGCTCTACGCCCACCCTCGCGTCGTGACGCTCCCCCACATCGCCGGTTCGACCACGGCGGCGTTCGAGCGGATCGCCTCGGTCGTGGTGGAGAACGTGACTCGCCTGAAGCGCGGCGATGCGCTCATGCATCGGATCGCTTGAGGGAAAAACCCGATCGTGAGAAGCCTCCCGCCATGAGCTGGTTCGTCAGTTACGTCCGCTCGTCCATCGGAGCCAAGCAGGTGATGGCCCTCACCGGCGTCGGGCTCCTGTTGTTCGCCATCTTCCACATGGCCGGCCACTTCGCCATGTTCGCCGGGCGCGAGGCGTACAACACGTACGCGCACACGCTGCAGTCGCTGGGCGCGCTCAAGTGGGCGGCGCGCGGCGGCCTGCTCGCGATCTTCGTCGTCCACATCATCAGCGCGATCGCGCTCGCCCGCGCCAACAGCGCCGCCCGGCCGCAGAAGTACGCGGTCTTCCGAACCCGCCGGACGACGATCTTCGCCCGCACGATGACGATGACCGGCCTCATCATCCTCGCCTTCGTCATCTATCACCTCGCCCACTTCACCTTCGGCTGGGTCCAGCCCGAGCACTTCCACACCCTCGACGCCAAGGGCCGCTACGACGCCTACTCGATGTTCGTCATGGGCTTCGAGAACCTGGCGATCCTCGTCTCGTACCTGGTCGCGGTCACGCTGCTCTCCTTCCACCTCGCGCACGGCGCGTCGAGCTGGATGCAGACGCTCGGCCTCCGCCACCCCAAGTACGACCCGTTCATCACCAGGCTCGGTCCGGGGCTCGGGCTCCTGCTCGCCCTCGGCTACGCCGCGCCGCCCATCGCCGTCTACCTCGACCTCATCAAGCTGTAGGCCCATGAACCTCGACGCGCGCATCCCCGCCGGTCCCATCGCCGAGAAGTGGAACCGGGCCAAGTTCGAGCTCAAGCTCGTCAACCCCGCCAACAAGCGCAAGTACAGCGTGATCGTCGTCGGCAGCGGCCTCGCCGGCGGCGCCGCCGCCGCGACGCTCGCCGAGCTCGGCTACGACGTCGCGTGCTTCTGCTTCCAGGACTCGCCGCGCCGCGCCCACTCGATCGCCGCGCAGGGCGGCATCAACGCGGCCAAGAACTACCAGAACGACGGCGACAGCATCCATCGCCTCTTCTACGACACGGTCAAGGGCGGCGACTTCCGCGCGCGCGAGGCCAACGTCCACCGCCTCGCCGAGGTGTCGGTCGACATCATCGACCAGTGCGCGGCGCAGGGCGTGCCCTTCGCCCGCGAGTACGGCGGCACGCTCGCCAACCGCAGCTTCGGCGGCGCCCAGGTGTCGCGCACCTTCTACGCGCGGGGCCAGACCGGCCAGCAGCTGCTCATCGGCGTGTACCAGTCGCTGTCGCGGCAGATCGCGGCCGGCAAGGTCACGATGTTCTCGCGCACCGAGATGCTCGACGTGGTCGTCGTCGACGGCAAGGCCGCCGGCATCGTCGTGCGCGACCTGGTCACCGGCAAGGTGACGTCGTACTCGGCGCACGCGGTCATCCTCGCGTCGGGCGGCTACGGCAACGTCTTCAACCTGTCGACCAACGCCGTCGGCTCGAACGTCACCGCCACCTACCGCGCCTACAAGCGCGGCGCGGCGTTCGCCAACCCCTGCTACACGCAGATCCATCCGACCTGCATCCCGGTCTCGGGCGACTACCAGTCGAAGCTGACGCTCATGAGCGAGTCGCTCCGCAACGACGGCCGCGTCTGGGTGCCGAAGAAGCGCGACGACGTCGCCAAGGCGACCCAGGATCCGGGCTCGATCCCCGAGGAGGATCGCGACTACTACCTCGAGCGCAAGTACCCGTCGTTCGGCAACCTGTCGCCGCGCGACATCGCCAGCCGCGCCGCCAAGGAGGCCTGCGACGACGGCCGCGGCGTCGGCCCCGGCGGCCGCGGCGTCTACCTCGACTTCCGCGACGCCATCAAGCGCATGGGCGCGGCGACGATCGCCGAGAAGTACGGGAACCTGTTCGAGATGTACGAGCGCATCACCGGCGAGAACCCGTACAAGGTCCCGATGCGCATCTACCCCGCGGTCCACTACACGATGGGCGGGCTGTGGGTCGACTACAACCTGCAGTCGACGATCCCCGGGCTCTTCGTGCTCGGCGAGGCCAACTTCTCCGATCACGGCGCCAACCGCCTCGGCGCGTCGGCGCTGATGCAGGGCCTCGCCGACGGCTACTTCATCATCTCGTACACGCTCGGCAACTACCTCGCCGGCGTGCCGGCGAGCGCGAAGGTGTCGACCGATCACCCCGAGTTCAAGCGCGTCGAGGCCGACGTCCACGCCCGCATCGATCGCCTGATGTCGGTCGGCGCCAAGGGCAAGCGCACCGTCGAGTCCTTCCACAAGGAGCTCGGCCAGATCATGTGGGAGTACTGCGGCATGGCCCGCAACAAGGAGGGCCTGGCCAAGGCGCTCCAGCTCATCCCCGAGCTGCGCGCGAAGTTCTGGGCCGAGGCCCGCATCCTCGGCGAGCGCGAGACCTTCAACCAGTCGCTCGAGCGCGCCGGCCGCGTCGCCGACTTCCTCGAGTTCGCCGAGCTCATGTGCCAGGACGCGCTCGAGCGCGAGGAGAGCTGCGGCGGCCACTTCCGCACCGAGTACGAGGTCGACGGCGAGGCCAAGCGCGACGACGAGCGCTTCTGTCACGTCGCCGCCTGGGAGTTCAAGGGCGACGGCGAGAAGCCGGTCCGCCACGTCGAGCCCCTCACGTTCGAGAACGTCAAGCTCGCGACCCGGAGTTACAAGTGAGCGAGTCCCACCAGAACCTCGACCTGACCCTCCACGTCTGGCGCCAGGCCGGCCCCGACAAGCCCGGCGCGATGAAGACCTACAAGGTCAAGAGCGTCAGCTCGCACGCGTCGTTCCTCGAGATGCTCGACATCCTCAACCAGCAGCTCCAGGAGCAGGGCGAGGAGCCGGTCGCGTTCGACTCCGACTGCCGCGAGGGCATCTGCGGCACGTGCTCGCTGGTCATCAACGGTCGTCCGCACGGCCCCAACGCCGGCACGACGACGTGCCAGCTGCACATGCGCTACTTCAAGAGCGGCGACGAAATCTGGATCGAGCCGTGGCGCGCGGGCGCCTTCCCGGTGCACCGCGACCTGTGCGTCGATCGCCGCGCGTTCGACAAGATCGTCGCCGCCGGCGGCTACGTCACGCAGAACGTCGGCTCGGCCCCCGACGCCAACGCGATCCTCGTGCCCAAGGTCGACGCCGACCGCGCGATGGACGCGGCCCAGTGTATCGGCTGCGGCGCCTGCGTCGCCGCGTGTCCCAACTCGAGCGCGATGCTCTTCGTCGCCGCCAAGCTCGGCCACCTGCACTCCTTGCCCCAGGGCCAGCCCGAGCGCCTGCGCCGCACGCGCGCCATGGTCGATGCGATGGACGCCGCCGGCTTCGGCAACTGCACCAACCACTACGAGTGCGAGGCGGCGTGCCCCAAGAACATCTCGGCCGACTACATCGCGCTCATGAACCGCGACTACGCGAAGGCGATGATCGCCGGCCGCCCCGAGAAGAAGTCGTCCGAAGGCGCCGGCTGACAGCGACGGTTCGTTGACTCGTCGACGGCGGCTTCTCCGGCTGCGCCAACATGCGCGGCGCGTCAGCCGCCCTCGCCCTGACGCGCGCGGGGTTCGCGGCGATCACGGCTTCCTGGTGGCGGGCTTCGCCGGCGGCTTGCGCACGTACGTGTGCGTGAGCGGTTTGCCGCGCCGGATGATGGCGACCTCGATGCGGTCCTGCCCGCGGGCCTGCGTGTACGCGTCGAGCGCCGCCTCCATGTCCCTCAGCTCGATCGCGCCGACGCGGACGATCGTGTCGCCGTTGCGCAGGCCCAGATGCGCGTACAGCGACGACGGTCGGATGGCGTAGAGCTTCATGCCGTTGGGCTTGCCGTCCTTGACCGATGGGACGACCCGCGCGCCGCGGGTGAACCGCATGTGATCGGCCAGGAGCGCGTCGACGTCGACCTCCCAGCGCGTGCCGCCGAGGTGGGTGACCAGCTTTGCCAGCTCCGCCTCGACGGCGGGATCCGGAGACAGCGCCGGCGGTGGCGCGATGTCACCGACGATCACGCGGCGAAGGAGCAACGGCTTCTTCCCGCGCTCGACCTCGACGTAGATGACCCGCTGGTAGACACCGACGTGCAGGTTCACGTCGAGGCGGCGCGCCACGTCGGCGCCGTTGATCGCCAGCACCACGTCACCGGCGCGCAGCCCCAGCGCGTGCCACGCGCTCGTGGCCTCGACCTGCGTGACCACCACGCGGCCGCCGGTCGCCTCGACCTCGAGGCCGGCGGGGGCGTCGCGGCCGGCGAACTTGCTGGCGACCTCGGCCTCCATCGTGCCCACCTCGAGCGAGGGCCGTGGCGCGACGCCGTCGGCGTGGGCCGCGCCGTGCACAACGCTCAGGATCATCACCAGCGTCGCGATCGTCGGAGCTCGACTGGGCATGCACACTCGATACGATCGGTCGGGCAGCTTCGCAAGCGACGCGACGAGCCTTGCCGTCGTTCGCCGACCGCCGGCCGTGCTCAGGTCCGGAGCTCGTTCCGGCGCAGGAGCCCGTCCTCGGGCACCTCGTAGTAATCGCCGCGGCTGCCCAGGTAGATGTGCGCCTTGGGGCGGAGCCCGGTGGGCTCGTCGAGCGTGCCGACGCAGACCCCCATCTTCTCCTCACCGTCCTCGTCCCAGAGCAGGCTCGAGCCGCACTCACCGCAGAAGCCGCGCTTCACCTTCGGCGACGACGCGTACCAGCGCAGGCCACGCGCCTCGGTGACCGCGATACCGGGGCGGTCGACCGCCGCCCACGCGCCCACGTGACCGTGCCACCGGCGGCACATCGAGCAGTGGCAGAAGGTGACCGGCGTCAGCTCGAGGCTGATCTCGTACCGCACGGCGCCGCAGAGGCATCCACCCGTCTTCATGCCGCCGACGCTATCGCACTATGGCGACGCGCGGCAGTAGAGCCTGACGGCGGAGCCTGGCGGCGGAGGCGGCGTGGCGCCGCGCGCGACGCCGAGGGCGAGGCCGGACGGGTTCTGCGCGCTCGCCGGGCAGCTGGCCGAGTCGGTGAGGAAGCACCAGCACGGCGTCGTGGCGTTGCCGGCGACGCAGCTGGTCCCGGTCTGGAACATCGTCTCGCACACCGGCAGCTCGATCGCGGTCTCGCCGGGACCGCCGGGATCGCGGACGTCGTGCACGGTGCACATCGGCTGGAGCCCGGGCTGGTTCGGGTCCACGTCGTCGAGCGCGGCGTCGACGCACGGATTGCCGATCGCGGTCTTGATCGAGCCGGCGATCGCGACGAGCGCGTCGGACAGGTTGTCGTTGCAGATCGAGGTGAGCACGTGGCGCCCGGGGAACGCCGAGATGAAGTGCTGCAGGCGCACCGGCGGCGTGGCGCCGTCGTCGGGATCGTTGGGGTCGCGCGCGACGCACGAGCGCGCGACCGACGGCAGGTTGGGATCGTTGGTCCGGATTTCGGGCACCACGGTGAGCTCGCCGCTCGTCGGGTCGAACTGGCCGAGGATGCCGGCGACGCTGACCGTCGACTCGCCGCTCGGATCCTTGAGGTTGCGCAGGAAGTCGACGTAGCGCTGCACCTCGAACATGTACGGCGACGCCGGGTCGGGCACGCAGCCCGACTTGGGGCCGAGCGTGCGCGGGTTCGGATCGTCGGCGCACCGCACGCCGAACTCGTGGCAGCGGAACGACGTGCGCGGCCCGAGCTGCGAGGAGATGCCGGCGTTGGGATCGCCGAACATGGTGCCCAGCTCCGTCGAGCAGTCGTCCTCGTCGGCGATGAAGATCACGGCGAGGTGGGCGTCGCCGCGGTAGAAGCCGGGGTTCTTGCCGGGCTGGAGCGCGCGAAACATCGACTCGAGGTGCATCTCGAAGCCGCACCCGGTCGTGCCCAGCGAGGCCATGCACGTGAACAGCTGGTCGAGGTCGCCCGTGTAGTTGCGGAGGCGCGTGCCATCGGGGTGCCGGATGTCGGAGATGAACGAGCCCTGGAGGCCGAACTGCGACGCGCACGTGTTGCCGGGCGGGCCGGTGAGCAGGTTGCCGTCGTCACCTGCACCGGCACATCCGGGCACGGCGAGCTGGCCGGCGGCGCCGACGTTCGAGGAGAGGATGCCGAGGTGGATGTCGGGGAGGCCGCCCTCGATCTGGGCCAGCACGTTGACGAACTGCGGGAAGTTGGCGGCGAGCTGCTGCTGCTCGGCCAGCATGGAGGTCGAGTTGTCGACGACGAACAGCAGGTCGATGTGGCGGTTGAGCGTGGTCGGGATGCTGCGATAGAAGCCGGCGGCGTCGGGCGGTGCGTCGACCGCGGCATCGACGGCGGCGTCGGGCTCCGGCGCGTCGATGGGCTGGGCCGGGGTGTCATCACCGCCGCCACAGGCGGCGATGCTCGCCGCGAGGACGAGGCAGAGCAGGGGCGTCGCGCGCTTCATGTCCCCAACGGTAAAGGAAGGGCCGGAGCGGTGCACCGGCATCACGTCGTTCGCCAGACCTTGCCACCTCGTCGACCGGGTCGCCGAGCGCCTCCGTCGTCGGCGCCGAAGGTTCAGGGACAGGCGCCCGCGTGGCGGACCGACGCCGCGGACGCCGCGGCCATGCAGCTGTTCGAGTAGGTCTGGCCGTCGCATCCGCAGACCGGCTGATAGATCTGGATACACGCCTCGGGCGCGACGCCGCACGTGCCGGGCCGGTCGGTCTCGCCGCACGCCGAGCTCTCGGGGTACTGGCAGAACAGGCCTTCGGCGCAGGGCAGGAGGCCGCGGCTTCCACACGCGTCGCCGAGGTTCGCGGTTCGCTCGGCACGGCACACCAGCACCGGATCGCACGGGTAGGGCAGCCCGGTGTTGGGATTGATCGGCGGAGCCTCGCATCCCTCGGCGACGAGGCCGCAGCCGGGCGTGGCTTCACAGTCACCGCCCGAGAGTCCCTCGCACCGGTCGCAGTCGCGTGTCTCGTCGGTGTGGGCGGCGCGCGCCGCGGTCGGGCGAGTCGCGGGACGGCGGAAGGCGACGAGGACGTGCGGCCGCGTCAGCGCGAACGTCACCGCGCAGCCGGCGCCCGGAGCGCGGAGGTGGGTGCTGACGAACAAGGTCTTGCCGCTCCGCGAGCGAGCGATCGAGGCCACCGCCGCCTCGTAACCGCCGGTGCTGCGGGTTCCCGCGCTGTAGAAGAAGACCCACTCACGCGCGAAGTCCAGGCCCGCCGGCGCGGCGTGGCCGAAGTAGCTGGCGTACGCGGCGGCGCTGGTCAAGACGACGCGGGTCTCGACCTCGCCGCGATCGCCGATACCCCGGGGATCGTCCAGCTCGCGGAACGGGATCGTCAGGTGGTCGGCCTTGCCGTCCTCGGCAAGCACGCCGTCGGCGAGATCGGCGTGGAGCTCGTCTTCGTCCGGATGGACGCAGGCGGACATCGCGAGCAGCAGGAGCAGCGGGAACGAGAGCAACCGGAGCATCGACATGGTCGCGCGCGCTCAGGCACGACGCGTGCCAGCGACGCGGTGGCTCGTGTCGAGCACTTGGCGAGACGTCGCAACTCGCGCGGCCGGCGCCTCGAGTTGCGAGCGTCGCTCAGCCGTCGACCGACGGCAGGCCGTGCGTGGTCCGCGCTACGCTCGCGCGAGCCCGATGCGACCACCGCGACCTGCCCCGACCGCCGACGCACGTGTGACGCTCGATGCGCACATCAGCGTGAAGGACTTTCGCGACTTCTACTGGCTCAAGGCGGAGCTGCAGGACTTCTGTCGCGGCGTGGGCCTGTCGACGGCGGGTGGCAAGCGCGAGATCGCCGACCGCATCGAGGCCTTCCTGCGCACGGGCCGGCGCGGCTCGGCCTCGTCGCGTGGGCCTGCGCGCCCTGCGCCGCGCGTCAACGAGCTGCCCACCTCGGCGCTGTCGATGTCGACGCGCGCGCCGGCCGGCTTCAGGTGCACGCAGCACGTGCGCCGCTTCTTCGAACGAGAGGTGTCCCCGCAGTTCCGCTTCACGGTGACGCTGCAGCAGCACATCAAGGACAACCCGGGGATCACCTTCGCGCAGATCGCGGCGCAGTGGAAACGCGAGCACGAGGCGAGGAAGGCGGGCACCTTCAAGCCGAAGATCGCGCCGCAGTTCGAGTTCAACCAGTTCACGCGAGACTTCCACGCCGACCCGGACAACGCCGGCAAGACCCGGGACGACTGCCTCGCCGCCTGGAAGCGCACGCGCGCTCGCCGCGGCGACAACAAGTATCGGCCCGGTGCTTGACGCCCTCGTGATGCGGACCGACCCCCTCGCGCTCGCGCTCGCGCTCGTCGTCGCGTGCTCCGGTGAGCGACGCGAGTCGCCGCCGCTGCCCGCGCCCCCGCCACCGGTCGTGATCGTCGACGCGCCACCGCCGGTCGACGCGACGGTCGACCCGATCGCCGAGCTGCGCCGGCGCGGCTACGTCGCCGCGGCCGACGTGATCGAGCGACGCGTCGCCCAGGCGAAGCCGAAGATGAAGCTGACCGCCGAGCAGGGGCTCGCGGCGGCGACCGCGCTCGTCGAGCTCGACGGCGACGCCTGGCGCGCGCTCCACGCCGTCATGCCGCGCTCGACGGTCGAGCTCGCCCGCGCGGTGCGCGAGCGCGGTGTCTCCTCCGAGGAGGCCGAGGCCATCGCCCGCTACCTCGTCCGTGTCGTCGACGCGCTGGCGTTCGAGCGTCTCGCGACCTTCGACGAGAACCACTCCCACGTCACCGGTCGCGACTGGCCCGAGATCGACTACGCCGGCGAGGGCATGACGTGGCGATCACAGCGCGCCGACTGGGCGCCCAGAGGCGTGCTCGACTTCAAGCGCGCCACGCACATCCACGCCTACTTCGTCGGCGCCGAGCGCCTCCCCCACTGGCAGCGCGTCTACCGCCCGCGCGGCACCATGCGCACCGTGCCGTCCCCGTGAGCGAGGCAGGTACACGGCCTCGCGACGCTCAGCGCCAGTAACCCGGTCGACGCGCGCCGTAAGCGACCACGATGACAAGGACGTGGTCTGCGAATACCTGGAAGCCGATGAGGTAAGGGAAGCGCTTCATCACGTAGCGGCGGATCGGCGGATCGTCTTGCCTGATGTCGGGCCAAACGGTCCACGCCTCCGGGTTGGCATCGATCGCTTCGAGCGCGGCATCGATCGCATCGACGAACTCCTCGCCGAGCCCGACGCGCTCCCGTTCGTAACGACTCGCCGCTGCGAAGACCTCTTCCCAGACCTCGTCATCGACCCGGATCGTCACGCCGCGCCCTCAACTCCGACAGCAACTTCGCTCGCATCTCCGGCCACGTCGACGTCGTCGCAAGCCCCGCCCTGCGACGCTGGATCCGCCGATGCATCTCGTCACCCCACGCCGCGTTCACCGCCGCGGCGTCCTCCGGCGGTCCATCATCGAGCGTCGCCAGTACTTCAGCGACAAGCTCGCGTCGTTCCTCGGCGGGCAACGCCAGGACGTCGGCAAGTAGCTGGGCGGCGCTGGGGGACATGGGATGACTCTAGCATCGGCGTCCGACCGAGGGCGGACACGATTCACGATCACTGGAGGATGCACCAGGCAGTGGCGAGGCTACAGCGGCTGCAGGTCGACGTCGCCGAGGCGGAGCGTGTCGCCCTCGGGCACGTCGAGCTCGATCGCGCGCGGGCGCGCGCCGGGGGCGAGCACGCGGAGGACGTAGCGGCGCGGCGCGATCCCGTCGGGGTGGAAGCGGCCGTCGGCGCTCGTCACCGGCAGCGGGTCGCCGCTGAGCTGGAGCGCGTACGAGGTGGCGGGGCGGCCCGCGATGGTGACGCGCCCGGCGAGCGCGCCGTCGCCGGGGACGACGATCCGCACGTCGCGGTCGCCGGTGTGCGCGACGGCGCCGGAGCTTCGCATCCACGGGCTGACGAGGTTGTTCGGTACCGGGCGCATCGCCGTCAGCTCGAAGTTGTCGTCGGGCAAGCCGGTGCACGCGAAGCGTCCGTCGTCGGTCGCGGTCACCGGCGTGATCGGGCGGACGCCGATCGCGGCGCCCGGGTTCCCGACGCAGACCACGTGCGCGCCGGCGATCGGCGCCCCGTCGGCGTCGACGACCGTCCCCTCGATCCGGCCGTCGACGGTGAGCTCGAGGCGCACGTCGCGGGCGGCGTCGGTGGTGGAGAGGTCGACGCGGATGTCCTCGCTGGTGCCGTCGGGGTGCTCGGCGACCGCGACGACCTCGGCGCGTGGCAGCCCGCTCAGCGAGAACCGGCCGCCCGCGTCGGCCCGCGTCGCGTGCACGGCGGCGCCGGGCACCGCGAGGTCGACCGCCGCGACCCGGACCACGGCGTCGGCGGCCGCGCCTCCGCCGGCGCGCGTGACCGTGCCCTCGATCGTCGCGCCGCGATCGAGGACGATCATGACCTCCGGCGGTGGTGACGCGTCGACGTCGACGGCGCGCGACTCGCCGGGCAGGCACGCCGGATGGTGCCCGACGAGCCGGTGGCTGCCCGGCTCGACCACGATGGCGAAGCGCCCGTCGGCGTCGGCGACCGACGACAGCGGGCTCGGTCGGCGACGTGGCTGGAACGCGAGCTCGAGCTCCGCCGGTCGGGCCTCGACCAGCGCGCCGGCCAGCGGCGCGCCGGCGCGATCGACGACGCGACCGCGGACCTCGACCCCCGGCACGAGCGTCAGCTCCATCTCCCACGCGAGGCCTGCGCGCGGCGACATCGGCATCGACAGCGTGCGATGTCCCGGCGCGCGCGCCGCGACCTCGTAGGTGCCCGGCGCCAGCGACGCGAAGCGCGCCGCGCCGTCGGCGTCGGTGGTGCCGCTCCGGCGATCGCTCGCCTCGGCGGTCGTGGTCGACACGATGCTGACGTCGGCGCCGGCCAGTGACGGCCCGCTCGCGCTCCGCACGCGGATGGTCAGCGTCGCCGCCGGGCCCAGACGCAGCACCAGCGGTGCGCGCGTCGCGCCGATCAGTCGCCGACGGAGGGGCCGCCGATGACGATCTGCTCGAGGTCGAGGCCGCCGGCGAAGAGGTACGACACCGCGTCGGACCAGCCGTAGACCTCGACGCCGCAGCCCTCGCTGCAGACGAGGTCGTGGGAGCCGGCCTGGACCGGAACGCGCGCGACGCGGAAGCTGCCGTCGCCGACGGGCGTGAACGCGGTGACGTTGGTGCCGTCGAGCGTGACCGTGCCGGCCGAAGGCGCGACGATCGAGAAGTAGTTCGCGTTGTACTGGCTCGGCACGAGCAGCGTGTACTGCGTGCGGTACTGCTCGGTCGGGACCGCGAACGACATCGACGGGTCGCCGGCGTCCATCTGCGTGCCGCCGTTGCTGCTCAGGTAGTGCGCGACGAGGATGGGCTCGTTGGCGGAGACGTGCACGTCGCCGCTGATGAAGATGTCGCAGTACTGGCCGGCGCCGAGCGCCGAGGTGCAGCCGGTCTGCGCCGGGTTGAACGTGACGGTCGTGCCCGGCCGCTGGGCGACGACGCGCACCATGTCGGGCACCGCGGTCATGCGCGCCTGGCTGCGCGCGACGACGTAGACCTTGCCCCACGTGCTGTTGGGGAAGATCTGATCCTCGAGGTGATCGGCGCAGCACGGCGACTGCGCCATGTGCGAGAGGTTGGTCGCCTCGTGGCCACCGAAGACGCCGCACGGCTGGCTGCACGTGATCGCCGTGCCGGTGAGGTCGCCGCCCGCGATCGCCTGGAGGTTCAGGGTCTCGAACTGCTGCAGCGTGAAGCTCATCGAGCCACCTGCGGCGATCGCCGGCACGTTGAGGCCGGCGCGCACGCCGGCCGTCGCGGTGACGTTCACCATCGTCGCGCCCGGGCCCGACGCGACCACCGTGAGGTAGCCGTTGTAATCCTGCCTCGCCGGCCGCCGCGTGAGCGTCTTGTAGGTCACGCCGGTGTAGGCGACGTCGAAGGCGTGGGCCGGCAGCAGCAGCGAGGCGTCGTTGGAGAAGACGCCGACGTTGTCGAGCGGGTTGAACTGGTACGCGACGATGGGCAGCGTCGACGTGAGCTTGTAGCCCTTGCGCTCGATGCCGCTGTGGTCGAGCGACTGGTCGGCGATGCCGCTCATCTGCGGGAAGAGGGCCTTCACCTCGCCCGGCATCACCATGTCCATCATCATCGTGCCGCCCGCGCCCTGGAGCGTGACCATCGCCGCGCTCGACTGCGGGTTCGAGACGACGACGGCGAACGGCGCCTTCTGCGCGTTGAGCGCGCACACGTTGCGCGAGCCGCACGTGCCGCCCGTCGCCATCGAGCAGTCGTTGCCGTAGTCGCACTGGCCGTAGAGCGTGTTGCCCTGGCTGCAGACCATGAGCGGCACGGCCGGCGTCGTGCCGCCGCTCGGCTGGACGCAGCCGAAGCCGGGGATGATCTCGGTGCCCTGGACCTCGACGGCGTTGTCGAGATCGACCGGCCAGTACTCGCAGCCGATGTAGCTGCGGTTGGAGACCGCCGCCGCGCACGGATCGTTGCACGAGCCGTTGATGCACGTGCCGCCGGGGCAGCTCGAGATCATCGGCCCGACGGTGCCGTCGGTGTTGCAGCCGTGGATGTTGTCGCCCACGCACACCGGGAGCCCCGGATTGCACGCGAACTGCCCGTCGGTGTTGCCACCGTCGCCGGTGCCGTCGTCGTCGTCGTCTCCGCCGGAGACGGATGGACCGCAGCCGACGAGCGCGGCGCAGACGAGGAGTACGATCGCGAACCACGGGCGCAGCGACATGGAGGCCTCCCTCTGAAGCGCGACGGGCATAGCACGGTGCTCGCGTCAGCCGTGAGCGCCGGCTCGATAACATGCCCTTACCCGGTGGCCGCGGCCGCGGGTCAGCGCACGTCGAGCTCGTCGTGGCGGAAGCGCGCGCCGGTGGTGGTCAACGCGGCGCGGGCCTCGTCGACGGTCGCGGGCGGCGGGAGCCCGACCACACTGGTGAGCACGTGGTACGTGCCCGGCCGGTCGAGGACGAGCTCGGCCACGACGCCGTCGCCGTCGCCGTCGCCGTCGCGCCGGCACGCGGGCGCCGCCAGGCGGCCGGCGTCGCACGCGAGCACCAGCGTCGACTCGCCGCGGAAGATCCAGACCACGCCGCCCGCCGCCGGATGACGCACCACGGCGGTGTCACCCGGCGCCGCGTTCGTGCCGCGGATCACCTGCGCGCTGCGGCGGATCTCGAGGCTGGCGTCGGCGACGACGATCGGCTCACGCCCTTCACCTCCAGCCCGCCATACGAGCAGCGCGATCGCCGCCGCCGCCAGCACGCCGCCGCCACCCACGAACCAGAGCGCGCGCCGGCGCCGCGCGGTCCCCCCGGACCCGCGCGCGTCGCCCCCGGCTCCATCGATCTCTTCCCAGACCTTGGCCTCCCAGCCCGGCTTGGGCTCGAGTCCCTGGCCGGTCTCGGCGAGGGCGGCGCGCACCGCTGCGTGCGCCGGGTCATCGGGGTCGCGATCCAGGGAGCTCATGCCGCCTCTCGATCCTTGAGGCGACGCTCGAGACACTTCCGCAACACGGGAAGTGCACGGGCGACGCGGGCCTGGAGCGTCCCCGGCTTCTCGTCGTGGAGGGCCGCCATCTCCTCGAACCCGAGCCCTTCCCGAAACCGCAGGAGGACCGCGGCCTTGGTCCCCGGCGCCAGCTCGTCGAGGCAGTGCTCGAGCGCCTCGGCCAGCTCGGCGGCGGCCAGGCGGTCGACGACGGACGGGCCCGTCGCGGGGTCGCCCTCACCCGGCTCGTCGTCGAGCGGGAAGCGGCGGCCGCGGCGGCCCTCGATCTTGATCGCGTCGAGGCAGCGGTGGCGCGCGATGCCGAACAGCCACGTCCGCAGGGCCGAGCGTCGCTCGAACCGCGCGAGATCGCGGTACGCCTGCACGAACACCTGCTGGTGGACGTCGTCGGTGAGGGCCTCGTCGCGCAGCATCTGGCGGCAGAAGCGATAGACCGGTGCGCCGTACCGCGCCATGAGGGCGGTCAGCGCACCCCGCTCGTCGCCGCGCGCGAGCAGGTCGAGCACGTCGCCATCGTCGACCATGTGGCCGACATACTACGACGGCCGCGGCGCCGGCTACGGCTGGGGCGGGCTCAGGACGCTACCGATCGGCCGGCAGTAGGGCAGGCACTGCGGCAGACGGCAGGGGCAGCTGCCGCCGCCCGGCCCGAGCAACACCTCGCCGGTGGCCTCCTTCCCGTCGACGACGATCGGCGTGGTCGCCGAGAGCGGCACCGCGATCACGCGCCCGTCGCCGAGCTTGGCGGTGATGAAGGCCTTGCCCTCCTGCTCGACCAGCCGCCAGTGAGGCGCGACGAGCTGCTTGCCGGCGTCGTCGAGCGTGAGATCGCAGCTCGGCTCGGGGCACGCGGGCGGCGTTGTCGGCGGCGGACACTTCTCGCAGGTCGGACACTCCTTCTGCTTGCAGCTCGCGACGAAGGCGAGGACAAGGGCGGCCAGGACGATTCGCTTCATCAGTTTCTCCTCGTGGTTCGTGGGTCGTGCCCGAAGACGGCGAACGATGACCAGACGCCGACCGGGACGCCGCGGGCGATCGCGGCGCGCTGGGCTTCGGCGAGGGCGCGCGCCGGTCCCAGCTCGGACCGGTGGCGATGGAAGTCGGTCACGATCTCGGCGGACGCGCCGTCGGGGATCGAGCCGAGCGCGCCGACGATCGTCTGGGTGCCGCCGGCCAGCAGCGCCGAGGTGATCGACGTCCACATGCCATCGGGGCGCGTGGCCGCCGAGGCGCAGCTGGCGATCACGGCGAGGTCCGGCGCCAGGCCGAGCTCGAGCACCTCGGTCGGGCCGAGGACGAGGTCGGCGAGCGAGATCGTGGAGCCGTCGTCGCGCACGCTGCCATGAGAGGCGACGTGGAGCACGCTCGCACGACGCGCGACGTGAAGTGCCGTACGATCTGCGGCGGGTCCGAGCCGGGGCTCGACCCCGAGCAGGGCGGCGACGGCGGCCGCCTCGGCGCGAGCGCTGGGCAACGTCGCGTCGGGATCCCCGAGGACGACGGGCGGTCCGGCCGGTGGCTCGCCGCCGCGAGCGCCGGCGAGGCCGCGCCCGAAGGTCGGGGTCAGGACCAGGGGGTGGCGCTCGATCAGATAGCCACCCTCGGGGCCGCGCAGCGACGCGAAGCGCAGACCCTCGAGCGCCGGGTCGGGCACGATCACGAGCGGCTCGCCGGCCGGGGGCAGGACACCGGCCGGCAGGAGGCGCGCGCCGAGCCCGATGGCCTCCGGAGCGGCCGGGTCGGCGGCGGCCGCGGCCACGAGGGGGCTCAGCTCGGCGAGGGGAGCGACCGGTGCCGCGCGTACCTCGGCGCGGGTCACGACGACGCGCCACAGCGAACCCTCGGCGGCGAAGAAGCCGACCGCGACCGGGCGCGCGGCGGCCGCGCCCGAGACGTCGAAGGCGGTGGCGGGGCGGGCGTCGAGCAGCCGGAGCGCGCGCACGCGGCGCCCGGCGTCCTCCACGCTCGCCGACAGCGCGGCGGCGGCGTCCTCGGCGCCGACCACGCCGGCGGCGAGCTGATCGACGAAGTCGCGCTCGAGCGCGCGCTCCATCACCGCGAGCGCACCGCGTGCGTCGCCGGCGCGGGCGCGCAAGACGAAGATCGCCTCGTACGGGGCGCGGAGCTCGCGTGGCAGGCTGCGCCGCGTCGCGCGATGCCCGGCCTGATCGCGCAGCGCCTCGATCGCGGCGGCGGCGGCGCGGAACGCGACCTCGGCCGCGGCGCGGTCGCCCGACGCCACGAGCGCGGTGCCGCGCGCGTGATCGATCCGCGAGCGCATCGCGGCGCCGAGCGCGGCGCGGTCGATCCCGTCGAGCGTGGCCAGCGCCCGCGCGGCGTCGCCCGCGCGCAGGTGGACGAGGGCGCGGAGCCACGCCACCTCGGCGCGCCGGTCGGGGTCGACGCCGAAGAGGCGGTCGGCGGGATCGAGGAAGGTCGCCGCCTCGTCGAGGAGCGCCAGCGCCTCCGCGGTCGAGCTCGTGCGGAGCCCGTGCGCGTGGAGCGCCGCCAGGCCCACGCGGCAGCCGAGCTGCGCGTACGGGTTCGCCGTCTCACGCGGCGTCTGCGTGCAGCGCGCGAAGCTCGCCGCCGCCGCGCCGGGGCGGCCCGCGATCGCGTCGGCCTCGCCGGCGGCGCGCAGATAGTCCTGGCGGAACGGGCTGGCGTCGTCGACGGTGCCGGCGACGCTCGCGAGCGCGCGCCTCGCCGTCCGCGCGTCGCCGACGGACAGCAGGAGCTCGACCAGGCCGAGCGTCGTCAGGAGTCGCGGTTCGGGCTCGCCCGTGGCCTCGGCCAGGGTCACGCCCAGGTAGCGATAGTGGATCGCCTCCTCGAGCGCGTTCTCCGCCTCGGCGATCTCGGCGATGCGCGACGCCGAGTTGCCGGCGCGCTTCGGATCGACGTCCCGGTTCGCGACGAGCGCGCGCTCGTACCAGGCGCGGGCCTCGGCGTGGTGACCGCGCTCGAGCTCGGCGTCGCCGGCGAGGTGCCAGACCCGCGCGTACGCGGGCGCGTCGACCTCGCGCGCCGCCGCGATCACCGCGTCGAGCTCGCCGGCGAGCAGGTGCGCGTAGGCCCGGCCGGCGAGCGCGTCGGGAGCGCGGGTGCGCCGGTAGGCGCGATCACAGATCGCGATCGCGGCCGACGCCTTGCTGCGGTCGCGCGCGAGCTGGGCCTGCGTGGCCTTGCACGCCGTCACGTCGTCGCCGCGCGACGAACCGCAGGCCAGCGCCTGCAGCGCGACCACGCCGGCGACCCGGGCCCATCGCATCCCGGGCGCGAGCGTACACGCGCCGCTCGGCGTATGCTCGCCCGGTGGGGGCTCGTTCGAGCGATAGCCAGCCGTCCGGCCTGGAGCCGACGCAGATCGCGGCCGCCGACGCGACGCTGCCGGCGAGCTCGCCGACGGCGCCCGGCGCGCCCCGCGCCACCGAGGACGACCTGCGCCCGGGTGACACCCTCGGCCGCTACCGCATCGAGCGCCTCGTCGGGCGCGGCGGCATGGGCGAGGTCTACGCCGCGCACGATCCCCAGCTCGATCGCCGCGTCGCGATCAAGGTGCTGACCGCGACGTACAACAACGCCGAGGCCGCCGCG
Organism: Myxococcales bacterium UBA2376; assembly: GCA_002344285.1. GTDB lineage: Bacteria > Myxococcota_A > Polyangia > Haliangiales > Haliangiaceae > UBA2376. The sequence continues at coordinate 42,455 of DDTA01000352.1, forward strand.
CGGCTCGTGCGCGAGGCGCAGGCGCTGGCCAAGCTCGACCACCCCAACGTCGTCGCGGTCCACGACGCCGGCGAGGTCGATGGCCGCGTCTTCCTGGCCATGGGCTTCGTCGAGGGCGCGACGCTCGGCGAGCACCTCGCGCAGGCGCGGCCGCCATGGCAGGACGTGGTCGCGCTCTTCGTCGCCGCCGGGCGCGGCCTCGCGGCGGCGCACGGCGCCGGCCTCGTGCACCGCGACTTCAAGCCCGGCAACGTGCTCGTCGATCGTCAGGGGCGCGTGGCGGTCACCGACTTCGGGCTCGCGCGCGCGGCGGCGGACCTGGCGGCCCCGGCGGGCGACGGCGCGTACGCGATGGCGACGCCGGATCCGTCGGCGGGCCCGATCAGCCACAGCTCGCTCGACAGCAACATGACCCAGGCTGGCGCGCTCATCGGCACGCCGGCGTACATGTCACCCGAGCAGCACGCCGGCGAGCGCGGCAGCTCGCGCAGCGATCAGTTCTCGTTCTGCGTCGCCCTGTGGGAGGCGCTCTTCGGCCGCCACCCGTTCGTCCCCGCCGGTCACGAGAAGGTCACGTCGCCGTTCGAGTACACGCACCTCATCACCGAGGGCGAGCTGGCGATGCCGGGCAGCGGCTCGCCGGTGTCGCGGCGGGTGCTGGCCGCGCTCGTGCGCGGGCTCGATCGCACGCCCGGCCGCCGCTGGCCGTCGATGGCGGCGCTGCTCGAGGAGCTCGAGCCGCCGGCGGCCTCGTACCGCACGGCGGTCATCGGCCTCGCGGCGGTCGCGACGCTCGGCGTCGGCGTCGCGGTGTGGCTCGCGGTGCGCCCCCAGGACGCCGGGCGGACGTGCGCCGTCGAGGCGAGCGATCGCGTGGCGACGGCGTGGACCCCGGAGCGAGGCCGGGCGATCGAAGCGCGGTTCGCCGCGAGCGGTCGTTCCTACGCCGCCGCGATGGTGCGCGACGCGGTGACCGGCCTCGATCGGTACGCCACCCGCTGGGCGGAGCTCGCCGCCGAGGGCTGCGCCAGCGGCGCGAGCGGCGGCGCGGCGGCGCGCGAGATCGCGGCGCGGCGTGCGGCGTGCCTCGATCAGCGGCTGACCGCGCTGCGCACCGTCGTCGGGCAGCTCACCGCCGAAGGGCGCCTCGAGCTCGTCGACAACGCCCACGTGATCGTCGCCGGCTTGCCCGATCTCGGCGACTGCGCCGACGCGCGCGCGCTCGCCGCCGGCGGCGGCCCGCCGCCCGAGATCGCGGCGCGGCTGCCGGCGCTGCAGACGCGCCTGGCCGAGGTGCGCGTGCTCGTCGACGCGGGGCTCTTCCGCGACGCGATGGCGCCGGCCGAGGCGCTGGTGAAGGAGGCCGATGCGCTGGGCTGGCCGACCCTGCGCGTCGGCGCGCACCAGGCGCTCGGCGAGGTCCATCAGGGGCTCTACCTGCCGGAGGCGCGGCGCGAGCTGCTCGCCGCGGCGACGATCGCCACCGAGGCGCGGCTCGATCGCGAGGCCGCGCGCGCCTACGCGCTCGCGGTCATCGCCGCCGGCACCGCCCGCGAGAAGGACGTCCTCGGCGCGCTGGCGCCCGTGGCGCGCGCGGTCGCCGCGGCCACCGGCGATCCGCTCGTGGTCGCGCGCGCCAAGCTCGCGCACGCGCGCGCGCTGACGCGAACCGGCGCGTACACCGAGGCCGAGGCGCTCTGCCGCGAGGCCCAGGAGGTCGTGGCGTCGCACCCCGACGCCACGCGTCGCGACCGCGCGGAGCCGCGCAAGTGCCTGGTCGAGGCGCTCATCCCGCTCGAGAAGCGCAAGGAGGCGCGCGCGGTGATCGAGGCCGCGCTGGCCGAGATGATCGAGCAGTCGGGGCCCGAGCACCCGGCGGTCGCCGATCTGGAGACCACGCTCGCCGGCTTCGTGCGCGAGGAGGGCAAGGTCGACGAGGCGCGCGCGATGATCGAGCGTGGCCTCGCGCTGCGCGAGAAGATCTACGGCTCGGGCCACGTGCGCGTCGCCGAGTCGCTCATCGCGCTCGCCGACTACGAGCGCGATCCGGCGCGGAGCCGCGCCTTGCTCGATCGCGCGCTCGCCATCGCGGAGGACCGCGCCAGCGCCGGTGTGCGCGGCAAGCCGCTCGCCGCGCAGATCCACCGCCGCTTCGCGTTCGCCGCCGGCGACGCCGGCGACGACGCCGCCACGCGCCACCACTTCGAGCGCGAGCTCGAGCTGCTGGAGGACTACGCCGGCCCCGACTCGCTCGAGGTGGCGGTCCTGCTCGTCAACTTCGGCCAGTACTCGACGCGCTGGGACTTCGACGGCGGCGTGGCGATGCTGCGCCGCTCGGCCGACATCCTCGATCGCCTGAAGGATCCGCGCGCGGCGATCGCCCGCGGCGCCACGGCGCTCATGCTGGTCAACGCGAAGCGCTGGCAGGAGGCGCTGCCGCTCCTCGAGCGCAACGTGCGCGAGGCCGACCCCGATCGCATCCCGCCCGTCAACTTCGGGCAGATGCACTATCACCTCGCGCTCGCGCTGATCGAGACCAACGGCGAGCGGGCCCGCGCCGCCGCCCACGCCGACACCGCGCGCGCGGCCTTCGCGAGCGCCGGGCCCGACGGGGCCGACTTCATCGGCCAGGTCGACGCGTGGCGGAAGAAGCATCGCCTGTGACCGGGCGCGGGCCGCGGCGGGGTTGCGGGGGCGGGTCGAGCAGGTCGGGCAGCCGCGGTGACCACGTGGTCTGGTAGATGATCGAGGTCTCGACGCGCCCGACCTCGGCGCGCGACGAGAACGCGTCGAGCACGAGGTCGCGGAGATGGCCGGCGTTGCGGGCGACGACGTGGACGAGGAAGTCGGCGCGCCCGGCGACGTGATGGACGGCGACGACCTCGGGCAGCGCGACGACGTGCGCGCGGAACGTATCGACCTCGACGCGCGCGTGCTGTCGCAGCTGGACGGCCACCATCGCTTCGAGCTCGATGCCGAGCGCGCGCGGATCGATCTCGGCCCAGGCCCCGCGCACCACGCCCGAGGCGCGGAGCCGCCGCACCCGCTCGAGGCACGCCGACTCGGAGAGCCCGACGCGCGCGGCCAGCTCCTTGTTCGAGCGCCGAACATCCTCCTGCAGGGCGGCCACCAGGGCGCGGTCGATGCGGTCGAGCCGCGCCGGCGCGGGGTCGTTCCGCAGAACATTCGATTTTCTGGGCACGGGAAGCAGTCTATACGGAACGGCATGGGCGAGACGACATTCGATCCGGTCCGGGCCCTGGCCGCGGCCAAGCACACGTTCGGCGAGCACGGCGGCGTGAACCTCAGCATCGAGGCCTCGACGACGTTCACCGTGCTCAGCGCCGACACCATGCCGGCGCTGTTCGCGGGGCAGCGCACCGCCGATCGCGACGGCTGCTACCTCTACGGCCGGCACTTCAACCCCACGGTCTACGCGCTGGGCCGCGAGCTGGCGGCGATGGAGGGCACCGAGGGCGGCTACTGCTGCGCCAGCGGGATCGCGGCGATCGCCGCGGCGATCATGCAGCTGTGTGACCACGGCGACCACGTGGTCGCGTCGCGCGCGGTCTACGGCGGCAGCCACGCGCTGCTGGGCGAGCTCCTGCCCGCGAAGGCGGGCGTGACGACGACCTTCGTGGCCATCACCGATCTCGCCGCGGTCGAGGCCGCGTTCACGCCGCGGACGCGCGTGCTCTTCACCGAGACGCTGTCGAACCCGACGCTCGAGGTCGCCGACATCGCCGCGCTCGCGGCGATCGCGCACCGCCACGGCGCGGTGCTGGTCGTCGACAACACGTTCTGCCCGATGATGATCTCGCCGGCGCGGCTCGGCGCCGACGTGGTCGTCCACAGCCTGACCAAGTTCATCAACGGCGCCTCCGACCTGATCGCGGGCGCGATCCTCGGCCGCGAGGCGTTCATCCACCGGCTCATGGACCTGCACACCGGCACGTTGATGCTGCTCGGTCCGACGATGGACCCGCGCGCCGCGTTCGAGGTGTCGATGCGGCTGCCGCACCTCGCGCTGCGGATCGCGGAGCACTCGCGGCGCGCGCTGACCTTCGCGACTCGCATGGCCGAGCTCGGCGTCGCCGTGACCTACCCGGGCCTGGTCACCCATCCCCAGTACGGCCTCATGCGCCGGCAGCTCAACCCGGGCCACGGCTTCGGCGGCTTGCTCACGATCGACCTGGGCGAGCGCGCTCGCGCCGATCGCTTCCTCGACGAGCTCCAGCGCAAGCACCGCTTCGGCTTCATCGCGGTCAGCCTCGGCTACGCCGAGACGCTCATGACCACGTCGGCGAGCTCGACCTCGAGCGAGCTCTCCGACGACGAGCTGCGCGCCGCCGGCATCGGCCCCGGCCTCGTCCGCATGTCGGTCGGCATCACCGGCGATCTCGAGGAGCGCTGGGCCGCGCTCCGTGCGGCGCTGGCGACGGTGAACGCCGCGTGAGCATCAGGAGGTGGGTCACGATGACGAGCGGCACCACCGCCATCGGCAAGAGCGGGTAGGGCAGGCGCGAGAGCGCCGCGACCATGACCGGGTCCTGCACGACGAACACCAGGTACATGGCGGTGCCGAACGCGATCAGGATGTCGACGAGCCCGAACCAGGCGAACGCCCGCACCACGCGCGGACGCCGTGCGCCGGCGATGGCGACGGCGAGCGCCACGGCGCCCACCGCGATGTCTCCCCAGCCCGCGCGATCGGCGAACGTCGGGTGCAGCTGGCCGCGCGAGGCCTCCCACAGGAACACGGCGCCGATCGGCAAGCGGAGCGCGTGCGCGGCGATGATCGCGCGCATCGGCAGCGCGCTCGCCCAGCGGCGGACCTCCTCGCTGCGCCGGTAGGCGAGCGTCCACGCGACCGCCGACGAGATCACGAAGGCGCCGGCGAGCTGCGGGAGGTCGCGCAGCACGCCGCTCAGGGCGAGCGCGGTGCCGAGCGCGAGCCACGCGCCCGTGTAGCGCGAGATACGGCCGGGCGAGGTGGGAACGGTCCTTGTAGTAGCTTCGAGCATGAGGTCGTCCTTCATGCTCGCGCCCCCTTCGAAGAACCGTGCCGAGGTCGCGGTGGCGCCCGAGGCGACGCAACCTCGCGATCTGGCGACCGGGGATGCGCGACCGGCGTCGGGATCTCGACGTCGGGAGGCCGACGCCGACGGCGTCCCGGCGACGGGCGGCCGCTTCGCGGCGATCCGGTCGTTGCAGGTCCGCGCGGTCGGGACGGCGTTCCTGCGCGCCCGCCCGCTGGTCGTGGCGCCGGTCGCCGCGGTCAACGCGATCATGCTCGCGCAGAGCGGCGCGCCGGTGACGCAGCGGATCGTCATGGGCGGCGCGTTCGGCGTCGCGGTGGCGCTGTTCATGCTGGAGCGCTGGTGGCTGCGGCGGATGGACGTGAGCGAACGCTGGCTCGGGAGGTCGCTGCTGCTCACCGTCGCGCTGCTCGCGCTCGGCTGCGCGCTGTCGGGCGGCGTCGCCAGCCCGATCTTCCCGCTCGTGCTCGCGCCGGTCGTCACCGCCGCCGCCGCGTTCGGGCGCGGCCGGATGACGATCGTGACCGGCGTGGTCGCGTTCGCGCTCGTCGCCGCGCTCGCCGCCGTGGCTCCGGACGAGCCCTTCCCGCTCATCCCCGATCCGTGGCGGCGGGCCATGCTCGTGACCTCGTTCGGCGGGCTGCTCGCGCTGTGTTACGTCGGCGTCGCGGCCCTCGTCGGCGCGTACGTGCGCACGGGGGAGATCCTCGAGCGCATGCGGGTGGCGACGATCGAGGAGGCCGCAGGGCGCATGCGCGCGACCGAGCAGGTCGGCGCGAAGCTCGCCCACGAGCTCAAGAACCCGCTCGCCGCGATCAAGGCGCTGCTCCAGATCCTGCGCGATCGCGTCGACGAGAAGGGGGCGAAGCGCCTGGCGGTCGCCCTCGGCGAGGTCGACCGCATGCACGTGATCGTGCGTGACTACCTGTCGTTCGCGCGCCCGCTCGCCGAGCTCGAGCTCGCGCGCGTCGACCTGCGCGGTGTCGCCGACGACGTCGTCGACGTGCTCGCCGATCGCGCCCAGCTCGCGCGTGTGGCGCTGCGCGCGTCCGGCGCCCCGCTCGCGATCACCGGCGACGCGCGACGGCTGCGCGAGGCGCTCCTGAACCTCGTCGACAACGCGATCGCGGCGACCCCGGCCGGCGGCGCCGTCGTGGTCGACGTCGCGGCAGACCGGCGCGGCGCCCGGATCCGCGTCGAGGACACCGGCGCCGGCATCGCGCCCGAGCTCGCCGACGCGCCGGCGTTCACGACGACCCGCGCCGACGGCACCGGGCTCGGCCTCACGATCGCGCGCGGGGCCATCACGCAGCACGGCGGCGAGCTCCGCTTCTCGCCGCGGCCGGGCGGAGGCACGATCGCGACCGTGCTGCTCCCCGCCCAGCCCGGCGCCGCGCCGCCGGTGGAGGCCGACCGGCCATGACCCACGTCCTCGTCGTCGACGACGAAGCGGCGGTGCGCTTCGCGCTGACCGAGCTGCTCCTCGATCGCGGCCACGACGTGACCGACGTCGCCTCGGGGGAAGCGGCGTTGCCGTACCTGGCCGACGTCGACGTCGTCGTCACCGACCTGATGATGCCGGGCATGGGTGGCCTCGAGCTCTTGCGCGAGGTCCGCCGCCGCGCGCCGGGCGTGCCGGTGATCGTCCTGACCGCGCGCGGCTCCGAGCGGACCGCGGTCGAGGCCATGCGCGCAGGCGCCGAGGACTACCTGACCAAGCCCTTCGACGTCGACGAGGTCGCGCTGGCCGTCCTCCGCGCTGCCGAGGCGGCGCAGCTCCGCCGCGACGTCGCGCGCGCGGCCGCCGAGCGCGCGTCGGGGCGCAGCCTCATCGGCGACGGGCCCGCCATGCGCGGGTTGCTCGCGCGGATCGAGCGCCTCGCGCCCCGCGACATCACCGTGCTCGTGCGCGGCGAGACCGGCACCGGCAAGGAGCTGGTCGCGACGCTCCTGCACGCGCTCGGTCCCCGCGCACGCGGCCCCCTCGTGCGCTTCAACTGCGCCGCCATCCCCGGTGACCTCGCCGACGCCGAGCTGTTCGGCCACACGAAGGGCGCGTTCACCGGCGCCATCGAGGCGCGCGCGGGCTACGTCGAGCGCGCGCACGGCGGCACGCTCGTGCTCGACGAGGTGGGCGAGCTACCGCTGGCGATCCAGGCCAAGCTCCTGCGCGCGGTGCAGGGGGGCGAGGTGCAGACGGTCGGCGGCGGCCCGATGAAGAAGGTCGACGTCCGGATCGTCGCGTGCACTCACCGCGACCTGCGCGAGGAGGCGCGCGCCGGCCGCTTCCGCGAGGATCTCTACTTCCGCCTCGCGGTCGTCGAGCTCGAGGTGCCGGCCCTGCGTGATCGCCGAGAGGACATCCCCGCGCTCGCGCGTGCCTTCGCCGCGCGGTACGGCGCGAAGTGGGGCGTCGACGTCCGGCTCTCCGACGCGCTCGTCGACGCGCTCGCGCGGCGAGCGTGGCCAGGCAACGTGCGCGAGCTCGAGAACGCGATCGCGCGCCTGGTCGCCGAGAGCGACGGCGGCGAGCTCGCCGCCGACGTGCTCGTCCCGTTCGATCGGGGCGAGCTCTCGGCCCCGACCCCGGCAGCGCCCGTCGACCCGGCGCGCGCGGCCTTGCCGTTCCGCGAGCGGGTCGCCGCGTTCGAGCGCGCGCTGGTCACCGAAGCGGTCGCGGCCGCCGGCGGCAACCGCGCGGAGGCCGCCCGCCGCCTGGGCCTCTCTCGCGTGACCCTGCTCGACCGCATGAAGCGGCTCGGCATCGCGTAGCGAACTCTTAAGAAACTCGTACGAAGGGCTTAGGAACGGGTCTCCCGGGCGCCCCCCTAGAGTGGCCTCCATGCACCGCGTCTCGCTCGTCTCCCTCGTCCCGATGGTCACCCTCGCCGCCTGCGGCGCCGAGCCCTCGAGCTTCCCCGACGCCGGTCCCGCGCCCGACGCCGGCGTGCCCGGCGCCGTCGAGCTCCCGCCGGCGCCGGCCGACTGGCTCGTCCTCTTCGACCGATCGGTGTCGTGGGAGGGGCGCGCCGATCGCTTCCAGGGGCTCAAGGACGGCGTCGCCGCCTTCCTCGCCGCGCGCACGGCCGGCGTCGAGCTCGCGATCACCTCGTTCCCACGCGGGTACGACGCCTTCGCGTCGTGCGACGTCCGCGACTTCTCGACGGTCGAGCACGACTGGCCCGCGTCCGACGCCACGATCCTCGAGGCCCTCGCGGGGTGGGACCCGACGCACATCGGCAGCACGCTCGGGCCCGCGCTCGAGGGCGCCGGGCTGATCGCGCGCGCGCGCCGCGCCGCTCACCCGGGCCGCTCGACGTCGATCCTCGTGCTGACCGACGCGTCGCCCGGGGAGGACGAGACGTGCGAGACCAGCGAGTGGGCGGCGCTCGCGGCGCTCGCCGGCGACGTCTTCGCCGCAGGCGGCGGCCCCAGCGTCCACGTGCTCGGGGTGATCGGCACGGCGATCCCGCCCGACTACTTCACGAAGCTCGGCGACATCGCGGGCGCCGGCGGCGGCTACGCGGCGTTCGTCAACGGCAGCCAGCACGACGTCGCCGAGGCCTCGCACGACGCGCTGCGCGATCTCGAGGCTCGCGCGGCGATCTGTACGCGCGCGCTGCCCGCCGACTTCGTGCCCGCGACGATCACGCTGACCTCTCCCGACGGCGCCGTCACCGAGCTCGCCCGCGTCGCCGACGCGTCGGCGTGCACGGGCGCGACGTTCTATCTCGACGATCCGGCGGCGCCGACGACGGCCACGCTGTGCAGCGGCTCCCGCGGCGTGGGTGGCGCGTGCGAGCAAGCGTTCGTGCGCGCCCAGCTCGTCGGTGCGCCCGTCGTCACGGCGCGCTGACCGATGCCCTGGCCCGGTCGATCAATCGGTTCCTTGCGGAGACGAACGAGCGGGCATCGCTCGGCCGCTGACCCCGGTGGCCTCGCCCTCGATCGCGATGCAGATGACGCGGCTCGACGANNGAGCCGTTCTCCTCGGTGACGAGCAGCTCGACGCTGTCCTCCTCGAGATCGAACGGCGATGGTACTGCGGGACGGATCGGCGTTTCAGGGGCACGTCGCTTCATGGTCCCTCCGGCGCACGCGGGAACTGCAGCCGTCGTGCCGCCCGCAGCGTCGGTCAGGCCCGTGAGATCGCTCGAGCGGGCGAGCGGCGCTGGTGTCATCCGACCTGGCAAGCGCGGCTGCCATGGCGGGTCCGGGGCAGGCACTTCTCGATACATGGCGCAGCGAACGTACGCGCTCTCGCCGAGGTTGCGGGCGTCGACGGCCGCATCCACAACCGGGGTTCGTCGCCCCGGAGCGCGCGGGTTCTCCCCGTCGCGACCAGCGCAAGCGAGCGGAAGCAAAGACCGACGGCCGTGGCGCAGCGGTTGCACCATCCGCTGGTGCGGGCCGCCGACCGCGCGACGACGGATCCGACCTCGGATCCGCGGGTCTCGCCATGGATCGCCCCGAGCACATCGGCCCCTACCGCATCACCGAGCTCCTCGCGCAGGGCTCGACCAGCTACGTCGTCGCGGCGATGCACGAGGGGCCGGGCGGCTTCGCGGCGCCGGCCGCGCTGAAGACGCTGCGCAGCGCCTTCGCGCGCTCGCCGGCGGCGGCGCGCGATTTCCTCTTCGAGGCGCGTGCGGCCGCCGCCGTGGTGCACCCGCACATCGCCCAGGTCCACGGCATCGTCGAGGATCGCGNNCTCGCGATGGAGCTGGTGCGCGGCTGGTCGGTGCGTGCGCTGTGCGCGACGCTCGCGCTCACGCGCCGCTGCTGCGCGTACGAGGTCGCGGTCGAGGTCGTGCGCGACGCCGCGCTCGCCGCGCACGCGCTGCACGACGCCGGCGTGCTCCACCGCAATCTGTCACCCGACAACCTGCTCCTCGCCGGCACGGGTCACGTCAAGGTCGTCGACTTCGGCGCGGCGAGCTGGGATCTGGTCGTCCGCCTGCAAGGCGGCGCCACGCCCGTGGTCGACGCCGCGTACGCCGCCCCCGAGGTGTCGCTCGGCCTCACCGCCGACCGCCCCTCGGATGTCTACACGCTCGGCGCCGTCCTCCACGAGCTCTGCCTCGGTGCTCCGCCCGCCGCGCTGGGCTGGCCCAACTGGCGCGGCGCCGGCGTCGCGCCGCCGACCGACGGCCTGCCCGACGGCCTCGGCGCCGTCATCGAACGCTCGCTCCGCTACGCCGCCACCGAGCGCTTCGCCTCCGCCGCCGATCTGGCGCAGGCGCTCGACGAGGTGGCGGCGCGCCACCGCTGGCGCGCCTCGCACCCGACGATCGCCGCCTACCTCGCGCGCACGTTCGCCGTCCGCACGATCGCGCCGCCCGTCGCCCGTCGCGCGCCGAGCGAGCTCGGGCGCACGCGCGTCCGTCTCCGTCGCGCCGCCCCTTGAGAGGAGGTGCTCAGCCCAGCACCATGCGCACCATCGCCGCGGGGTTGCGCACGGCCTGGCCCGCGAGCCACGCGTCGCTGGCGTCGACCAGCGCGTCGCCGTCGGCGCCGCCGACGAGCTCGCCGTGGCGGCGTCGCGCGGCGTGAGCGTAGAGGAGGGTGTCGCATCCCGCCAGCCGCTCGGCGACCGCGTGGTACAGGCTGGGCGCGTCCGGATCTCCGGACACGGCGGCGGCGCCCGCGCGCAGCGTCTGGGCCAGCACCGGCGCCACCGGGAGTTTGACGCGGCCGAGGGCGCGTGCGATCGCGACGACGTCTCGGGCCCGTGGCGGGTCGGTCCGCGCCAGTCCCAGGGCGACGCGGCCACGCAGGTAGAGCAGCTCGGCGCGCACGAGCGGGATCCGCGGCAGCAACGAACGCTCGAGCTGTTCGCCCCACCGCGCCAGCACCTCGGCCGCCGCGTTCGCGTCGCCGCGATAGAGCGCCAGCTCGACCCGCCCCACCATCGCGAACCAGTGCTGGACGTGGAAGCTCGACGACGCCGGCATCCACCGGGACATGGCGTCCTCGAGCTCGTGCTCGGCCGCGTCGGGATCGTCGGCGGCGAGCCAGACGATGTTGATCCGTGTCCGCAGGTTGCAGAGCGCGTAGAGATCGCCGCGGCGCTCGGCCTCCAGCAAGAGCGGCGGCACCCGGCGGGTCAGGTGCGAGAGGTTGCCGAGGTACATGTCGGCGAAGCACTGGTAGAGCACGACGGTGTCGAGCTCCCAGCCGACCCGTCCGAAGCTGCGCACCTGCTGCTCGGTCCGGCGGAACCACTCGTGCGCCGCCTGCCACCGGTTGTACGAGAAGTAGTCGATCGCGCCGCGCGCCCACATCACGAAGGGCGGCAGCGGGACCCCCTCGAGCTCGGCGAGAATCTCGTCGGCGACGTCGCAGATCCGGAGCGCCGCCGCCGGTTTCCCGAGCGAGGCCAGGAAGCCGGCCTCGACGCCGAGGGCGCGGGCCACGCGGGTCGACTCGCCGAGGCGCAACGCCGCCAGCAGGTGGGTGGCCTGGAACTCGGCGCTGCGGATGTTGTCGACCACCGCCAGCGAGGTGGCCACGGTGTAGCGGGCGTCGACCTCGGTGAGCGCCCGCAACGGGATCTCGCTGGTCGGCCGGCGCTTCCAGCCCAGGCCACGCAGTCGCAGCCAGGCACGATGGCGCAACATCGCCAGGAGCGCGCGCCGCGGGGTCGGCGCCAGCCGCAGCCCGAGCTGGGCCAGGACCTCACCGATCGCCGCGAGACCCTCGGCGACATAGCCACCGAGTAGCAGCGCCTGGGCGGCGCGCTGGCGCAGCTCGAGCGCCTCGGCGGGCTCGGCGAACTCGGCGGCGCCGAGCAGCTCGGTGGCGGCTTCGCGCGATCGGCCCGATGCGGCCAGGGCATCGCCCAGCGCGGTGCGCAGCTCGCGGCGCTGGCGCGGATCGTAGTTCCCGGTGGCGAGCGCCAGGCGATAGAGGCCGGCGGCGCGGGCGAAGTCGAGCTTGGCGGTGGCATCGTCGGCGGCGGTGTGCGCGTACTGCGCGGCACGGTCGAGGACGCCGGCGCCGTGCCAGTGGCGCGCCATGCGTTCGGCGCTGCCCTCGGACCAGCGCTCGAGCGCCAGCGCGAGCGCGCGGTGGCGGTCGCGACGTCGGTGTGCGTCCATCTCGACGTGGACGTGCTCGCGGATGCGATCGTGATAGGGCTCGAGGCGATCGACGGCGCCGCTCGCCGATCGCAACAGCTGGGTGGTTCGCAACATTCGCACCACCCGCGCCAGCTCCTCGGCCGGGCACTCGAGCGCGGTCGCCGCGGCGCGCTGTGACAGCGGCTCGCCGGCGACCGTGACCAGCTCGAGCAGCGCGTGGGCGGTCTCCGGGAGACGCGCGATGCGCGCCCGCAGCACCTCGTCGATGTTCACCGGCTCGCTGGTGGTGCGCTCCTGGACGTGGCGGGCCAGCTCGGCCAAGAGGAACGGGCTCCCGGCCGCCTCGCCGACCACCGTCGCCGCGAGCCCGGGCCCGGCGCTGCCGCCCAGGAGCTGCTCGGCGAGGGCCCGGGCGGCGGCTTCGGGGAGCGGGCCGAGCTCGATGCGCTCGGTGATGGCGCCGATGCGCATCAAGCGGGGCAGGCCGTCGAAGGGCTCGCCGAGGGCGCCGGGATCGTTGCGGCTCGACATCACCAGCAGCAGCCGCGGAGGATCCGGCGGGCGCAGCAGGTCGGCGAGCAGGGCGATCGAGTCGTCGTCGATCCACTGCAGATCGTCGAGGAAGACGGCCACCGTCTGCGTGCGGGTGAGCCGGATCAGCAGCTCGCGCAGCGCCGCGAAGCCGCGGGTGCGCAGCTCCTGCGGATCGATGACGTCCTCGGCGCGTGGCGCCGCCGCCACCGCCGGCACGCGTCCGAGCACGGGGAACAGCCGCGGCAGCAGCGCCGCGTTGGTCGGCAGCAGCAGCTCGGCCTCGTCGCGTGGCAGCTCCAGCCAGAACGCCGAGAGCTCGTCGATGACCGCGTCCATCGCCTTGTACGGCACGGTCTCGCGCTGGTAGCAGCGACCCTCGAGCACCAGGGTGGGGCGGCGGCCGGGCGCGCGCAGCTCCTCGAGGAAGCGGCCCACCAGCGCGCTCTTGCCGATCCCCGACGCGCCCCGGACCAGCACGCTCGCGGGCTCGCCGGCGTCGGCGCGCGCGGCGAGCTGGCGCAGCCGGCCGAGCTCGGCCTCGCGGCCGCAGAACGGCGTGGCGCCCATCGACGACGGCATCGACGTCAGCGCGTCGATCGACGTGTCGGTCCCGACGCCGAGACGGCGGAGGATCTCGCCGATCGCGGGGCGCCGCTCGGGCGAGCGCGCCATCAGCGCCACGCACAGCTGGTCGAGATCCTCGGGGACGTCCGGGACCCGCGCCCGCGGTGGCGGCGCCGGATGGCTGGTCTTGGCCATCAGCACCTCCATGACCGAGCCGCCGAAGGGCGCGTGGCCGGTGAGGGCCTCGTAGAGCAAGACGCCCACCGCGTACCAGTCGGCGGCGGGCGACAGCGGCTCGTCCGCCGCCTGCTCGGGGGCCATGTAGGCCGGGGTTCCGACCAGGTTCGTCTCCGGACGATCCCGGTGGCGCCAGTCGGTCACGAGCCCGAAGTCGAGCACCACGACGCGGCCGTTCGCGTCCACGAGCACGTTGGACGGCTTGATGTCGCGGTGGATCATCCCCGCGGCGTGGACCGCGCCGAGGGCGCCGACCAGCTGGACCAGCATCGCCCGCAGCCGCCGCTCGTCACACCGAGCGCCGGCGGGCACGCCCTTCCGGCAGTAGTCGACGAAGGTCACGCCGGTGACCAGCTCCATGGTCACGAACGGCCGCGGACCGTCCGCGACCAGCTCGTACAGGTCGACCAGGTTGGGGTGGCTGAGGTCGGCGAGGGCACGGAACTCGCGCTTGAGCCGGTAGATCTCGTCGACGTGGGCGCCGCGGATCACCTTGATCGCCACGCGCTGGCCACCCTCGCGGTCCTCGGCCTCGAAGACCACGCCCATGGCGCCTTCGCCGAGCTGACGCACCACGCGGTAACGCTCGGTGCCGGTGAAGTCGAACCCGGCATCTCCCATGGCAGACACGAGTCGACCGAGTATCGCACGCGACGGACGGCGGCGACGGAGCGGTGCTCCCTCGTCGTGGCCGCGCTCGTCCAGCGCAACTTGACGATCTGCACGCGCTGAGGTGGACGCGGGCGTGTTATGGCTCGGCCTGCATGACGGCGCAGCAGCGAGTCCTCCTCTACCTGAAGGGAATGGCGATGGGCGCGGCCGACGTCGTCCCCGGCGTGTCCGGCGGCACGATCGCGTTCATCTCGGGCATCTACGAGGAGCTGCTCGCCTCGATCAAGGCGATCGGTCCGCACACGCTGACGACCTTGCGCAAGGAAGGCCTCGCCGCGGCATGGCGCCAGATCAACGGCACCTTCCTCGTCACGCTGCTGGCCGGCATCGGCACCAGCGTCATCCTGCTGGTGCGGCCCATCACCTGGGCGCTCGAGCACGAGCCGGTGCTCATCTGGAGCTTCTTCTTCGGCCTGGTGTTCGCCAGCGTGTACATCTGCGGCCGCAAGGTCCGGAGGTGGAACGTCGCGCCGGTCGTCGGCTTCCTCGTCGGGACCGCGGCCGCCGGCCTGATCGCGTTCCTGGGCGTCGCCACCGCGCCCGACAGCTACCTGTTCTACCTGATGGCCGGGGCGGTCGCGATCTGCGCCATGATCCTCCCCGGCATCAGCGGCTCGTTCATCCTCCTGTTGATGGGCGCCTACGGGCCGGTGATGAACGCGATCAAGACGTTCGACCTCGGGCTGATCGCGGTGTTCGGGGCAGGTTGCGTCCTCGGCCTGATGGGCTTCTCGCGCGTCCTCAGCTGGATGTTCGCGCGCTTCCACGACCTCACGACCGCGACCTTGACCGGCTTCCTCCTCGGCTCCCTCGTCATCATCTGGCCGTGGAAGCAGGTGATCAGCGTGCGCGAGTCGTCGCACGGCCTCGAGCCGCTCCTGCGCGAGAACGTGCTGCCCGGTGACTACGCGACCATCACCGACGCCGAGCGTCTCCTCGGCATCACCGACAAGCCGGCGCACGTCGCCGGCGCGGTCGCGCTCATGATCGGTGGCGCGGCGCTCCTCGTCTTCCTCGAGTGGTTCGCCGCGCGCCATCACGAGGCGAAGGCCGACGCCACGCTCTGAGACGGAGTCGCGCCCCGCGCCGTCTCGTGGTATCCGTGTCGCTCACGCGAGCGTGGTGGAATTGGTAGACACGCAGGATTTAGGTTCCTGTGCTTAACCGCGTGGGGGTTCGAGTCCCCCCGCTCGCACGAACGTAACGGGTGGAGCGGTCGCGGCAGGCCTGCTCCTCGTAGGCGTGATGCTGAGCCCGCAGCTCGGGAATCCGCGGAGGTCTCGCGGGCGCTGCGGACTCCGGGGCCCTTGGCCTCGGGACCGTGATAAGAAGTGCCTGGTGTCGAGTGATGACGTGGAGCTCGGGGGAGCGCGTGTCACGTTGGACGCGAAGGGGATCTTCGTGGTCACGCACGCGCCCCAGTCCGTCCTCGACGTCGAGCTCGCCCGGAAGATCCTGGACGCGCACGCTCGGCTCGCGGCCGGCCGGAGGACGCCGGTGCTCGTCGACGCGCGCGGCGTCCGCCGCGCCGACCGCGAGGCCCGCGTGCTCGTCGCGGGGCAGGAGGTCGCCGTGAACGCCAGCCGGCTCGCGCTCCTCGTGGGCGGCAGCGTCTCGGCGGTGATCGGCAACTTCTTCCTCCGGGTCTCGCGACCCGCTTATCCCACGCGCGTGTTCTCGGACCTCGACGAGGCGAGGGCCTGGCTGCTCGCCGGAGCGTCATGAGCATCGAGCTCGGCGAGGTCCTCGACCTCCTGATGCGCATCGGCTCCGGCGAGGAAGGCGCGCGCGCCGAGCCGAGGTCCCAGGACGAGGACGTCGCGGCGCTCGTCGTCGGGCTCAACATGCTCTCCGAGGAGCTCGATCATGCGCGGGGCATGCGTGCCGAGGCCGAGCGATCGCTGACCGATGCGCGCGAAGCGTACGACCTGACGCCCGCGCTCCTGTGCTCGGTCGACGCGCGCACCCTGCGCATCGTGCGGGTCAATGACACCTTCGTGCGCGCCGTCGGCGTCGAGCGCGACGCGCTCCTGGGCCGCGACATCGTCTCGATGTTCGTCGAGCGTGATCGCGCGGTCGCCGAGCGCGCGCTCCGGGACGTCGCCGCGGGGGCGCGCGACACCATCCCCGAGCTCACGCTCGACCGCCGGGGCGGGATCCAGGTCACCACGACCGCGTCCCTCAGCGACGACCAGACGCGGATCCGGATCGTCTGCAGCGACGTCACCCGCGAACGTCAGCTCGAGTCGCAGCTCCTGCAAGCGCAGAAGATGCAAGCGGTCGGCCGGCTGGCCGGAGGCATCGCGCACGACTTCAACAACCTCCTCGCGGTGATCCTGACGTCCACGTCGTTCGCGCGGACGGCCGCGCCGCACGGCTCGCGCGTCGTCGAGGATCTGGCGACGATCGAGCAGGCGGCGCAGCGCGCGGCGGCGCTGACGTCGCAACTCCTCGCGTTCTCCCGCCAGCAGGTCATCCGGCCGCAGCAGGTCGAGGTGGGGCTGCTCGTCCGCGACACCGAGCGCATGCTGCGCCGGTTGATCGACGAGAGCATCGAGCTCACCGTGGTCGTGCGAGACGGACCGCTGTCGGTGGTCATCGATCCGTCGCAGCTCACGCAGGTGCTCATCAACCTGGTGGTCAACGCGCGCGATGCGGTCGACGGACGGGGGCGGATCCTGATCGAGGCCTCGCGCGTAGTGCACGACGAGACGTACGCGGCGACGCAGCTGCACGCGACGCCAGGTCCGTACGTGCTCCTGGCGGTCTCCGACGACGGCGTCGGCATGTCACCCGACGTGCTCGGTCAGATCTTCGAGCCGTTCTTCACCACCAAGGACGCCGGGCACGGCGTGGGGCTCGGGCTCTCGGTCTGCTACGGCGTGGTGCAACAGGCCAGCGGGTACATCGTCGCCTGCTCCGAGCCCGGCGAGGGGACGACGATGAAGGTGTACCTGCCCCAGGTCGGCGAGGCCGCGGCGATCGTCGCCGACGAGGCAGGGCCCTCGCCGGGCGGACACGAGTCGCTCGTCCTGGTCGAGGACGAGCCGTCGCTGCGCCGGCTGATGACGCGTGTCCTCGAGGACACCGGCTACCACGTCGTCGCGTTCGCGAACGGCGCCGAGGCGCTGGAGCACGTGACCGCGCAGGACGCTCCGGTCGATCTGCTGATCACCGACGTCGTGATGCCTCAGATGGACGGGCACGAGCTGGCCACGCAGCTGCGCGAACGCGAGCGGATCCGCGCCGTGCTCTACGTCTCCGGATACACGTCCACCGGGATCGTCCGGCACGGCGTCCTGCCCGAGGACACCGCGTTCCTGAGCAAGCCGTTCACCCTGGATCAGCTCCTGCGCGCGGTCCGCGAGGCGCTTCGCCCATGACCGACGCGAGCTCGCCTGCCTGGCCCACGCTGCGCACCGAGCGGCTGATCCTGCGACCGTGGCGCGATGACGACCTCGAGCCGTTCGCCGCGCTCAACACCGATGCCGAGGTCATGGAGTTCTTTCCCTGGCCTCTCTCGCGCGCGCAGAGCGACGCGATGGCCGAGCGCATCCGCGCGCACTTCACCCGCGCTGGCTTCGGCCTGTGGGCCGTCGAGGTCATCGGAGGGGCGCCGTTCATCGGGTTCACCGGGATCCAGCGCCCGTCGTTCATGCCCGGGGTCGAGGTGGGCTGGCGACTCGCGCGGACCGCGTGGGGCGCGGGCTACGCGACGGAGGCCGCCCGCGCGTCGATCGCGTGGGGCTTCGCGCACCTCGAGCTCGACGAGATCATCGCGATGGTCGTGCCCGACAACCTGCGCTCGCAGCGGGTGATGACCAAGCTGGGGATGCGGCGCGATCCGAGCGCCGACTTCGAGCACCCGATGATCCCCGAGGGCAACCCGCGTCGCGCGCACTGGCTGTTTCGACTGCCGCGGTCAGTCGTCGGCCTCGATGGGAGCTGCGCGCGTGGATGACGACATCCAGAACCTGTAGACGCTGCTCCAGGCACCTGGGCCAAGCCCCCGCCGCGCGTCAGTTCGACGCGCGGATGATCTCGAGGTCGAAGCTGCCGGTCACGATCTCGCCGTCGGTGGACGGCGCCGCGGTGAGCGTCATCGTGCCTTGCAGGAAGCCCAGGGTCTGGATGGGGCCGCCGGTGTTGATGTTGGTCTGGAGGAGGATGCCGAAGACGTCGTAGCCGTCGACGTCGAGGGCGCGCACGGCGTACAGCTCGGGGTCGACGAGCAGGACCGGCAGGATGAGATCGCCGTTCGACGTGAGGCCATAGGCGGCGGCCGCCATGCGCGGCTGACTCGGATCGTTGTCGGGGCCGGCGGCGGCGGACACGTTCTGGAACGCGACGCTCTGACCCTCGAGCGTGAGCTCGAAGGTGCCGCTTCCCCCGAACGGGTTGGCGGGCGGGAAGGCCGCGTGCGCCGCCGAGAACGTGCCGCGGGCGGTGCCCGCGATGCGCACGCAGTAGCTGTCGGGCAGCGGCGTCGTCCAGCGCGGGTCGGTCGCGAGATCCGCCTCGAGCGTCTGGCGCTGGGTCATGATGAAGTTGCGCACGTCGGCGAGCGCGGTCTGGTGCGCGTCGGCGCGGACGTGGACGTAGGGCGCGAACATCGCGGCGGCGCGGTCGACCTCCGCGACGAGGGCGGCCTCGTTCCACGCGGTGGCGAGCAGCGACTGCATGCGTTCGCGGTAGCGCTGGCGGATCTCGGGGAGCGCGTGCAGGCGCGACGCCAGGACGTTGTTGGCCCACAGGGACGGCGGCGGCGCAGTCGCCAGGAAGGGATTGGGATCGCCGAACGCCGAGTCCGGGCCCCAGGGGAGGAAGCGGAACTTGCCCGTCGACGGATCGCGATAGAGGTAGTGGTTGTTGCGGTTCCCGCCGTAGCCGTCCCAGTGGCCGACGAGGACCTCGGTGGTCCAGAAGGTCAGGAACGCGTCGACGTCGAGGACGGGCTCGAGCGACGCGAGCAACGACGCCTCGGGCGCGGCGGCGGCGGTCACGAGCGCGGCGAGATCGGCGCGGTCGCCGCTGTTGCCGGACTTCTCCTCGTAGTTGTCGACCCACGTCGCCCGGACGTCGGCCACCTGACCCTCGTACAGATTGCCGCTGGTGTCGTCGAAGAAGCGGCCGAGATAGCGGCGCCGTACCGACTCGACGTTCGAGTACACGCCCAGATCGACGCCGTTCACGGTCACGCGCGCCCAGTTGCAGCGCGGCGCGGGCACCCCGGCGTCGCGGAACACGCGGTACGCGAGGCAGGTGTCGACGAGCGAGTCGTCCTGCTGGTTGTTGTTGAGCGTCAGCCGTTCGAGCCCGCGGTACTCGCGCGCCGGATCGTACTCGTCGAAGCTCAGCTTGAGCGACGGGCGGGTGCGGCTCGCGGAGCCCAGGAAGCCCTTCTTGCGCAGGCCCACGTTCTCGATGCGCTCGCCGTCGATCGTGACGGTGGCTGGCACCACGGTGAACGGGTCCGGCGGCAGCGGCCCCGGGCATGCCGTCAGGAGCCGCCCGAACAGGTCGGCGTGCTCGACGCGGATCGTGTCCCAGTCGGCGGGCGCCACCTCGATCGAGATCTCGAGCAGGCGCGTCGGCTCGAACAGCGGTGCGCTCTCGTCGACCGGCGGCGTCGTTCCGCCGTCGTCACCACAGGCGCACACCACGAGCGCGGTAGCCGCCGCGGCCCACACGTTCACCCGAAGTTTCCCCATCCGGGTACTCTACGTGACAATCTCGCAGCGGTCCCGTGGAACGAGGGTGCCGGCGATCGCGATTTCCTGCGTCCTTCGGGATCGAAGGCCGTCTCTCCTACCAGGAGGTAGACGAAGATGAGTGAAGCGATTGCTGATGAGACCCGCAACCTCGTGCGCGACCACTACGCCAAGGTCTCGACCGGGAGCGCCGGCTGCGCGCCGGGCTGCTGCGGCGCGGTGCCGAGCGATCAGTCGAGGATGCTGGGGTACAGCGAGGCGGACATGGCCACCGTCGGAGACGGCGCCGACCTCGGGCTCGGCTGCGGCAACCCGACCGCGATCGCGTCGCTGCGCCCGGGCGAGACCGTGCTCGATCTCGGCTCCGGCGGTGGCTTCGACGCGTTCCTCGCCGCCCGGGCGGTGGGGCCCACCGGCAAGGTGATCGGCGTCGACATGACGCCGGAGATGATCGACCGCGCCCGCACCAACGCGCGCAAGCTGGAGAGCCGGAACGTGGAGTTCCGGCTGGGGGAGATCGAGCACCTGCCGGTGGCCGATGGGACCGTCGACGTGATCATGTCGAACTGCGTGATCAACCTGTCGCCCGAGAAGCAGGCCGTGTTCGACGAGGCGTTCCGGGTGCTGCGCGTCGGGGGTCGGCTCGCGATCAGCGACGTCGTCGCGATCGCGCCGATCCCCGAGGAGTTGCGCACCGGGGCCGCGGCGATCGCGGGCTGCGTCGGCGGGGCGGCGCTGCTCGACGACGTGAAGCGCATGCTCTACCAGGCGGGCTTCGAGTCGATCGAGGTCACGGTCGCGCCGCGCTCGGCCGAGATCGTGGACTCGTGGCTCGAAGGCGCGTCGCGGTACATCGCGTCGGCCACGATCGAGGCGCGTCGCGGCACCGCGAGGCCTGCGCCTGGCTGCTGCCCATGACCCAGTCGCCCGCACCGTGGCAAGACGTTGCGGCGCGGCTGCGACCGTTCGTCGCGCGGCGCGTGTCTCCCGCGGAGATCGACGACGTCCTGCAGGACGTGTTCGTCCGCGTGCAGCGCGGGCTTCCCCTGCTGCGCGACGAGGACCGGTTCACGTCCTGGCTCTTCCAGATCGCGCGCAGCGCGGTCGCCGAGCACATGCGCTCCCGGGCGCGTCACCCGGTCGCGGACGACGACGCGCGCGACGAGCCCGCCGTCGAGCACGCGGAGGATGACGACCGGGAGGCGGCGCGGGAGCTCGCCGGGTGCGTCTCGGTGTTCGTCGCGCAGCTCCCGTCGCCGTACCGCGAGGCGATCACGCTCGTCGAGCTGGAGGGCCGGACCGCGAAGGAGGCCGCCGAGATGGTCGGCGTCTCGGTGTCGGGCATGAAGTCACGGGTGCAACGCGGCCGCGCGCGACTGCGCGAGCTGTTCGACCGGTGCTGCGAGATCGCGATCGACGCGCGCGGCAAGCCCACGGACTTCACGCCGCGTCCGTCGCGCCCGTGCAAGCCGTGCACGTGACGACGCGCACGCTTCGCCCGCCGCATGGTGCAGATGGTGCATGGGTGAGGTTCCCCGGCAAGACGCCGCCACGCGGTGCGCGACAACGCGTCAGCGGCGGCGGCGGCGGCGCACGGCGAGCAGGCCGGCGAGGCCGAGGAGCGCGGTCGCGGGACCACTGCCGCCGGCGTTGCAGCCGCCGTCGGTGGGGGGCCAGCACACGTTGTTGTTGCACGCGAAGCCCTCGGGGCAGGTGTTGCCCGGATCGCACGCTCCGGAGCACAGGTTGGTGTCGCCGTCGCTCGCGCACGAGCCGGAGATGCACTCCTCGTGGGTGTTGCAGCTGGCGCCCAGCCCGCCGGGGACGTCCGCGCCCGGGAGGCACGTGCCGCCGAGGCACGCGGTCCCCGACGGGCACGCCGCGCCGTCGGCGCACGAGGCGAGCACGGTCACGTTGACGGTCTGGCTCGCGGTGCGGTCGGCGAAGTCGACGCCAGATACCGTGATCGTGTGCGGGCCCGGCGCGATCGTCGCGGACGCGTTCCACGCGAGGAACCCGTTGTCCGCCGCCTGCACCGGACCGCCGTCCATCGACATGCCCGCGCTGAGCCAGTCGAGCGGCGTCTCGAAGCGCGCCTGGATCGGGAAGCCCGCCTTGACGTAGGCGCCGTCGGCCGGCGTCGAGATGACCATCGTCGCCGGCGCGAGCTCGGGGTTGAGCCCGAAGGTCTCGCGCAGCGCGCGGAACGTGTTCTGCTGGCCGGAGAAGCAGCTGCAGCGCTGCGGGCTCGAATCCTCGGTGCCGCAGGTCTGCGCCGCGTTCTGCCAATCCTTCTGGTACGCGCCGAGCTCCTTGTACGACATCGGATCGGGGGCGTGCAGCGTGTGCGAGAGCCCGTAGGTGTGACCGGCCTCGTGCACGATCGCCGTGCACAGGTAGTCGATGTTGCTCGTCTGGTTCGCGAACACGAACGACAGCACGTTGTTGCGGTTCGCCGAGCAGTTGATGAACGGCGCGATGCCGCCGGCACCTTCGATGTTGGGGTTGAGCTCGAACGACGTGCCCGCCGTCATCACCTCGAAGTGCGGCACCATCGGCCCCGGATCCTCGGTGACGACCTGGATGTCGAACGGCGCCATCGTCCTGCGCACGCACTCCATCACCTGGGCGAAGTGCTCGTCGCTGTGCATGTACGCGTTCATCCGCGTGTTGGCCGACGCGATCGACGACGTGTTGTTGAGCGCGCTGTCCTGGCTCGAGCGCGTCACGGCGCAGCCGTTGGGCTTGCAGTCGCTGACGTAGAGGATCCGCGACGAGCTCGTCAGCGCGGCGATGCCCGGCTTGTTCGGCTCGCACGGGATCACGCGGTCCTGCCAGACGTCGGCGGCCGCGATCGCCGGAACCAGCGAGAGGAGAAGGACGGCCCAGGTCGTTCGCATCTCTCGGAAATTACACGCCGCCGAGGCGCGGCCCCTCGGCGCGTCCCTCACAGCCGTTCGCCGATCGCTTACGCCGGTCGCAGCCGACCGATCTCACCGAGGGTCAGGGTGTTGATATGTCTCGTGTATGCAGCCGAGGAGAGGCCTCAGCGGGAGGCGCAGGCCTCCTCGAAGCCTGCCTCGCACGCGATCGCGCGGGCCTCGGCCGCCTGGGCCGGATCCGGCGGGAAGCACGGGAAGTACATGGGCTGGCCGTCGTCCGAGAGCCGACGCTCCGGTCGGCACGCCGGATCCAGCCGGCGGCCGAGCTCCTCGCACGCCATCGGGTTGCCGAGCTGACACCCGGCCTCGAGGTACGAGCGCGATCGGACCAGATCGTCGGCGTCGTCGTGGGTGGTGTTGAGCGACGCGCACGCGTCGGCCACGCCGTGCGTGCATGCTTCGTCGAGGCGCCCGAGGTCGCGGCTCTGGAACGCGCCCCATCCGCACCGGAACGGGTCGTCGGCGCACGGCGCGTCGGTCGGCTCCTTCACCTCCTGCATGCGGCGGCAGCCGTCCGCTTCGCCGGCCTCGCATGCGTAGTGGAGGAAGGCGAGCGCGACGAGCGGGCGCGGCGGCGTGTCGGCGAGGTACTGCGCCACGGCGAGACACGCCTGTCCATCACCATCGGCGCAATCGAGCACCGCCTCGGCGATCGCCTCGCACAGCGCCGCCGGACCGAGGATGCACTGCGGCTCCATCAACTGGTGCACGATGTGGGCGCGCCCGGCCGCCGCGTCACGCGAGACCGCCGCCCCGGTCGCCGCGCGCGCCGCGCGTCGCCGCGCCACGACCTGCCGGGCGCGCTCAAGCCGCTCGCGATAGCTCGCGCGGTATGCGTTCACGTCGACGCCGCCTGGCGCGTGGGCGCGCGGGCGCGTCGTCGCCGGCGCCCGGGCTCGCGCGGGCGCACGGTCGCGCAGGAGCATGAACGCGATCGTCCCCACGGTCACGAGCCCGACGACGACGACGGCGATGGTGGTTCGCGGGCGCAGTACCCGCGATCGAAGCCGATCTCGGCGCCCGCCGCAACTACCTGCGTCTGCCGGGGTCGGCGGCTCGCCCCCGGGGAGAACTCCGCGTAAGCTGCGGCGGGACTCGCATGACCAACGCGATCGAGACCGCAGGGCTCGCCAAGAGCTTCGGCGAGACCCACGCGCTGCGCGGCGTGGATCTCGCGATCCGCAAGGGCAGCGTGTACGGCCTGCTCGGGCCGAACGGCGCCGGCAAGACGACCATCGTCCGCATCCTCGCGACGCTCCTGCGGCCGAGCGGCGGCGCGGCCACGGTCCTCGGCCACGACGTCGTGCGTGACGCCCGCGCCGTGCGCCGCAAGGTGAGCCTGACCGGGCAGTACGCGTCGGTCGACGAGGACCTGACCGGGCGCGAGAACCTCGTCCTCGTCGGGCGTCTGCTCGGCCTCACGTGGGCCGACGCGCGGCAGCGCGCGAGCGATCTCCTCGAGGTGTTCGGCCTCGCCGAGGCCGGCGACCGCCAGGCCCGCACCTACTCGGGCGGCATGCGCCGGCGCCTCGACATCGGCGCCAGCCTCGTCGCGATCCCGGACGTGCTGTTCCTCGACGAGCCGACCACCGGCCTCGATCCGCGTAGCCGCAACCAGGTCTGGGAGCTCGTGCGCCGCATCGCCGCCGAAGGCACGACCGTGCTGCTCACGACGCAGTACCTCGACGAGGCCGACCAGCTCGCCGAGCGCATGGCCGTGATCGATCACGGCCGGGTGATCGCCGAGGGGACGAGCCGCGAGCTGAAGGCGTCGATCGGCGCCAACACGCTGCGGGTGCGGCTCGCCGACGCCGCGCAGCGGCCACGCGCCCTCGAGCTCGTCGAGCGCGTGCTGGGCGACGGCGTGTTCCCCGCGCAGCAGCCGCTCGAGGTGACCGCGCGCGTCGCCAGCCCGGCGCAGGCGGCGGCGGTGCTCTCCGCGCTGGGCGACGCCGGCGTCGAGGTCGCGCAGCTCGCGGTCGGCGACCCGAGCCTCGACGAGGTCTTCCTCGCGCTCACCGGCAAGCCCGCCGAGAGCCCGGCGCCGGAGGCCACGCCGTGAGCAACGATGCGCTCCCCACCGGCGAACGCACCCACGAGCTGCTCGCCCGTCAGGTGCGCCCGCAGCCGGCGTCGTCCCTGTCGACGGTCATCACCCTGGCGTGGCGGGCGATGCTCAAGATCAAGCACGTGCCCTTCCAGCTGTTCGACGTGACGGTCACGCCGATCATGTTCACGCTGCTCTTCACGTACATCTTCGGCGGCGCGCTCGCCGGCTCGCCGCGCGAGTACATCCAGTACCTGCTCCCCGGCATCGTCGTGCAGACGATCGTCTTCATCACCGTCTACACCGGGGTCGGGCTCAACACCGACATCCAGAAGGGGCTCTACGACCGCTTCCGCTCGCTGCCGATCTGGCAGCCGTCGCCGCTGCTCGGGGCGCTGCTCGGCGATCTGTTCCGCTACTCGGTGGCGACCGCGCTCATCCTGATCATCGGGTTCCTGCTCGGCTTCCGCCCCGACGGCGGCGCGCTCGGCGTGCTGGCGGCGGTCGGGCTCGTGCTGGTCTTCGCGTTCGCCCTGTCCTGGCTGTGGATCATCATCGGCATGCTCGTGCGCACGCCGGAGTCGGTGATGACGACGAGCTTCGTCTTCCTCATGCCGCTCACCTTCGCGAGCGACATCTTCGTCGGGCTGTCGACCATGCCCGGCTGGCTGCAGACGGCGGTCGGCAACAACCCGGTCACGTTCCTGGCCAGCGCCTCGCGCAAGCTGATGCACGGCCACCCCGCCGGCGACGACGTCGTGCGCGTGCTGATCTCGACGGCCATCATCCTCGCCATCGCGGTGCCGACGGCGACCCGCCTCTACCGCAAGGAGCGCTGACGTTCGTCATGCTCGCGCCCGCCGACCAGCTCGCCGTGATCCGGCGTGCGATCGCGCTCCTCGCGTCGTCGCACTCCTTCGACGAGACGATGGCGCACACGATCGCGGCGTTCCTGCCGGCGCTCGGTGACTTCGGCTTCTTCGACCTCGACGTCGGCGGCTCGGTGCGACGCACCGCGCGCGCGTTCCAGGACGAACGCGTCGAGGCCATCCTGCGACCGACGCAGTGGGCCCGGCAGGAGCGCACGGACGTGAACCTGTGCGCCCTGTCGACGGGACAGGCCGTCGTCCACGCGGTGGTCGATGACGCGTGGTACCGGACCATCGCGGCCGATGAAGGGCACCTGCGCGTGCTCCGCGAGCTCGCGTTCACGTCGATGATCAGCGTGCCGATGCGCTACCAGGGCGAGCTGCTCGGCGCGCTGACGTTGTTCTACGGCACCTCGGGGCGGCGGTACGGCGAGGACGAGCTCGCGT
This sequence comes from Myxococcales bacterium UBA2376, assembly GCA_002344285.1. Taxonomy (GTDB): domain Bacteria; phylum Myxococcota_A; class Polyangia; order Haliangiales; family Haliangiaceae; genus UBA2376. Next base: position 68,599 of record DDTA01000352.1, read on the forward strand.
TCGCGATCGAGCTCGCGTCCCTCGCCGCGCCCGTCGTCGCCAACGTCCGGATGGCGGAACAGCAGCGCCAGGTCATCGCCGCGCTGCGCGCGAGCGAGGAGCGTCTCCGCGTGGGCATGGACGCGGGCAAGCTCGGCGTCTGGGACTGGGACGTCGCCAGCGATCGCGTCGAATGGTCGGATCGCGTCTACGATCTGCATGGCGTCACGCGCGAGCAGTTCGGCGGTCACGTCGCCGACTTCGCCGCGCTCATCCACCCCGAGGACCGCGCCCACGTGCAGGCGGCGATCGGCGCCGCGCTCGCCGGCACCGCCGAGCCGTACGTCGTCGAGTTCCGGGTCCCGTTTCCTGACGGCAGCGTGCACTGGCTCGCGACGCGCGCCGAGGTGTACCGCGACGCGCAGGGCGCGCCCACCCGCATGGTCGGCGCGACCTTCGACGTCACCGAGCGGCGTGAGCTCCTCGAGGCGGCCGCCCGGGCCCGGCGCGAGGCCGAGACCGCGAACCGGGCGAAGGACGAGTTCCTCGCGATCCTGGGCCACGAGCTGCGCAACCCGCTCGCGCCCATCGTGAGCGCGCTGCACGTGATGGACGCCCGCGATCCGTCGACCTTCCGTCGCGAACGCGACGCGATCCGCCGTCAGGTCGATCACATGGTCAGGCTCGTCGACGATCTGCTGGACATCTCGCGCATCGCGCACGGCAAGATCGCGCTGGTCCCCGAGCGGCTCGATCTCGTCGAGGTGGTCGAGGCGGCGATCGATGCCACCCGCCCCGGGCTGGTGGCGCGCGGGATCTCGATCGAGCTCGACGCACCCACGCGGCCGCTCGTCGTCGACGCCGACCGCGTGCGCCTCGTGCAGGTGATCGGCAACCTCCTCTCGAACGCCGCCAAGTTCTCCGCCGAGCGCGAGCGCGTGACGGTCAGCGTCGCGGCCACGTCGTCCGAGGTCGAGGTCGCCGTGATCGACCGCGGCGCGGGGATCCCGGCCGAGGTCCTGCCGAAGGTCTTCGAGCTGTTCGTGCAGGGGCCGCAGGAGCTGGCTCGCCAGCGCGGCGGCCTCGGCCTCGGCCTCGCCATCGTGGCGAGCGTCGTCGCCTTGCATGGTGGCCGGGTGGCGGCGCACAGCGATGGGCTGGGGACCGGCGCGACGTTCCGGGTGACGTTGCCGCGCGCCGCGGCCGAGGCGACGACGAAGGACGCCCCCGCCGCGCCGGCGAGCACGAGGCGGACGACCAGCGTGGTGATCGTCGACGACAACCGCGACGCCGCCGAGCTCCTGGGAGATCTCTTGCGCCTGCACGGGCACGACGTGCGGGTGGCCGGACACGCACACGCGGCGCTCGAGCTGCTCGCGGAGCGCGGCGCCGCCGTCGCGCTCCTCGACCTCGGGCTGCCGGAGATGGACGGGTTCGAGCTCGCCCGCGAGATCCGGCGCCGCTCGGTCGAGCCCATCTACCTCGTCGCCGTGACCGGATACGGCCTCGCCGCCGACCGCGAACGGACGCGGGCGGCGGGGTTCGACGACCACCTCGTCAAGCCGGTCGACACCGACCTCCTGCTCGCGCGGCTGGCCGCCGTGGTGGCCGCGAACGGTTGAGCTCGAACGAGGTCAGTTCGGCTCGTCGATCGGGACCACCATCACGCTCCGCTGGCAGCGCCTGACGACGCGCTCGGCGAGGCGCTTGCCGACGAGGCGCGACATCCAGGTGCACGGCCGATGTCCGACCGCGACCACGTCGGCGTCGCGCTCGTGCGCGAGCGAGAGCAGGGACTCGAGCGTGCTGGCCCCCTGCGCGACGACAGCGTCGGCCGCGTGCGCCTCACGCGCGAACCCGAAGAGGCGCTTCAACCGGCGCTCGGTCGTCGCCAGCGGGTCCGTCGGGGAGGCGTTGTGGAACGCGGTCATCGGCCGCTCGAGCGCCCGGGCGTAGTCGCGCGTGATCGAGAGGACGGGCAGGCGATGGGGGATGAGATCACTCGCGGCGATCATCTCCCCCATCGCCCGCGGATCGCGGGCGACGAAGAGGGGAGCCCCGACGTCATCGACGATGCGACAGGCCTCCCTCCCTCCGACGCCCGCGTCGACCACGACCATCTCCGGGTCGCGCTCGCGCGCGGCGGCCACGCCGGCCTCGCCGGGGGTGCCGTGCACGACCTCGAGCTCGTGGCCGCGCTGCGGTCGAACCGCTTCGAGCAGCCGGGCGAGGTACGAGACCTGAGCGCGGAACAGGCTCTCGTCCTTGCGGGGGAGAGCGAGCACCGCGTGGAGGTCGGCTCCGAGCACGTCACACAGGCGGGCGGCACGCGTGACCGGGATACAGACTCCCGATCGATGGTCTAGCAAGAGCACCACCTTCCCGGGTCCCCGTGCGTCGTGCCGGGACCTGCAACGGTCCCTGTCGGTCGGGCGGGGCGAGAGGGAGGCCGTGGTGAGTTGCATGGCCTCCATCCTAAGCATTTCGCATATGTAGTCCATGGCGAAATATCGACGTGATATGTTAGAAACATCGACAATGTTCGCCGGGCTCAACTTCCACCACCTGTACGCGTTCTGGATGATCGCCGAGGCCGGCAGCCTCTCGGCCGCCGCCGCGCGCATGCACGTCACGCACTCGACGCTGTCGGTTCAGCTGCGCGCGCTCGAGGACGCGCTCGGCGGCCACCTCTTCGAGCGGCGCGGACGTGGCCTCGTCATCACGCCGTTCGGCGAGGAGGTGCGCGCCCGCGCCGCCGAGATCTTTCGCCTGGGCCGTGACCTGCGCGACCTCGCCGAGCGAGGCACGACGGGCGGGCGCCTGACCCTGCGCGTGGGCGTGCTCGGGTCGCTGCCCAAGACCATCGCGTGCCGCCTGGTGGAGGGGGCGCTCGATCGCAACACGACGGTCGAGCTGCAGCACGGCTCGTTCGAGCGCCTGCTCGAGTCGCTGGCCGCCGGGCGCCTGCAGGTCGTGATCGCCGACCAGCCCCCGCCGCAGGGTTCGCCGCTGCGGCTGCACGCCCACCAGCTCGGGGAGTCCGGCCTCCTCCTGTACGCGGCGGGCAAGCTCGCGCGCGAGCGCCGCGGGAAGTTCCCGGAGTCGCTCCAGGGGGCGCCGATGCTCCTGCCTCGCGCCGGCAGCGCCCTCCGCCGCCAGCTGGATCAGTGGCTCGGTGATCGCGAGATCCACGTCGACGTGATCGGCGAGATCGACGACGCCGGCACCCTGCGCGCCTTCGGCATGCGGGGCCACGGCCTCTTCCCGGTGCGCTCGGCCCTCGCCGCCGAGATCGAGGACGTCGAGGGCGCCCGCCGCGTCGGCACCCTGGACGGCCTGCGCGAGCGCTACCACGCCATCACGCGCGAGCGGACGGTCCGCCACCCGGCCATCCTCCGCATGATCGAACGCGCCCGGAACCGTCTCGAGTAGCGCGTGGTGCCCGCGCGGCGCGCGCGCGGTCAGGTCAGCTGGCGGCGGGCATCGCCATGGGTACGAGCTGGAGCGTCCGCCGGGCCACGGCGGCGTCGGTGCCGTGGATCGGGATACGCAGGGTGAAGGTGGTTCCCTTGCCGACGGTGCTGTCCAGGTGGATCGAGCCGCCGTGCTTCTCCACGACGACCGAGTGCACGATCGCGAGGCCCTGCCCCGTGCCCTTGCCGACCTCCTTGGTGGTGAAGAACGGGTCGAAGATCTTCTCCCGGATCTCCGCGGGGATCCCGGTGCCGGAGTCGCGCACCGCGATCTCGACGTGCTCGCCGTCCCGCCGGGTCGAGACCTGGATCGTCCCCAGCTTCTCGCTGCCGGCGTTGGCGTCGGCGATGGCGTGGGCCGCGTTGATCACGAGGTTGAGGATCACCTGGTTGAGCTCGCCGAGGTGGCAGAACACCTCGGGGAGCTCGCCCAGCTGCGTGTCGAGCTCGGCGATGTACTTGTACTCGTTGCGGGCGATCGTGAGCGTCGACAGGATCCCACGATTGAGGTCGGCCCAGGCCTTCTCCTTGCGCTCCGGGTGGGCGAACTCCTTGAGCGAGCGGACGATGGTCGCGACCCGGCCGAGCCCCTCGAGCGATCGCTCCACGGCCCGCGGCATCTGCTCGAGCAGGTAGTCGGCGTCGGCCTCCTCATCCGCGCGGCGCAGCTCCTCCGCCGCGTCGTCGGGAGTGCGCTCGCCTCGGGTCACCGCGCCGCACACGTTGCGGTAGGCGCCGACGAGGCCGTCCAGGTCGGCCACGGCGCTCTGCAAGAACACGACGCTGTCGGACACGAACTGGATCGGGGTGTTGATCTCGTGCGCCACGCCCGCGGCGAGCCGACCCACGGACTCCAGCTTCTGGGCCTGGCGCAGCTCCAGCTCGATGCGGGTGCGCTCGGCCATCTGCTCCTCCAGGCGGCGGTTGGCGTCGACCAGCGCCGTCGTGCGCTGGGCGACGCGCCGCTCGAGATCGCGGTTGGCCTCGGCCAGCGCCAGGTCCGTCGCGCGGAGGTGATCGATCGCCAGCTCGAAGGAGTGCTGCTCGCGCGCGATCCGGCGGACCATCGTCTTGAACGTGCGCGACAGCACCCCGATCTCGTCCTGACTGCGGTCGAAGGCGATCGTTCGGGTACGATCCCCGCCCGCGATCGCGCTCGCGGCGTCGGCGATCGTACGCAGGCGGCGGACCAGGTGCCGGGTCAGGAGCCATGCCAGCGCCAGGGCGACGAGGACGCCGGCGCCGCCGACCACGACGGCCCACCAGACGCCGTCGCGCAGGCTCGCGCGCAGCCGGGTCGTCGTGAGCTCCGTCACCAGCTCGCCTGGCGGCCCGTCGTGCCACGCCACCGGCGCGATCACGGAGATCCGATCCTCCCGGGCCATGGTCTCGATGGACGTCACGCCGCGCCACGCGTGCCGTGGCTCCGCGCTGGACGGGCCGCTCTGGTAGATCAGGTTGCCGCGCTCGTCGAACAGCCAGACGCCCGCGGTGTCGGGCAGGCCCGCGAACGGTTCGAGCAGCTCGCGCGCCTGCGCCGGATCGCCCGACGGCATCGCCGACCGGAGCTGGTGGGAGAGCGCGTCGGAGAGGCTGACCGCGCGCGCCACCATCGCGGCCTCGCGCTCCGCCATCTGGTGGCGGAGCAGGATGGTGGCGACGAGGATCACCAGGCCGGCCGCCCCGAGCGCGCTCGACGCGAGCACCTTGGTGAACACGCTCGATCGCCAGGGCGTCGCAGCGCCGCGCGCGGAAGTCGGTGGCACACGCTCCAGTTCGTCCGCCTCGCGTGCGTGCGCAGCCGGGATCGGCATGGCTCAGCGTCCCACCGCCGCCGCCAGGGCGCCCGTGCGCCAGGACACCCGGATCGGTTCCCGGATGCTCCCCGGCTGGAAGTTCTGGAGACGGCTCAGGGCGCTGATCGTGAGCTCCACGCCGCGCGCGAGCACCAGCATGCCGTCGCGGCGGGCGAGGTCCTCGACCAGCATCATGCCGGCGCGCAGCCCGGCCAGCGGGACCTCTTTCACCACCAGCGCATGGCGCGCGTCCAGCTCGGTCGCGAGCGCGTCGAGCACCGCGGGGTCGTAGCGTTCGCCGCGGGAGCGCAGGCTCTCGAGCGCCACGTCGAGCGACGAGCCCTGCGCCTCGAGGGCGTCGGAGTCGATCGCGACTCGCAGCACCGCGGCGCCGAGCTCGATCGACGCCCGCGCCGGATCGACCGCGCCTCGCAGCGGGGACCGCGGGTAGCTGGCCAGGATGGCGCGCACGCTCTCGAGCCGAGGGATGTGTCCGAGGAGCTGCTCGGTCACCGCCGGCAGCCTCGCGACCATCTTGTGCTCCTCGGGGTCGAGCAGCTGGCCGAAGTACAGCTTCTCGGCGGTCTCGGGCGGCAGCGTGATGGCCGCGAGCTGCGACAGCATCGCCGCCACCTCGATGTGCCACCGCTCGGCGGGCGCGAGCCGGTCGAGCAGCTCGCTGACCCGGCGCTTGATGCGGGTCGCGCGGCCGAACGCGACCGGGTTGGTCATCGACAGGACGTCGATCAGCGTCTGGACGCAGCCGTGCAACGTCTCCTGGAGGAGGACCCGCTCGGCGGTGATGAGCCGGTGCTGCGCCACGGCCGCGTCGAGCGCCGCCATCAGCGCCGGCGGCGGGCACGGCTTGGTGAGGAAGCGGAAGATCTGCCCTTCGTTCACCGCAGCCACCGCCGCGCTCAGGTCGGTCTGGCCGGTGAGGAGGAGGCGCACCGCTTCGGGCGCGACGCTCCGCGCCCTCGCCAGGAAGGTCGCGCCGTCCATCCCCGGCATGCGCATGTCGCTCATGATCGCGACGGGCGACAGCCCGGACTCGAGCAGCGCCAGCGCAGGAGGACCACCTGCGGCGACGCGGACGTCGAAGCGGCGGCGCAGGTTGGCCTGGATGCCCTCCAGCACCTGGGGCTCGTCGTCGACACACAGGATGAGGGGTTTGTCCACGAGGCGCTCCTATAGCTCCACGGATCCGAGGTCGAGTCGTTCCAGCTCGCGTGCGATCAGCGCCGCCCAGCCGTGCGGGCCGTCGAGTCGGTCCTTCAGCGCGGCGACGATGCGGGGCGCGCGCCCCTCGATCACCGCGTCGGCGACCTCGGCGGCGACGTGGACCGCGTCGAGGACGGCGCGATCGTCGTGGTCGACGGTCGCCGGCTCGTGGTGGTGGGCGACCGCCTCGACGATCGTCGGCGGCAAGCCCCACACGCCGAGCAGGTAGGCCCCGACCTCGGCGTGACTCACGCCCAGCTCGCGGGTCTCGGTCACGTGGAGGGGTTCGGCGCCGGCGGCCGCGACCACGCGGCCGTAGTCCGCCGGGATGCCGAGCGCGAGCACCATCGATCCCAGGTCGCGTACCAGGGCGCTGGTGAAGGCGTCGTTGGCGCGCGCGAGATCGGTGCTCAGGAGCGCCCGCGCCAGCCGGCTACCGAGGAGCGCCTGTTCCTGCAGGCGTTCCAGCGACACGCCCGCCGGCGTCGTCGTCTGGACCTGGACGAACACCTGGGCCGTGAGCGCCAGGCTGCGCAGGAGATCGCTGCCGAGGTAGCCCACCGCCTCGCTGATCGACGAGACCCGGCGCGCCAGGCCGAAGTACGAGGAGTTGACCAGCTGCAACACCTTGGCCGTCATCGCCGGATCGCGTTCGATGATGGCCGCGATCTGGGCCGTCGTCCCCGACTCGTTCACGAGCGCGTCGATCAGCTCGACGTAGACCTGCGGAACCGACGGCAGGCGGTCGATCCGGCCGATGAGCTCCCGCATGCGCGGGTCGAACAGGAGGGACTGGAGGCCGCAGACGCGTGCGACGACTCGTCGCAGCAGGTCCGGGTCGCATGGCTTGGTCAGGAACTGATGGGCCACCGCCAGCGCGCGCGTCACCGACTCACGCTCGGCGTGACCGCTCAGCACGATGCGCGCGGTCGCCGGGTAGGCGTCGCGGATCTCGGACAGGAGCTGCGCGCCGTCCATCCCCGGCATCCGCATGTCGGCGACGACGATGTCGAACGGCGCCTCGGCGAACGCGGCGAGCGCCGAGGCCCCACCGAGCGCGAACGACATGTCCCACTCGCGCCGCTGCTTGCGCAGGAGGTTCTGCAGGCCGTCGAGCACGTGCTGCTCGTCGTCGACGAAGAGGATGCGACGCCGCGTGGACAGGGAACCTTCGACCACCTGAACCATCACGACCGTGAATCGACCGCCGACGAAAAGCCTGGAGGTGCGCGATCGGAGTGCGTGTGGGCGGCCGCGATGGGTTAGAACCGCGGGCGCATGAAGCAGGTCGTCATCCGGGCCCAGGATCGCGTGGCGAGGCTCATGGGGCTGGATCCCGGGCAGCGGTCGTCGATCGTGCGCGGGATGCTCCACCCGCCGAGCGGTGACGCGACCGGCTACTGGCTCCAGCTCCTCATCTCCGTGGTGCTCGCGACCCTCGGCCTCGCGCTGAACAGCACCGCCGTCGTGATCGGCGCCATGCTCATCGCGCCGCTCATGCGGCCCATCGTGGAGCTGGCGATGGGGCTCGCGACCGGCTCGCCGCCGCTGGCGTTCCGCACCGGGCAGCGCGCGGTGGCCAGCATCGCGCTCTCCGTGGGCGCGTCGGCCGCCTTCACCGCGATGCTGCCGTTCCACGATCCGACGCCGGAGCTGGTCGCGCGCATGGCCCCGACGCTCCTCGACCTGGCGGTCGCCGCCGCGTGCGCGGTGGCCGGCGCCTACGCGGTGATCGTCTCGAACAACTCCGTCGCCACGACGGCGGCGGGTACCAGCATCGGCATCTCGCTGGTTCCGCCCCTGTGCACCGCCGGGTACGGGCTCAGCGTCGGCGACTGGGAGATGGCGACCGGCGCCGGGCTCCTGTTCACCGCCAACATCACCGGCATCATCACGGTGGCGAGCGCCGTCTTCGTCATCGTCGGGTTCGGCCAGTCCAACATCGGTGAGCTCGAGCGCGCGGTCGACGACGACGAGCGGTTCGGGACGGCGGCGCGGTTCGGCTTCGCGGTCGCGAGCCAGAGCCGGCGCCTCGGCCTGGTGTCGCGGCTGGTGCTGCCGCTCCTGCTGCTCGGCGCGATCGGCTATCCGCTGCTCGAGGCGGTGAACGAGATGACCCAGCGCACCGCGATCCGCCAGCGGGTCGCGACGATCCTCGAGCGCAGCGCCGGCGATCGGGTGATGGAGTACTCCCTGGATCTGCGCGCGCGCCCGATCGAGCTCCGGGTGGTCCTGGTCGGCGACCCGGCGGTCGCGCGTGGGCTCGAGGCCACGCTGCGCGGCGAGCTCGCGGCGCTGGGCAAGCCGAGCGCCCGGGTCGCGGTGTGGGCCGTGCCGGACGCCACGGCCGTATCGGCGCTGTCGGCCCGGCTCGACGAGGTGCCGCGGATGCTGGCGCCGCCGCCGGAGCCGGAGCCGGAGCCGCCGCCACCGCTCGAGGCGCGCATCCGGACGGCATGGCCGGCCGAGCACGGCGGTGAGCTCCTCGCGGTGTGGACGACCGACGGACCGCCGCCGCAGGCGCGCATCACGCATCTCGGACCGGAGCTCGGGTCCGCCGGTCGCGAGCTCCTCGTGAAGGCCGTGACCGTCGACGTCACGCCCGAGCTCGTCGAGGAGACGCTGGTCGAGGTGGCGCCGCCGGTCGTCGACTCGGCGGCGTGGGTCGACGACGCGCTCGTGTTGCTCGAGCGCGCGAGCCATCATCCGCGCGTCCACGTCTGCGTGACCGCCCCGCCGCCGCCGCGGCGGCGCCCGCGCGTGCCGCCTGCGGACACACGCCTGCGAGAGGCGCTGGAGAAGCTCGCCGCCGCGGGAGCGAGCGCTGGCGCGAGCGCGAACGTCGTCGTGGTCGAGGGCACGAGCTGGCGCCTGGTGCCGCAGACGTCCCCCTGTCCGGTCGCGCCGGAGACGCCCCGATGACGCCCGCGGCGAAGAAGAGGAAGAAGCCCGCCGCGAAGAAGAGGAAGCCCGCCGCAGCGAAGAAGCGATCGCCCGCCAAGAAGCCGCGCGTCTCGACGCACCCGATGAAGGTTCGCTCGAAGGAGACGCTGGCCCTGACCGATCGCCTGCGCGCCATCTGCATGGCGCTCCCCGAGGTCACCGAGCAGATCGCGTGGGGCGAGTACACCTGGCGCGCGCCCAAGATCTTCGCCATGACCGACACCTATCATCACGGCAGCGCGCACTTCGCCGTGCACCTGCCGGCGCCGCCGGGCGCCCAGGAGGCGCTCGTCGACGCGGATCCCCTGCGCTTCTTCCGCCCACCGTACACGGGTGGCAAGGGCTGGATCGGCGTCGTCCTCGACACCGATCCGGACTGGGGCATGGTCGAATCACTCGTGAAGACCGCGTACGACCTGATCCGGTGACGTCGAGGCCCGGGGCCGCGGGTCTGCTACGCTCGCGCCGTGGCGAGCGACGTCGACGTGATCCGGGTGGAGCTGCAGCGCATGCTGGCGTTGTCGCCGCCGCGCCTGGATCTCGTGGCGCTGGCGATCGCGCGCCTGGACGACCAGGCGTTCGACGACGCCGAGGTGCTGGCCACGCTCGACGAGTGGGCCGACTCGGTGCGCACCGCGGCGATCGGGCGCACGCGCGAGGCGACGGTCGAGGTGCTGGCCGCGATGCTCGGCGGCAAGCTCGGCCTGCGCGGCGACACCGACGAGTACGACGATCCGGAGAACAGCTTCCTGCCGCGCGTGCTCGAGCGGCGGCTGGGGCTGCCGATCCTGCTGTCGGTCGTCTACATCGAGGTCGGCCGCCGCGCCGGCGTCCCGCTCGTCGGGCTCGCGCTCCCCGGCCACTTCGTCGTCGCGTACCGCCGGCCGCAGCGCAACGCCGGCCAGATCGTCCTCGACCCGTTCGACAGCGGCCGCGAGCTCTCCGACGCCGACGTCGAGGAGATCGGCTTCCGCTCGAACGCCCCGATCACGCGCGACATGTTCGGCGCCGCGACGCCGTACACGATCGCGACACGCATGCTGCGCAACCTGCTCGGCAGCTACCAGCGCCGCAAGCGCTGGGAGAAGGCGCGCGTCGTCGCCGAGCTCATGCAGGCGATCGACCCCGAGGACGACCAGCTCAACTGACCGCGAGCGGTCCGGCATCAGCCCGGGTAGGCGGCCTCGAGCTCCTCGAGCGCCTCGCTCGCGTACACCGCGATGCGCTGGAGGCGGGGGACGGTGTCGCGGCAGCCGGTGAAGCCGAAGTTGAGCGTGTCGCCGTAGCCGTTGATCGTGATGTTGAGGCCGGCGCCGTGGAAGGGGATGGAGACGGGGTAGGGCGCGTCGAGGCGCGCGCCGCGGAAGTAGAGGGTCTTGTCGGGGCCGGGGACGTTGGACACGACGACGTTGAAGGCGGGACGCACGCGGCCGGCGGCGCCGGGGACCTGCTGCAGCGAGAGCGGCGCGAGCAGCATCGCGCTGTACTGGATCATCGCGTTCCGCGACATGCCCTGGAGCTGCTCCTTGGCGCGCCTGGTCGACGCGATGATCGCGCCCAGGCGCATCGCGGGATCCTCGACGTCGGTGGCCAGGGACGCGAGGATCGCGGCCACGGCGTTGCCGCCGCCCGGGTCGTCCTTGGGGCGGATGTTGACGGGCAGCATCGCGGTGAGCGGCTCGTCCGGTAGCTCGCCCAGCTCGCCGAGCTGGCGCCGCAGCGCGGCGCCGCACAGGGCCAGCGCGACGTCGTTGATCGTGCCGCCGGCGGCGCGGGCCACGCGGCGCACGCGCTCGGTCGCGAACTGCGCCGTCGCGAAGCGCCGGTTGCGCGAGATCTTGCGGTTCAGGATCGAGCGCGGTGCCTGCAGCGGCGAGACGAGGTCGCGGTCACCCTCGCGGTTGGCGCGCAGGACGTTCCAGAACGCGCGGCCGGCCTCGCGCGCGGCGCCGTACTGGCCGCGGGCCAGGTCGAGCAGGCTGGCGAGCGTCGGCGGTGGCGGCTCACCGGCCTCGGTCTCCGCGCGCGCGGTGCGATCTCGCGGCGGGACCGAGAAGAAGAGCGGCGTGTCGCGCTCCTCGGGATCCGTGGCCAGGCTGCGCGCGAGCAGCTTCATCGCGGTGTAGCCGTCGACCAGCGCGTGGTGCAGCTTGAAGTAGAGCGCGAAGCGGTTGCCCGAGAGCCCCTCGATGAAGTGCACCTCCCACGGTGGGCGATGGAAGTCGATCGGGATCGAGTGCAGGCGCGAGACCAGGATGCCGAGCTCGCGCTCGTCGCCGGGCGAGGGTAGGGCCGACCGGCGCACGTGGTAGTCGAGGTCGACCTCGTCCTCGACCCAGGCCTGCAGCGGGTTGGCGACGAGATCGGGGAAGCGCAGGCGCAGGTTCCACGGCGAGTAGATCGGCACGTCGCCACGCAGCTCGTCGGCGATCTGGCGCAGGAACGTCGGCGGCGCGTCGGGCGGCAGCGTGAACGTCAGCATGCCGCCCACGTGCATCATCGACGCGCGCGTCTCCGCGGCCAGGAACATCGCGTCCATCACCGACAGCTTCTTGGTGGCCATTTGCCGCGTCTTGCTCCTGTCTGCATCTTCACCCGAACCGGACGCCGTTGGTTGCCACTGGTTGCGGAGAGTTCCCATCACCCGGCCCTTGGCGTCGCCCGCACGGTGGGTCCATGAAGCGAACCGCCTCCCTGTTCCTGTTCACCCCCTTCCTGTTCCTCGGCTGCGCCGAGGACGCCACCACCGCGGAGCCGGAGCCGACGCCGGTCGAGCTGCCCGAGCGCGGAACCGCGCACGTCCACACCAGCGAGGGCATCCTCGAGGTCGCCTATCACCGCGATGGTGACCACGTCATCATGCAGGGCGACATCGCGGTCCGGCTCGACGACTTCGTCGCGGCCATGATCGACCCCGCGGAGCTCGACGAGGCGATCGAGGGCGGCCGCGAACGCGCCGCCGTGCGGGCGATCGGGCGTTATCGCTGGCCGAACGCTCGGGTCCCCTTCCGCCGTGACGCCGCGCTGTCCGCGACCCAGCGGGCGGCCGTCGATGGCGCGATCGCCCACTGGGAGGCCAACACGCCGTTCCGCTTCGTCGCCCGCACCACGGAGGCCGACTTCGTGACGTTCGTGCCGGGCACCGCGGATGGAGCCTGCTGGTCGCAGGTCGGGCGCGTCGGCGGCGAGCAGACGATCCAGGTGAACAACTGCAGCCAGGGTCCGATCATCCACGAGATCGGGCACGCGGTTGGCTTCTGGCACGAGCACACCCGCTACGACCGCAACTCGTTCGTGACCGTCAACCTCGCCAACGTCGAGCCCGGGCTGGAGTACGCCTTCAACCGCTACGTCGACGAGGGTCGCGACGGCGCCGACGCCGGCGACTACGACTACGGCTCCATCATGCACTACGGCACGCACGCGTTCAGCGTGAACGGCCAGGCCACGATCACGCCGAAGCAAGCCGGCGTCACGATCGGCCAGCGCACGGGCCTCTCGCGCGGCGACATCGACGCCGCCTTCCGCCTGTCGTCGCCCGGCGGCACCTACGACACCGGCCCGAAGATCACGCTCCACGACGGGACCAACTACACCGGCACCAGCCAGTCGTTCCTCCCCGGGTACCACTCGGCCTCGGGTGGGCAGTTCGGGACCATCGGCGACAACCGGACGAGCTCGATCAAGATCCCGCCGGGCCTGATCGTCGAGGCGTGGATCGCCGGCGTCGACGATCCGCGCACCTACTTCGGCACGAGCCAGCCGTCCTTGACCTCGCCGTGGAACAACTCGATCTCGGCGATCTCCGTCGAGCGCGCGGTCACCGTGTACCGCGAGTCGAGCCAGTGGGGCGTGTCGCAGACCTTCCGCCGCGGCGAGTGGAAGGCCAGCGCCGGCCACTTCGACGTGATCGGCAACGACCAGATCAGCTCGCTCTACGTGCCGCCCGGCCTCGTCGCCGAGCTGTGCACGTCGGAGAGCGGCGGCACGTGCCAGACGTTCGAGGGCAGCGTGAACTACGTCGGCGACGCCCTCAACGACAAGACGTCGATGATCCGCGTGAAGGCCGCGGTCACGCTCTTTCAGGAGGGCAACCTCTGGGGCAACCGCAAGAGCCTGACCCCGGGCACGTACGGCTCCGGCTCGTTCGCGCCGGTCGCCAACAACGCGCTGTCGTCGCTCGTCGTGGGTGACGGCCTCATGGCCACCGTCTGCGACGGCTCCGGCGGCGCCGGCCCGTGCGAGGTCTACCGCGGCGACGTGAACTTCGTCGGCGCGGCGATGAACGACAAGGCCTCGTGGATCAAGATCGAGACCAACGTCCGACCGTGACGGGGTCGGGCGCGCACGCGGGCGCGGACTACAGCTTGATCTCGGGCACGTCGCCGCAGAGCTGCGCCTTGAGGCCCAGGTACCGCGTCGTCACCCGCTTCTGATCGATGTCGCGGTACACGCGCTCGACCTGGTCGGGCGTGATGCCGATGACCGGCGCCGCCTCGACCGGCGCCACGCCGTGGTTCCTGGCCCACAGGGCCAGGTCCATCTGCGCGTAGGGCAGCGAGAAGTAGAACTCGTCCTGTCCCTGGGCCAGCGAGTAGGTGTCGGTCGTCGGCGCGCGGTTGCAGATGTCCGCCGGGATCCCGAGGTGCCGCGCCATCGCGTACACCTGCGTCTTGTAGAGGTGCGCGATCGGCTTCACGTCGGCGAGGCCGTCGCCGCCCTTCACGTAGAAGCCCTGGTCGTACTCGAGGCGGTTGGGCGTGCCCGTGACGGCGTAGTTCAGGCGATCCGCGTGGTAGTACTCGAGCGTCTTGCGGGTGCGCTGCTTGAAGTTGGTGGCGGCGACGATCTGCAGGTACGCCTTGAGCGGCAGCCGCTGCTTCTCGACGGTGCCGTCCGGCTTCTGCACGACGACGGAGTAGACGTTGAGCTCGCCGCCCTCGAGGCCGGGCAGCACGATCTTCGACTTCCAGCCCGGGCCGAAGTCGGGGAACACCATGCGGATCGCCTCGTCGCGGCGCTGGTAGCAGCCGAAGCCCTCGAGGATCGGCGTCAGGATCTCGACCGTCGAGTCGAAGCCGAGCGTGGTCGACACCGACTGCGAGAGGCGGAGGGTCTCGCTCGACGAGTCGCGCTCCGGCATGTGGACGCCGAAGACCTTGCTCGGGCCGAGCGCCTTGACCGCGAGGCCGGCGACGCACGAGCTGTCGATGCCGCCCGAGAGCGCGACGACCAGACCGCGGCGCTTGCACTCGTGGGCGACGATGCGGCGGATCTCGCCGGCGATGCGCTGCGCCTCCACCTCGAGGTCGATGACGAGGACGTCCTTCGAGAACGCGGCCATCTCAGCCTCCTGCCTTCTTGACCACGAAGCCGGCCAGGTTGGCCACCGAATCGAGGTTCTCGGGGACGAGCTCGTCGTCACCGACCTTGAACCCGTACTTCTCCTCGATGAACGCGACCAGCTCGAGCACGCCGGTCGAGTCGATGAGACCGGTCTCCATGAAAGAGGTGGTGGGGGCGGGGGCCTCGGCGGAGTTACCGAACAGGAAGTTGTCGACGATGAACGCGGTCACCTCGCGCTGCACGGAGGAGACGTCGGGTAGAGGCATGGGACGGAGGGTTACTCGACCGGCATTGGTAGATCAAGCAAACCCTCCCCCGCTCGAACCGGCTTCAGGTGATATCGTGGCCGTCCTCGTGTGCGGAATCGCAGGCATTGTTGACCTCCGCGGCGACCGGCCGCCGGACGTCGACGCGCTCGGCCGCATGATGGGCGCGATGACGCATCGGGGCCCCGACGAGTTCGGGCGCTACCACGATCGTCAGGCCGGCCTGGCCCACGCGCGGCTCTCGATCATCGATCTCGCCTCCGGCCAGCAACCGATGACGAACGAGGACGAGAACCTCTGGATCGTCTTCAACGGCGAGATCTTCAACTACGTCGAGCTGCGCGAGGAGCTGCTCGCGGCCGGGCACCGCTTCCGCACGAAGAGCGACACCGAGGTCATCCTCCACGCGTGGGAGGAGTGGGGCGAGGAGGCGCTCGACCGCTTCAACGGGCAGTGGGCGTTCGCGTTGTGGGACACCCGCGCACGCCGGCTCGTGCTCGCGCGCGACCGCGTCGGCGTCCGGCCGCTCTACTACGCCGAGCACGAGGGCCGCATCATCTTCGGCAGCGAGGTCAAGGTCCTGTTCGCGGGTGATCCGAGCCTGCCGCGCGGCTTCGATCCCGCGGGTATCGATCAGGTGCTCACGTTCTGGACGGTGATCGCGCCGCGCACCGTGTTCGCCGGCGTGCGCGAGCTCGAGCCCGGCCACGTGCGCATCTACGACGGCGCCGGCGGCGAAGGCGGCGTGGTCGACCGAGCGGCGTGGACGCCGCGCTACGACGGCGACTTCACCGGCTCGATCGCCGAGGCCGGCGAGGCCGTGCGCGCCGCGCTCGAGCAGGCGACCCGTCTGCGCATGCTGCGCGCCGATGTCGACGTCGGCAGCTACCTCTCGGGCGGGCTCGACAGCTCGCTCATCGCGACGATGGGGCTGGCGGCCAAGGGCTCCGGCTTCCACACGTTCTCGCTGCGCTTCGAGGACGCCGAGTACGACGAGGGCGAGTTCCAGCGGGTGATGAGCCGGCACCTCGGGACGACGCACCACGAGGTGGTCGTGTCGCGCGCCGACATCGCGCGGGTGTTTCCGACCGTCGTGTGGCACGCGGAGCGGCCGATCCTGCGCACGGCGCCGGCCCCGATGTACCTGCTCTCGCAGCTGGTGCGCGAGCACGGCATCAAGGTCGTGCTGACCGGCGAGGGCGCGGACGAGATGTTCGCGGGCTACGACATCTTCCGCGAGGCGGCGGTGCGGCGCTTCTGGGCGCGGGCGCCGCAGTCGAGGTCGCGGCCGCGGTTGCTCGACAAGCTGTACCCGTACCTGGCGCGCTCGCCGGTGGCGCAGCGGGCGATGGCGCAGGCGTTCTTCGGTCAGGGGCTCGAGCGCTGGCGCGACCCCGGCTTCGGGCACGACACGCGGTGGCGGACGACGGCGGCGGTGAAGCGCCTCCTGCGCGCCGACCTCCGCGCCGACGCGAACGCCAGCGCCGCCGCGCTGCTCGACGATCTGCCGGCCGACTTCGCGCGCTGGTCGCACCTGGCGCAGGACCAGTACATCGAGGTGCGGACGCTGCTCGGCGGCTACCTGCTGTCGGCGCAGGGCGACCGGATGCTGATGGGCAACTCGATCGAGGGGCGCTTCCCGTTCCTCGACCGCGAGGTGATCGCGCTGGCCGGACGTCTCCCCGACTCGTACAAGCTGCGCGGGCTCGATGAGAAACACGTGCTCAAGCGCCTGGGAATCGACCTGCTCCCGCCGGAGATCCTCGCTCGTCCCAAGCAACCGTACCGCGCTCCGGATGCGCTGGCCTTCGTCGGCGAGGGGGCGCCCGCGTGGATCGAGGAGATGATGAGCGCCGAGACGGCGGCGGCGGCGGGGGTGTTCGAGCCGGCGGCGGTGACGCAGCTGTGGAACAAGTGCCGGGCGAAGGCGGCCACCCCGCAGTTCTCGAACACGGACAACATGGCCGTGGTGGGGGTCCTGTCGACGCACCTCGTGTGGAATTCGCTCATCCTCGCACCCCGGGGACCCCCCCCGCCGGCGTCGATCCGCACGATCATCGAACGCTGACCCGGGGCCTTGAAGGCAGGGTTTTCTGCGTGCTTAGAATTCTGCCGTGGACATCACCATGAGCATCCTCGACCTCGTGAGAATCGACATCACCGGCGTGCCGATGGTCCCGCTGTGGGCCGATGGCGACGAGGACGATGACGACGGCGCGCGTCGGTTCGGTCGCGGCGACGACGACGAGGAAGAGGACGACGACGATGACGGCGACCTGTGGCGTGGCCGCAGCGGCGATGAGGTAGAGGAGGAGGAAGGGGAGGAGAAGGAGAAGGCGGACGATGACGACGATGACGACGATCTCGGCATCTCGGACGAGCCCCCGCTCTGGGCTCGCAGCGAGGATGACGACGAGGACGAGGACGAGGA
>DDTA01000008.1 GCA_002344285.1 Myxococcales bacterium UBA2376
TCGAGGAGCACGTCCACGGCAAGGACGCGAAGACGTTCGCCGCCGAGTTCACGCGCATGGCGCGGTACGGCGCCGTCCTCCCCGATGTGTGGATGGCGCATGCGACCGGGCAGCCGGTGAGCGCGCAGCCCATGNNTGCGCGCGCTGAGGAACAAGTGAGGGCGGAGATCGCGATCGCGGGCGTGCTCGTCGCGACGGCGCCGGACGCGATGGCCGGGCCGCTGCCGAAGCCCCCACCGGCGTCGACCGAGCCGAGCCTGCCGCCGGGCGTGACGTTGGAGCCCGTGACGGTCCCGACGGGGCCCGGCTTCGATCGCCGTCCCGCGAGGTGGTGGAAGAAGAAGAAGCCTTGCCCGCCGGGGGCGAAGCTCGACAAGATCGTCCCCGACCGCAAGCTCGACCGCGCGACCTGGACGAAGGCCTACGTGTGCCGCGACGGCGCCGGCAAGCTCCACGGCCCCGGCGTCGCCGTCTTCGAAGGCGACAAGCCGTACGAGGACGCCTGGTCCGAGCACGGCAAGCAGCACGGTACGCGGGTCACGTGGACGCGCGACGGCAAGCTGGACCATGTCGAGACGTTCGTCGACGGTCTGCTCCACGGCCCGGCGGCCGAGTGGTCCGGCGGCGAGCTCTTGCGCAGCGGTCAGTACCGGGACGGCAAGCGCTACGGGCTCTGGGCCGAACACCATCCGACCAAGCTCGTCCGCCGCGGGTACTACCTCGACGGCGGGGACGCGGTCGGGACGTGGATCGGCACCCGCGCCGGCGTCGCCACGGCGATCGTCGTGGAGGAGCACGAGCCCGGCGCCGCGGCGACGGTGCGCATCTTCGACGCCGCCGGCGAGCTGACCTTCGAGCGACGCATCGACCAGACCGGCGGGCTCGCCACCGCCTACGGGAAGGGCGTGCGCATCGCCGAGTACGACTGCGGCCTCGACGGCGCGATCGGCGAGAGCCGCTTCTACGACGACGAGGGCCTCCTCCAGCGCCGCTGGAACGACCGCACCGGGACGCTCACCGATCGCGCCGGCGCGACCCTGGCCGTCACCGACGAGCAGCGCCGACAGCTCGGCGGCGTGCGCGACGGCTGCAACGGGGCGACCTGGATCCTCGAAGGACCGCCGCCCTCGCGTCACGCGGCGTTCGGCAAGCCTCCGCCGGCGTATTCGCCGTGACGATCGGCTGCTACCCTCGACGCATGCGATCGACGCTGGTCACCGGGCTCGGGCTGGTCGCCGCCGCTGGCGGGTGCGGCAGCGGCCGACCGCCGCCCGAGGCGCCCGCGCCGTCGGTGACGACGACCAGCACGCGCGACGGCATGCGTACCGAGACCCGCTGCGAGTTGACCCCGGACGCGGTGCGCTGCCACGCGACCAACGCCGGCGGTGATCACACGGTCGCGTGCGCCGAGCCCTTCCTCGGCGTGAAGGCGACCGGGGAGCTCCTGAACGGCGCGCGGCGCTGGTGCTCGGAGCCCATCGCGCCGGGCGCGACCCAGCGCTTCGACGCGCTGGCCGGCGTGCGGCCGATCGACCACTGCGGGCCGGCGCTCGATGGCTGCACGCTGATGATGTTCGAGGGCGACGACGCCATCGCCGCGTTCGCGCGACAGCTCGAGGCCGCCGCGACCCGCCCGACCGCCACGCAGCCCAGCATGCAGGAGTGCGATGCCGCGCGGCGCGCCTGGCTCGCCAACCCCGCGCTCGCCGAGCGCTACCGCTCCCTCCGCCTCGAGGAGGCGGACACGGTCGGCGTGTTCTGCAAGCTCCACCTCCCCCGCGCGCAGGTGGTGTGTTTCGCCGGCGCCCGCACCGAGGCCGACGTCGAAGCGTGTGTCCCGGACCGGTGACGTCGGGGTGGAGGCGCGCGCACGGCTGGCTCAGGACAGGAGCAGCGCGGCCGCCACGCCGGCGGCGATCACGAGCGCGACGACGAGCACGATCACGAACGTCCGGTTCCCGGACACCGGCTCGCCCACGGTCGACGCGCGGCGGCGCTCGGGCGGCGCGACCGCTACCGGCGCGACGGCGGGAGGAACGACGGCGGGCGGGGGAATGACGGGCGTCGGTGCCGTCGCGGCGAAGCCGAGGTCGCCGGGGATCGCCGTCTGGGTCGCCGCGGTCGCAAGCGCGGCGAGGTCGACCGGCGCGGCGGCCGGCTCGGATTCGTCCGGGCCTGGCTCGTACGTGACCGCCTCGTAGATCGCCGACGCTGGCGCCGCCGCCGGGTACGCCATGGTCGGGCGCTCCTGTTCCGGGGTCGAAGTCGATGCCGCCGCAGCCGGCGAGCTTCCCGCGTCGCCGTCCTCCCCCGTGGCATCGAGCTCCGTCACGACCCCCATGCCGAAGAGCGTCTTGCGCGCGACCGGCGACGACTTCATCGGCGTCTGCGGGCGCTCCGTGGGCATC
Organism: Myxococcales bacterium UBA2376; assembly: GCA_002344285.1. GTDB lineage: Bacteria > Myxococcota_A > Polyangia > Haliangiales > Haliangiaceae > UBA2376. The sequence continues at coordinate 2,409 of DDTA01000008.1, forward strand.
GCCGGCATCGCCGTCGCCGCGGGCGCCGGCGCTTCCTCGGGAACGTCGGGGACATCCCAGCCCGCCGTCACCGACGCCGGCTTCGGCGCGGGCTTCGCTGGCGCCGGCGACGCCTCCGCCGGCGCCTCGACTGCGTCCCAGCCCATCGTCACGCTCATCGCCGCGAGCTTCGCACCGTCCTTCGGGCACCTCTCCGTGGCGTCGGGGAACGTCGCCTGGCAGGTAGGGCAGCGCTTCATCGCCGTGACACGATCATGCCAGAGCCGACGCGAAGAACGCCAGCGTCCGCTCCGTCGCCAGCGTGCAGCTACCCGGGTCGTGATCCGAGCTGCCTTGCCGGCAGAAGCCATGCCCGGCCGGATACAGGTGCACCGGCACGTCCGGATACCGCTCGCGCACCTGGGTGACGGCGGTCGGTGGGATGCTCGGATCGCGCTCGCCGTAATGGAGGATGATCGGCACGCGCGGCGCGTCGTCGAGGAGGTTGTTGATCAAGCGCCCGTAGAAGGCGCTCGCCGCGGTGACGCCGCGGCACCGCGCCGCCGCGAGCCAGGTCACGGCGCCGCCGTAGCAGAAGCCCGTCACGAACACCGGCGGGGCGAGCGCGTCGATCGCCGCCTGGATGTCGGCGGCGACCTGCTCCCAGGGCGACGCCTCGACCGCCGCCCGCCCCTTCTGCAGCCCGGCCGCGTCGAGCGGCGCCTGGAAGCCTCGCTCCACGCGATCGAAGATCGATGGCGCGATCGCGTCGTATCCAGCCGCGGCGTACGTGTCACAGCGCTCGCGGACGTGTGCGCTCACGCCGAAGATCTCCTGCACCACGACGACCCCGCCGCGACGCTCGCCCGCCGCCGCCGCCGCGCGATACGTTCCGATGCTCGTCCCGTCGTACGCCGATCGCAGCTCGCCGTTCATCGGCGCGAGGCTAGCAGAGGTCTCGCGCGGCGAGATATCACCACGCGCCCCGTCGCACCGGATGTACCATCGGCCCCATGCCGACCCCGCTCCAGCTCGACGATGCGCTCGTCGCGGTCTACGTGGAGGCGCTCGCCGCGATCGCGCGCGCCGATCGCGAGATCAACCCCGAGGAGGCCACGCGCCTCTCGCAGGTGATCGCCGCACGTTCGCGCCAGCCGGTCGATCCGGAAGCGCTCTTCTTCGCGGCGGTCACGCCCGAGGCGCTCGCGGCCGCGGTGATGGGGCGCAACAGCTATCGCGACTCGGGGGCGTCATCGGCGCGCGAGATCGGGCGCGCCCTCGTCGCCGACGCGCTCGAGGTCGCCGAGGTCGACGGCGATCTCAACGCCCAGGAAGGGCGCACCATCCTCCGCTACGCCCGCGCGCTCGGGCTCAACTCGGTCGACGTCCAGCAGCTCACGCCCCAGCTCGACGCGTGGCTCGACGAGCTCGCCTGACCCGGCGCGTCATCGGCGGCGGCGCGCGAGCCAGACGCCGGCGAGCGTGGCGGCGACGGTGGCGACCACGAGGTTCCGCTCGACGAACGCGCGCATCGAGCGTCGGGCGCGTTCGAACGCCGCGCGCGCCCGCCTGCGCACATCGAGCGTCTCGCGCACGACCACCTGGAGCTGCGCGAGGTGCCGTTCGAGGTCGTTTCGCGCCAGCGCGATCTGGTGCTCGAGTTGCCGCTCAGTCGGCATGGTGGCCCCTCCCCGGCGACAGCCCGCGCTTGATGTTCTCGACGGTGGCCCTGGCTTCCCCGTAGGCGTCGGACTCGATCGGGTTGGCGTCCTGCTTCAGCTTCCGGGCGAAGATGCCGGCGACCGTGCCGCCAGCGACCAGGTAGAGCACCGCCATGATGGTCATCCGCAGCCAGAGCGGCGGGATGACGGCCTCGAGCGCGACCACGGCGGTCACGCACAGCATCCCGATCCCGACGAGCGCGACCACACCGCCGAGCAGGATCGCCGCCGCGTGCGCTGCGGCAACCTTCATGCCGCGGGTGAGCTCGATCTTCGCAAGCTGGAGCTCGTCGCTCGCGATCGTCTTCACATCGTCGCCGATCCGGCGCACGACCTCTCCGAGTGATGACGTCGCACCGGTATCTGCTCGTCGCACGTCCATGACCGTTCACCTCCTGGCTTCCGCTGCCATGGAGAGGAGGTGCACCTCACATGCCAGCTCAGCGGTCGCGCAGCAGCTCCTCGACCAGGATCGCCATGACCTCCTCGGAGGCGGCCGCCTTCTGATCGGGCACCCGCGCCAGCGCGCGTCGGACCGCGGCCTCCACCGTGCCCGAGCGCTCGCGATCGATCCGCTTTCCGGCCGCGGTCAGCGAGAATCGCACGCGGCGGCGATCCTCCGGGTCGATGCGACGGGTGATCAGTCGCCGGGCCTCGAGCCGGCTCAGCACACCGGTGAGCGTGCTCGCATGGAGATCGAGCGAGCGCGCCAGCGTGCCCGCGGTGGCGTCGGGCATCTCCCCGATGAGACGCAGCACCAGCCGCTGCGGTCCCGTGACACCGATCGTCCGGGCCATCCGCTTCGAGCGCACGTCGAGGGCGTGCGCCAGCGCCCACACCTTCTGCATGTATTGCAGCGCTTCGCTTTGTGGTTGCCAGCTCTTCATGCTCTGGGATCGTAGTGTACCTTTTGAGCGCCGAGAGTTGGGAGTCGAGCGATCGCGGATCCAGCCGACAACGTCCTCACCCCCGCGATGCGCGATCTCCTCGAGCGAAAGATCGACTCGTTCGAGAAGTTCGAGGTCGTACGCCGCATCTGGCTGCGTCAGGCCGAGTCGCTGAACGTCGCGACCATCACGGAGGGGCTCCAGCTCCCCGAAGGTGCGATCGCCGCGACCCTCGCCGGGCTCGCGGCGGAGGGGATCATCCTCCACGAGGACGGCGACAGGTACCGCGCTGCGACCGACTCCAGTGACGCCGACACGATCAAGAGGATGCTCGCGCTCTACGCGCGCGATCCGCTGAGCATGCTTCGCACCCTGAACGAGATCGCGCTCCGCCGCCTTCGCGGGCTCGCGGCCCGCAAGTTCTCCGACGCATTCATCCTTTCCCGCAAGAAGGAGAACGGCGATGGCTGAGCTCATCTACGTCCTCTGCGCCGTGACGAGCACGCTGTGTGCGGCGCTCCTGACGCGCTCCTACCTGCACACGCGCTCGCGCATGCTGATGTGGAGCGCGCTCGGGTTCGTCAGCCTGGCCGGCAACAACATCCTCCTGTTCATCGACGCCCTGATCGTGCCGAGCGTCGACCTCTCGCTGCCGCGCACGGCCACGGGCCTCGCCGGGATGGTCCTCCTCGTGCTGGGCCTCATCTGGGAGGAGCAATGAACGACGACCTGCGCCTCGTCCTCTTCGGAGCGCTCATCGCGAGCTGCTTCTTCGCGGCGGTCTTCTTCCTCCGGTTCTGGAGCCGCACGCGCGATCGCTTCCACCTCTTCTTCGCCGCCGCGATGGTGCTCCTCGGCGTGAACTGGGGCGCCGTCGCCGGCACGACCAGCGCCGCCACCGAGCCGCACAGCGAGATGTACCTCGCCCGTCTGCTCGCATTCGTGCTCATCCTCGTCGCCATCATCGACCGCAACCGCCGGAGATAGGGCGCTCGCCGGCGCCGGTGGCACGGCGTTCGCACGAGTCGCCTCCATGGGCTCCTCCGCGGCCGTGAAGCTTCGACGTTGGACGACGATCGTGATCGCGGCCGTGAGTGCGCTCGTGGTCATCGCGGCCGGCGTCGTGCTCTGGGTGGTGCCGCGGCTGCTCGACCTCGTGGTGACGGGCGACTCGAGGGATCTTCGCCCGCATGCCGAGGGCGTCCCTCCGGTCCCCGGGGAGCCCACCGTGCTCGTGCTCGCGATCGACGGCGTCGATCGCGACCTCCTGTACCAGATGCTTCGCGACGACCAGCTCCCACGTCTGGCCGAGCTGCTCGGCGGCGTCCGGGACGACGCGCTCCCGCACGCTTACCTCGACGACACGGCCCTCGCGCCGATGCCGACCTCGACGATGCCGTCGTGGGCCACGATCTTCACGGGCGCGACCCCGGCGGAGCACGGCGTCGTCGGCAACGAGTACTTCATCCGCGCCGAACGACGCCTCGCGGCGCCCGCGCCGGTGAGCGTGTTCGCGCCCGACGTCGTGCTGCAGTCGTACACCGATGGCTACGCCGGCGCGCTCCTCGGCGTGCCCACGATCTACGAGCGGCTGCGCCAGCGCCGGGCGGACCTGAGCATCTGGGTGGCGATGAGCCCGTACCACGAGGGCGCGGACATGCTGCTGCTCGCCGATCGCACCGCGATCGCCGAGGCCTTCGAGGCGTTCCTCGACGACGACGACGAGGAGGACGACCTCGAGATGTTCGCCGCGCTCGACGAGGAGGTGATCGAGAACGTCGTCGAGGAGCTCGCGGAGCGGCCGGCGCCGCACGTCCTGACCATCTACCTGAGCGGCGCCGATCAGTTCGCGCACGGATCCGAGCTCGGGCCGGACGCGTCGCGACGCCGCTACCTGACGACGATCTTCGATCCGCTCATGGGTAAGCTGGCGGCCGCACTCGACCGGCGCGGCGCCCGCGACGATCGCCACGTCGTCGTCGTCTCGGACCACGGCCAGACCGAGGTCCGCCACGACGACGTGCACGCGCTCGGGACCGGCGACGAGCCCGACGAGCCGCCCGCGATCGTCCGCGCCGCGGGCTACCGCTTGCGGCCGTTCGAGCTCTCGGTCGACGCCGATCACGACTTCGATACGGTCATGGCCTACGGCGGGGCGCTGGCGTACGTCTACGTCGCCGACCGCTCGACCTGTCCTCGCGCCGGCGACGTGTGCGCGTGGGCGCCGCCGCCGCGCTTCCGCGAGGACGTCGTGCCGCTGGCCGAGGCCTTCCGGAAGCAGCCGTGGATCGATCTCGTGCTCGTGCGCGGGGACGACGCCGCCTTCGCGGTCTACGTCGGCGATGGCGACGTCGAGTCGATCGAGGCGCACCTCGCGGCCCATCCGCGCCCCGGATACGTCGACGTGGCCGGCCGTCTGCGCGACCTCGCGGTCGGCCCGCGCGGCGATCACGCCGGCGACATCCTGCTCGTCGCCAGGAACGGCGCCGAGCCCGATATCGACGATCGCTACTACTTCTCGAGCCGCTACCATTCCTGGCACGGCAGCCCGTCGGACGTCGACTCGGAGATCCCGCTGATCGTCGCGCACCCCGGCCGGTCGGCAGAGGAGCTCCGCCGCGTCGTGCGCACCATCGCGGGCAGCGAGACCTCCGCGGACGAGATCGCGGGGATCCTCGAGCAGCTCCTCGTCGTCGACCGCGAGCGGCAGTGAGCAGCACGCCCCCGCGCGCAAGCGATTGACTTTGCGGGCTCCGAGATCGGCCCCGCGCTTGCTGAACCAGGCGAGCGCCGGAAGAAGGAGCCGAAGATGCCCCGCTCGTCGTGCAGATGCGTGTTGCTGGTCGCGATCGCTGGATGTACCGGCGAACCCGTCGATGTTCCTCTACCGGAGATGGTCACCGGCGGGCGGCTGCATCGAGATCCGGTGCGCGCGTTCGCGGGTTCCCAGGACCTGAAGGTGGAGGATGTGCTCCCCGCGATGCTGCGGTCGGTCGGCGGCGTCCTCGACGAGGTCGACCACGACGCGTTCGCGCTCCGCTTCCAGACCGACTCGTCGACCGCGGGCGGCACCACGCTGACCCACGTGTCGATGCAGCAGACGGTCGGAGGTGTGCCCATCGTCGGGACCAACGTCGGCCTGACGCTGAGCCCCGGGGTCGACAGCCACGGGGCCCGGCTCCTCGCGTCGAGCTACCGCGTCTACGTCAGGCCCGAGGTCGACGCCGTCGCCACGGTCGTCCGGCAGCGCGCGATCGAGGAGGCGCGCCGGCGCCTGGGCACCGGGGAGGTCACGAGCAGCACGCTCGTCGTCCGCCGGCTCGGGCCGAGGCTCGAGCTGGTGTGGGACGTCGTCATCGCGGGCGCGCCGGCGCGTGCGGCCGTGGTCGCCTCGGGGCCGCGCGCCGGGCACGTGGAGCTGATCGACGACCGCGTGCGGCTCGCGCAGGGCACCGTGACCGGATCGTACGCGTCGAACGGCGCGCCCGGCGGCATGGGCACCGTCACCAGCGGCGGGCTCGCCGGGCTGACGCTCCGCGCCGGCGGGATGACGGCCACCACCGGCGCCGACGGTGTGTTCACGATCGACGTGCCCGACGGGACCACGATCGAGGCGACCCTCTCGGGGCGCGCGCTGCGCGTCGCCAGCGCGAGCGGCGCGGCGCTGACCGCGTCGGCGCCGGCGGCGGCGAACGTCGCCCTGCGCTTCGCCGGACCCACCGCCGGCGAGACCGACCTGGCGCAGGTCAACGCGTACTACTTCACCGAGCGGACGCGCGCGTACCTCGAGGCGATGAGCTTCCCGGCGGCGACGTTCGGCGAGGCGATCACGGCGACGGTCAACCGCACCGACGAGAGCTGCAACGCCTACTACCAGAACCGCACGGTCAACTTCTACAAGGCCGGAGGTGGGTGCGCGAACACCGCGTTCGACGCGGTCGTGATCCACGAGTACGGCCACTTCGTCGACGACGCCTTCGGGGGGATCCAGGACGGCGGGCTGAGCGAGGGCTGGGGCGACCTGCTCGCCTGTTACGTCCTCGACCGCGCGCAGCTGCCCGACCTGGCCGAGAGCGGGCAGCAAGCACGCACGTGCGACAACGACTACCAGTATCCGGCGAGCGGCCAGGCCGAGGTCCACGATCTCGGCCAGGCGTGGTCGGGGTTCGCGTGGCACGTGCGCGCCGGCCTGATCCAGCAGCTCGGCGCCGGTCCGGGTGACGAGCTGGCGCGCAAGCTGGTGCTGCCGTCGCTCAGCTCCAACGCCGCCGACATCCCGGCGGCGGTGCGCGAGGTGTTCCTGCGCGACGACGACGACGGCGA
>DDTA01000176.1 GCA_002344285.1 Myxococcales bacterium UBA2376
CGCATCTCGTACGGCGTCCCGGTAAACCCGTGGATACAAAGGACCCCCCGGTCGTCCCCGGCGAAGTCGAACTCTTGGGCGTCTCGCACGCCTGCGTACATTGACATGGTGTGGTCGAGGGCGGTTAGATCACTGGAGTTTCTGGAGTTCTCGACCAGTCCCGCCCGATGAGCGAGTGGAAGACCCGCATCACCAAGGTCCAGGTCGTCAAGCCGCGGGTCGACTCCGGCGAGGCCTGCCTGGTGCTCGTCTATCCGCCCGGGCCCGACATGGGCAAGCGCTTTCCGCTCCAGCGCAACGAGGTCGTCCTCGGGCGCGGCTCGGACTGTGACATCCAGGTCGATCGCGACAGCGTCTCGCGCCGGCACGCGCGCGTGTTCAGGAACGGCGAGCAGTGGATGGTCGAGGATCTGGGCTCGACCAACGGCAGCTACGTCAACGACGTGCCGGTGCAGCGCTCGATCCTGCGCGACAGCGACTTCCTGAAGATCGGCGCCGCCATCTTCAAGTTCCTCTCCGGCGCCGGCGTCGAGGCCGCGTACCACGAGGAGATCTACCGGATGACCATCATCGATGGTCTCACCGGCGCCCACAACAAGCGCTCGTTCCTCGAGTTCCTCGAGCGCGAGATCGCGCGCTGCGCCCGCCACCGCCGGCCGCTGTCGCTGCTCATGTTCGACATCGATCACTTCAAGGCGATCAACGACACGCACGGTCACCTGACCGGCGACTACGTCCTCAAGGAGATGTCCAAGCGCCTGCTCGGCCGCATCCGTCGCGAGGAGCTGCTCGCGCGCTACGGCGGCGAGGAGTTCGCCTGCGTCCTGCCCGAGACCGACAACGCCGGCGCGATGATCTTCGGCGAGCAGATCCGCCGGCTGGTCGCCGACGAGGTCTTCGAGTACGAGGGCGATCGCTTCCCGGTCACGATCTCGGTCGGCGTCGCGACCGTCGAGGGCGAGGACGTCGACACCACGGCCTTCATCAAGATGGCCGACGACAACCTCTACCGGGCCAAGCGCGAGGGTCGGAACAAGGTCATCGGTTAGGGCGCGAGGCAGTCGTCGCAGGTGACGCCGGGCGCGCCCGCGGTGGCGCGGTGCGAGCCCGCGCCGTCGGCGACGACGCCGGCGGCGCCGCCGGTGACGCCGACCTGTGGCTCGATCGTGCGCGTGTCTGTGCGCAGGTAGACGCGCCCGCCGCCGCCGCCGCCGCCGGGGCCGCTGGGGTACGAGTTGGCGCCGATGTAGCTGCGTCCGCCGGCGCCGCCGGCGGCGTCGAACGTGCACGCGTGCAACGTGCGCACCTCGGCGACGATGGTGCCGCCGGCGCCGCCGCCGCCGGCGCCGTCGCGCGGCGACGCGCTGCTACCGGCGCCGGGGTCGCCGGCGGCGCGGATCGCCGAGCAGGTGAGGCTCGCGGCGTGCAGCCAGACCACGCCACCGCCGGCCCCGCCGTCGCCGGCGGTGCCGTCGTCGCCTTCGCCGGCGCCGCCGCCGCCGCCCATCACGAGCTGTGCGCGTGGATCGCTGACGAGCGCCGCGCCACCGAGCGCGCCGCCGAGCTGGTCGGGGTCGGCCTGATCGCCGCCGCGTCCGCCGCGCCCGCCGTTGCCGCCGCCGCCACCGCCCGCGTTGTGACAGCCGCCGCCGCCGCCCGCGTTCGCCGCGTTGCCGAGGCCGAACGTGCTCGCGGCGGCGCTGGAGCTCGTCGCGTACAGCGTCGTCGCCAGGCCCTCGCCCTTGTGCGCGCCGCCGCCGGCGTCGGGATCTCCGACGAGCGCGGTGCAGTCCTCGCCCGCGCCCGGGAAGTTGTTGGCGACGCCGGCGCGCATGCCGCGGCCGCTGGCGCTGACCGCGCCGTTGCCGGCGGCGCCGCCGATCGTGACGGCGCCGCTGGCGTAGAACGCGAGCAGTCCACCGACCGCGCCGTTCCATGCCGGCGGGCGGAGCTGCGCCACGGGCATGCCGGTCGCGCTCCCCACGGTGAGGTCGGTGAGCTCGGGGACGCGACAGACCTGCGCGGTCGCCGTGTAGGCGCCGGCCAGCGGTGCGCCGAGGGTGAGCATCGTGGCGTTGCCGAGCGGCCCCGACGTCACCGTCGTGACCGTCGCGATCTCGTGGTGGCCGATGGACGCCGGGACCGTGAACGGCGTCTGATCGCCGATCGTGATCGCGTTCGCCGCGAGGCCGGCGGTCTGCCACACGAGCACGCGGCGATCGGCCGCGAAGCTGTCCAGCCCGGCGCCGACGTTGGCCGTCACGAGCGTCCCCGGATCGAGCACGATCGTGTTCGTCCCGGCGCCGGCGGAGAACGCCAGCCGCGCGCACGTGTTGAGGCGCGCGTCGTTGTTGCCGCTGACGACGAGCGCGCCGTCGACGCCGCGACCGACGTCGATCGTCGACGGCGGCGGTGCGTCGGGACTGCCGGCGCCGTCGCCCTCGCCGGCGTCGCTCGACGCCGCGTCGACCGCGCTCGCGTCGACGTCGCCGGGGCACGCCCCTGCGGATTCGCAGGCGTGGGTCGTGTCGCGCAGGCAGCCGCCGAGGGCGCCGAGCACGCCGAGCGCGAACGGCAAGGTGCGCGCTACTCGCTGCAGTACGTGCACGCGTCGCCTCGCTGGTAGTTGCCGTCGTCGCAGGTCTCGCCCGCCTCGAGCACGCCGTTGCCGCAGACCGCGCCCGGCTGGCCGGGCAAGGCGCCGTATGGTCCCGACATGTTCGTGCCCGGGGTGCCGGCGGCGGCCTGGGTGATCAGCCCCGTCGTCGTGTCGGCGACGATCACGATCCTGCCGCCGCCCCCGCCGCCGCCGGGACCGCGGATCGGGTTCACCGACGTGATCGTCGATCCGCCGTTGCCGCCGCGCGCGGTGATCGGACAGCCCTCGATGCGCTGGGCCCGGATCCAGATCAGGCCGCCGGCGCCGCCGCCGCCGGCTCCGTCGTTCGTCGCGTCGCCACCGTCGCCGCCGCTCGCGGCGATGTCGCCACCGTTCGTGCAGGTGATCGTGCGGGCGGTCAGCCACACGACCCCGCCGGCCCAGCCGCCGTCACCGGTGTCCGAGCCGTTGTCCTCGCCGGCGCCGCCGGCGCCCCCCGAGGCGAGGTGAGTCGCGGGGGAGTAGCGCAGCGCCGCGCCGGCCATGCCGCCGACCGCGCGGTTGACCTCGTCGTTGCCGCCGCCGCCGCCGCCACCGGCGTGGCCACCGCCGCCGCCGCCGGCGTTGCGGCAGTTGCCGCCGCCGCCGCCATGGTAGATGTTGCCGCGCCCCGCGCGCGGATCCGCGTTGGTGCCGAAGCGCTCGAGCACGAAGCTCTCACCCTTGGCCGCGCCGCCGCCGGACGGCGAGCGCCCGTCGAGCGCGCTGCAGTTGTTGAAGTTCCCGAAGTTCTCGGCGATCCCGCCGTTGAAGCCATCGGCGCTCGCCTCGACGGTACCGCCGTCGATCGTGAGCGCGTCGGCGTAGAACGCGACGATGCCGCCGTACTGCCCCTGCCAGTCACGCGCGGAGATCGCGGTCCCCGGGCTCATCGTGACGACTCCGAGCTCGGGGAGCTTGATGACCTGCGTGAGATCCGCCGGGCACGCGAAGGGCAACGGATCGGCGAGCGTGAGGCGATCGGCGTTGCGCGCCACGACGCGGGTGACGAACCAGCGGCCGACGTCGCCGTCGAGCACCACGGGGGTGGTCGAGCCCGACACCGGCGGGTTGGCGAGGCCGGTCGTCCGCCAGATCATGATCCGGTCACCGGCCTCGAACCCGTCGGGCCAGCTCCCGATCGTGCTGCCGCTCTGGCGCTGGGCGACGATCAGCGTCGCGCCGAGCAACGCGTCCTGGCGCACGACGCCGTAGCTGTTGATCTGCGAGGCGCTCCCTCCGATCGCGACGTCGCCGTGGTGGCCGTCGCCCCATGGATCGTCGTCGACGATCATCGCGTCGGCGGCGTCGAGCGGCGCGTCGACCCCGAAGCCGGCGTCGTCGGTCAGCTCGGCCGCGTCGACGGGCATCGTGCACGCGCCCGCGGTCTCGCACGGATGAGACGTGTCGCGCAGGCATCCGCCCAGCACAGCCACACCGACCCACACGTGCGCGCAGACCCGCATGGTCTGCCGATTCTATCAGCCAGCGAGCGGCACCGTGAGCACGAAGCGCGCGCCACCCGAAGGTGCCGGGTGGGGGGAAACTTCCAGGGTTCCGCCGTGTTCGAGCGCGATCTTCTTGGCGATCGCCAGCCCCAGCCCCGTCCCGGTGGCCTTGGTGGTGACGTAGGGCTCGAAGACGCGCTCGCGCGCCTCGGCGTTCACGCCCTTGCCCTCGTCGTCGACCGTGATCGTCGCGTGCTTGCCGCCGCCGGTCGTGGACCAGCCGACCACGACCGCGCCCGGCTTGCCCGCTTCCTGGCCGGCGTGGACGCCGTTCTCGACGAGGTTGGCGAGCACGCGCTTGAGCAGGAGCTTGTCGGCGCGCAGCTGGATCGGCCTGTCCGGGGCCCGGACGGTCAGGCGCTCGCCCAGCGCCGGGTCGAGGCGCAGCTCCTCGACGATGTCGGCGAGGGACACCGGCGCGGCCTCGACGCGCGGCAGCTGCCCGAGCGTGCGGAACGTGTCGACCAGGCGGCGCAGCCCGCTGATCTCCTCCTCGACGATCTCGCCGGTGTCCGCGAGCAGGCGCTTGAAGCGCGGGTCGTCGCCGCTGTAGGTCGAGACGCACTGCTGCACGGCGAGCTGGATCGGCGTGAGCGGGTTCTTGATCTCGTGCGCGAGGCGGCGCGCGACGTCCTGCCACGCGCCGATGCGCTGGAGGTACTCGATCTGGCTGCGCTGGCGGCCGAGGTCGTCGAGCATCGTGTCGAACGCGACGCCGAGCTCCGCCATCTCGTCGCGGCCACTCATGCGCGCGCGCGCGTCGCCGCTGCCCTCCGACACCTTGCGCGCGACCTCGACGAGGGCGGCGATGCGCCGGGTGACGCGATTGGCGGCGAAGACGCCGAGGAGCACGACGGCGAGCGCGGCGGTGCCGACGAGGGCGAGGAACGCGGTCCGGTACCCTGACGGGAGGCCGGTGCGCGCCTGGGCGACCTTGCGCGCGACGTCGAGCGCGTCGGCCAGCTCCTGGTAGTCCTCCTGGAGGTGATCGGGGATCGCGAACGTCACCTCGAGCGAGGCGCCGCCGGCGAGCGGATGGACGACCGGGTAGGGCGTGGTCTCCGGAGGCGGTGCGCGCTCGGCCTTGCTCAGCTCGGCGCCATCGGCGGCGCGCAGACGGATGCTCATGAGCTGGCGCTGATCGGCGAGGATCTCGTCGAGCGGCGCCGCCGGATCGACGGCGGCGATCGCCGGGACCCGCGCCAGCAGGCTCGCCACCTCGGCGTGGAGCTGCTTGGTCAGCTGCACCCACTCGAGGTGGGCGTCGAGCGCCTTCTGCACCGAGCGATCGCGCGCGGCGGCCTCGCCGGCGGCGAAGTTGGCGGCGACCTTGCCGACCTGATCGATGAAGAACGCGGACGCCGCGAACGGGGTCAGCACGACGACCATGAGGATCGCGACCAGCTTGACCTGGAGGCTGACGCGGCGGCGGAGGAAGTCGGCGCGGCTCATCTCACGGCTCTTCTCGGGGACGGGCGGGCGCCGGCTTCGGGCGCGGGCGATAGAACGGCTGGGACCGGATGCGCACGACGCGGTCGGCCTCGGGGATCTTGAGGTTGACGAACACCGAGACGAACGAGCCGAAGAACGAGCCGCCGCGATCGAGGCCGCCGCCCGAGCCCTCGGACAGCCAGCGCCGCACCTCCGCGAGCGTCTCCTTGCTGACCGGGTTGAGCTCGGCGACGATCGCGACCACGTAGCGCTCCTCGACCTCGACCTCCTTGACGTCCGCGATCGCCACCTGGTCGAGCGCCGTGAGCATCTTGAGCGCCTCGGCGCGGAACTTCACCTTGTACGTGCGCCGGCCGCCGGGTCCCGAGAGTGCGCACGCGTAGATCTCGGCCCACAGATCGTAGACGCACTGGCGGTGCAGGAGCACGAAGCCGGTCGGTCGGGCCCGGTTCTCGGGATAGACCCAGATCCGGATCACGACCGTCGACGCGAGCCCGTTCTCGAGCTTCTCGTAGGCGCGCGCGTCGAACACGCTGGTCACGTTGCCGGTGAGGAGGATCGCCGGGCCGCGCTCGGTGAACTTCATCGTCTGCTTCTCGAGCCCGCGCTCGTCGTCGGCGACCGCCGGCCGTACCGCCAGCGTCGCTACCATCGCGAGGCCGAGGAGCGCGCCCCGGATCACCACCGCGGCACCCGGCCGAGGGCGTTGGCGATCGTGAACTCGAAGATGCCGAGCTCGGTGTCGATGCGCAGGCCGGCGTCGAGCACGAGATCGACCGGCAGCGCGTTCCAGCCGCTGGCGCCGACCGCCTGGACGGCGTCCTCCGAGGCGAGCGCCCACACGCCGGCGGCGATGAAGAGATCGCCGCCGTAGATCGACTTCGGCCGGCGGAACCAGCGATAGGACCACTCCCCGATCAGGTTGCCGCCCAGCTCGCCGTAGACCGCGTCGCCGTTGTCGGTGCGGAGGAAGTCGGGGGGCGGCGCGGCGGCGACCGTCATGCCCATCACGCGCGGCGTGAGCAGGCGGTTCACGTCGGCGACGTGGATGCGCGCGAAGCGCGGCGCGTCCCCGATCACGGCGCCGCCTGCGACGCGGAGGCCGAGGGCGTGGCGCGGGCGCACCGGCCACCAGCGCTCGTAGCGGGCGAGGGCGACGACGAAGTCGTAGTCGCCACCGAGGAGCTCGCTGCCGAGCTCGAGCTGCGCCTGGATGCGGCTGCCGTCGTGGGGCAAGACCGGGTCGGTGCGCGTGTCACGGTCGAAGCCGAAGGCGAGCGAGACCACGCGGCTCTTGCCGTCCCGCAGGTCGAGATCGAGCGGGACCGAACGGCCGTCGTCGAGCGTGCGGGCGCCCGACGGGACGTCGGCGTCGATCGACTCGATCCGGGCGTCGGCCTCGAAGCTCAGCGTCGGCGTGAGGTCGAAGCTCGGGCCGCCGCGCACGCTCATCCGGCGATACGGGAAGGCGGCGAGATCGTCGTTGTCGCCGGAGCCCGGCGGGCCGCTCGCCCGGTAGACCTCGCTGCCGCGCTGCGCCTGGAGGGCGCCGTGCGCGCCCCACCGCGTCCCGCCGATGCCGGCCGCGCCGAGCCGCAGCTCGCCGCCCCACTGATCGCGCGCGCCGTCGACGCCGGCGTGGTCGGCGAAGACGAGCCCGCCCCCGACGAGGAGGCCGGTGCCGAAGAAGTTGCGCTCGGAGAGGTCGAGGCCGAGCCAGTAGGGCGCGAGCGACGAGGTCCCGTACCAGAGGCGGTTGAGCACGACCGTGCCGCGCTCGGCGACGGTCACCACGAGGATCACGCGGCCGCGGGCGCTGCCCTTCTCGAGCGCCACCGTGACGTCGCGGAAGAAGCCGAGCGCGAGCACCTTGAAGCGCGCGTTGGTGAGCCGCGGGTCGGCGGCGCGCAGCCGCTCGCCCTGCCGGATGGGGACCGCGCGCAGGATGATCCGCTCGGCGGTCGTGCGGTTGCCGACGACCCGGATGTCCTCGATCGTGACGAGCGGGCCGAAGTTCGGGTCGGTGTCGGGGAGCTGCTCGGCCGGGAGCTCCTCGGGCTGCGCCGACACGACCCGCGCGGCGCCCAGCGCCAGGACCAGCG
>DDTA01000219.1:0-27033 GCA_002344285.1 Myxococcales bacterium UBA2376
GCGGCCTTCTCCCACTCGGCCTCGCTGGGCAGACGGCGCGCCGCCCAGCGACAGTACGCGCGCGCGTCGAGCCACGACACGAAGACGACGGGATGGTCGGCGAGCTCGGGCGGCACGCGCAGGTTGCGGAGGTGGTGGAGGAAACGGCCGGCCTCGGCGTCACGCGGCCGGTAGCCGGTGGCCTCCACGAACTGCACGAACTGGCGGTTGGTGACGGCGCAGCGCGCGAGGTAGAAGCGGTCGAGCAGCACCGTACGCCGGTTGGGCCCCATCTGGAACGCGCCGCCGGGCACGAGGCGCATCTCGTTGCCGTCCTCCTCGATCACGACGCGCGGGACCTCGGCCTCGCTCTCGACCCGCGCCGGCGTGACGTCGACGAGCGACGCGTCGAGCGTGGCGGCGAAGTCGGCGCACGTCGCCGGGCGATCGCGGCGATCCTTGGCGAGCGCCTGCAGGACGACCGCCTCGAGCGCCGCCGGCAGGTGCGGCCGGTAGTGCGACGGCGGCTCGGGCGGCTGCCCGACGTGCGCCATCATCAGCGCGAAGTGGTTGTTGCCCTCGAACGGGCAGCGGCCGGTGAGGGCGCGATAGAGCGTGACGCCGATCGAGTAGATGTCGCTGCGGTGATCGACGTCCTGCGGCGCCTGCGCCTGCTCGGGCGACATGTAGCGGCACGTGCCCAGGAGGGCGCCGGTCACCGTGTACGTCGTGCCCTCGAGGATCTTGGCGATGCCGAAGTCGACGATCTTGGGGACCGGCCCGCTGTCGTCGAGGCGCAGGAGGATGTTCTGCGGCTTGAGATCGCGGTGGATGATGCCGAGCTCGTGGGCCTCGCTCATCGCCGCGAGCACGCCGGCGAAGATGTGCCGGACGTCGTCGTAGGGGAGCTTGCCGCCCCAGCGCTCGATGTAGTCCTCGAGCGTCGGGCCCTCGACGTACTCCATCACGAACGCGAGCAGGTCCTCGTGCTCGAGGATGTCGTGGACGCGCGCGACGTGGCGGTGGTTCCACCCGAGCATGAGCTGCGCCTCGCGCGCGAAGCGGCGGCGGATCTCGTGGTCGCCCATGAGGCTGCCGTGCAGCGCCTTCACCGCGACGATGCGGTCCTTGTCGAGATCGCGGCCGCGGTAGACCACGCCCATGCCGCCCTCGCCGATGACGCCGTCGATGCGGTAGCGGCGCGTGAGCTGCGTGCCGGGCGCGATGAGCCGCGGCGGCAGGAACGGCGTCGGACGCGCCGCCGGATCGGTCGGGGTGTGGTCGACGCTCACCGCCGTGAAGGCGGTCCCGCTGCCGACGGCCACCGCCGCCGTCGGGCGTCCGCATCCCGGACAGAAGCGCGCCCGCAGCGGCAGCCCGTCGCCGCAGGTGGGACACCGTGCGGGCAGCTCGGTGGTCATGGCAGGCCGACCTTAGCCCGGACCGGGCGCGCGGCTGCGACGCCGTGCCGCGGTCCGACGTCTACGTGTCCACCATCTGATGGCTCGATGCGCACCCTCGACCGCCTGTGTCTGGTCTTCGGCATCCTGGTGGCCCTCGCGCTGTTCGCGATCATGGCCCTCGGCCATCATCCGCCGTGACCGTCGTCTGGTCCACGGCTTGCTGGAACGGCGGACGTGTCCCGCTCGCCTTCCTCGCTGCGCCAACCCCTGGCCCTGACCATTGCCAGCCTGGTGTCGGTCTTTGCCACCTCGGCCTTCGCCGATGAAGCGCGCACCGACCTGTCGTCGCGCGTCCGGGACGACGCCGCCGCCGGCCGCAGCTACTTCGCGCCGACCGCGCTCACCGGCGACGAGGGCACCGCCACGTTCAGCGTGCGCGCCCCGCTCTACCCGGCCATCACCGGCACGTTCACCTACGCCCTCACCGACCGCGTCGAGGTGTACGTGGGCGGCGGCGCGGTCGTCGTGATCGACGACGAGAGCAACGACCCGAACCGCGCCGTCGGCGGCGGGATCAAGGTCCAGGTCCTGCGCCTGCCGCGCGCCGCGGTCGCGCTCAGCGCGGGGGTGCTCCGGCGGCCGGCGTTCTTCCACACCGATCCGTTCGACGACGGCTGGCACGAGGATGCGCTGGTTCGCGGGGCGCTCGGCGCCGCCGCGACCGGCTGCGTCGACGAACGCTGCGAGGTCATCGTCAGCGCCCACGCCCATGCCGTGCCGCGGCCCTCGGACCCCGACGGGACGCTGCTCTGGGGCGGCGGCTCGCTCGTCGCGGGCCGCGGCAGGTCACGCTTGGTCGTCGACGCGACCGCTGCGATCGACGGCGACGACGGCGTGCTCCTCGGCTACGTCGGCTATCGCGCCGCGCGGCGGACCGTCTCGTTCGACGCCGGCGCGCTCGTCGTCATCGACGCGCACAGCTCGTTCCCGTGGCCGACGCTGGGGCTGTCGGCGCGCTTCTGACCGCGGCGCGCTTCTGACCGCGGCGCGACCGGGCGTCAGGAACCGCCGCCCGGCGCCTCGGCCGGCGCCGACTCCTCGCCGACCGGCGTCACGTTCGAACGATCGACGCGCATGGAGGCGCGCAGCGGCACCTCACCGGCGAGGCGATCGGGGAAGCGGCCCATCACCATGATCATCACGGTGTTGCGCACGTACGAGAGCACCTCCATCCCGGCGCTCTCGTCGGCGTTCTGGCGCAGGTGCTGGGCGCGCAGCGAGAGGGTCACGCCGTCGAGCGGCACGTAGTTGACGGCGACGTCGCCGGCGAAGATGTCGAAGCCGCTCTCGATGTCGCCGGTGCTCGTGTCGATGAGGCGCGAGCGCTGGGCGCCGAGCGTGCCCTGGACGCTCAGCTTGGGGCGGAGCGGATCGTCGGTGAGCCACGGCAGCGGCAGCCACGCGTTGACGATCGCCGAGTCGGAGATCGTGTTTTGCGCGAGGTAGAGGTTGGGCGCGACGGCGCGGCGGATGGAGAGGCCCGCGGTGCCCCAGTTGGGGAAGTAGCCCACCTGCGCGCCGATCGTCGGCTGGATGACGAGCTGGTCGCCCTCGTCGAGCGGGACGATGCTGGTCACGCCACCGTCGATCAGCGACGACCACCGCGGCCCGAAGTCGCGGCGCCACGACACCGTCGCGCTCGCGTTGATCTGATCGTTGGCGTCGACCGGCGCCATCTCGGCGACGCGTTCGAGCGTGACGTACGAGGACGCGAGCTGCAGCGCCGCCGCCGAGTACTGCCACGACCGGTCGGCGCCGCCGCTGGCGCCGATCTCGATGCCGTCGGTCTCGGTCCCGAGGCCGTCGGTGGTGGTGAAGCGGCGGGCGCGGAAGCCCTGGGTCAGCCGCAGCTCGCGCGTCGCCGTGTACTGGAGGTTCTCGCCGACGTCGATCGAGACGAAGCTGGAGCTCCCGCCGGGCTGGACGATCAGCGTGCCGTCGGAGGCCGTCTGGCGGGTCGCGAGGGCGTTGAGATCTCCCGTCGAGAACAGCGCCGACACGCCGAGCTCGCTCCGGGGCGACGTCATGAAGAACGCGCGCCACCCGGCGAGGTGCTGCAGCGACCAGGCCTCGGTGTGATCGGTGTAGACGTTGGCCTCGATGTCGTACGAGAGGTTGTGCACCGTGCGCGGCGTCTCGTAGGTGACGAGCACGCCGGGCCGGAGCTGGTGGTACAGCTCGCTCTCGTACGGAGGGCGGTCGGGATCGGGCGACTCGGGCACCGAGTACAGGTTGTCGGTCCAGATCGACTGGGCCGAACCGATCACGTGCACGCTGTAGCCCCCCGCGTGCGCGGTCCCACTCACCAGCGCGAGCGAGAGGCTCGTCGCCAGAACGTCACGGAGTCTCACACCGACCACGGTCCGGGGACGCTAGCACGCCCCCCGCAGGCGTGACGGCGCGATCGGACCGTGGCGCGAATCATCTGCGCGCCCCGAGGCCGCCTCGCATCTCCTGCGCAGGCCGCGCCGGCCGGGCCGTGGGGCGCGGGCCACGACGGGAACGTGGCTTGCAACTCCTCGTCGGTGAGCCCGAGGTTTGGACATGAGACTGGTCGCGGCCGTCATCGTCGTGCAGGCGTTCCTGATCGCCGTCGCCGCGGCGGCCCCCGCCGCCTGCGAGGACGAGCTGCCGGTCTTCGCCGACGGCGCGGCGCGGGGCAGCGTGTGTCGCCCCGACGCCGACGCCGCGGGCCTCACGATCATCGATCTCTCCGCGTCGTGGACGCCCGGTGTGCTGGCCGCCGACGGACCGGCCGCCGCGCCCGCCTACCGGGACGTCTACCTCGCGCTGGCCGCGGAGCGCTACGAGGACGCCGGCGCCGATCGCGCCGTCGCGACGCGCGACGGGTACCTCGAGATCTACGGCATCCTGCCGACGCTCGAGGTGCTCCGCGCGCGCCTCGCCGACAGCGCGCGCCATCGCTGCCACGATCAGGTCGACGACGGCGCGCTGACCGCGCTCGACCGCGTCGTCGTGGAGGAGCCCGCGCGCGAGGGCCGGGCGCGCGTCCGGCAGGCCCGCTCGCTGCGCGCGCAGCTCGAGCGCCAGGTCGCGAAGCGCGAGGTGGCCGACCTCGACGCGCTCGCCGCGTCGAGCGCGTACTACCGCAGGCGGGTCGACCGGCTGCGCGCCCTCGAGACGCGCGTCGCCGCCGTCATCGCGCTCCAGGGGCACCTCGTGTGTGACGGCCTGCTCGAGGCTCGCCGCGTCGACGGCGCGTACACGTGGCGCAGCAGCAACGCGCTCGAGGCCTGGCAGCGGCGGCACATGCTGGTGCCAGACGGTCGGCTGGGCGAGGAGGTCGGGGCGCTGATGACGGAGGACAGTCGCGAGCTCGACTTCCGCTCGGCGCTGCGCGTGCTGCGCGAGCGCGTCATCGACGCGACCGGGCTCGTCGAGGACGGCAGCGCCGGCACCGGACCACGCCCCGTGCTCGGGCGGACGCTCGACCCGGCCGCGGCCAGCCAGGTGCGCGGCCACGAGCCGTTGCCCGACGCGGCGCCCGACCTGATCGGCCCGGCGACCGAGGCGGTCGCGGACGCGCTCGGCTGGACCGGGCCCGCGGAGACGCGCCGGTTCCTCGAGCGCGCCGGGTTACCGGCCGCGGTCGCCGTGCCGCTACCGCCCGCGCCCGCGTATCACGCCGGCGCGCTCGATCTGGAGGTCGAGATCGACCGCGGCGACGTCTGGTACGACACGCGACCGCGATCGCGGCGCGCCGACCGCCGGCCCGCGCTCACGCTCTACGCCCGCGACGGCGAGCGCCGCATCCCGCTGGTCCGGTGGCCGACGACGATCGGCGGATGGCAGGACGAGAAGGTGGACGACGACCTCGTCGAGTCGCGCTGGAAGGAGTCGCCGGTCGGCGCGCGCGTCTGGCGATCGATGTACGTCGCGCCGGCGTGGCTACCGCCCGCGTCGACGCCGGACGCCGATCTGGTGCGCTCGCTCGGAGGCGGCGCGTACGAGCTCAAGCGCGACACGCTGGGTCCGAGTTACCGGTCCGCCTACGGGCTGGTCATGCTCGTGCACGCGCTCCCCTCCGAGCGGCGCGGCGAGACGAGGTACCTCGACGAAGGGATCCGGACCCACGGCACGGCGAGCGTGCGTTCGCTCGCGACGGGGACGAGCCACGGCTGCCACCGCCTGTTTCCCCATCACGCGCTGCGCCTCGGGGGCTTCCTGCTGCGCCATGTCGACCACGTGCGCGTCGGCGAGTCCGAGACCTGGTACCGGCGCACGGTTCGCCACCACGGACGCCATCGCGTCGAGATCGACAGCCGCGGCTACCGCATCGACTTCCCCCAGCCGATCCCGGTCGACGTCCTGGAGGGGACGATCCGCTCGCGGCGCATGACGCCGGCGCGCTCGTGACCTGCTTCAGCGCTCGCGCTCGCGAGCGGCGCGGCGGCGCGCCCACCCGCGGTAGAGCCAGAGCAAGAGCATGGCGCCGAGCACGGAGGCGAAGACGCCGGCCGGCTCGTGCTGCGCGTACCAGCCGCCGGCGACGCCGATCAGGTGCGCGACGACGGCGCCGAGCACGCCGAGGAGCGACGTCACCAGGAGGCCGGAAGGACCGCGCCCCGGCATCAGGAGGCGCGCGATCGCGCCCACGATGAGACCGACGAACAGGATCCAGAGGATGGACATACGGTCCTCTGTAATCACGGATCGCGGGCTTCGCCAGTACCATGGGCTCGGCGAGTGCGACGTGACGATCCGCGCGCGCGCGGCGCCCGACCGTCCTCGACGTGACGCCGACCTCGCTGCGCTGGGAGTGGCAGCGCACCGAGGACGGCCGCGCGACGTGGCTCCCGATGATGATCATCGACGACCACCGGCGGTAGCGCGGCCGTGCAACGATCGGGCGGCGCGCGGCATCTCGTGCCCGCCGTCTGCGAGGATGCCCTGCATGACCGTCCGCGCGCTCACCCCCGTCGTCGAAGACCGGATCTGGACGCTGGACCGCCCGGTGTGGTTCAGCGGCGTGCGCCTGCGCGCCCGCACCACGGTCGTGCGCCTCGACGATGGCGGCCTGCTGCTGCACAGCCCGGCCCCGCCCAACGATGCGCTGGCGGAGGAGCTGCGCGCGCTCGGCCCGGTGCGCTGGCTGGTGATCCCGAACGGCTTCCATCACCTCGGGACGCCGGCGGCGGCGGCGCGCTTCCCCGAGGCCAAGGTCGTGGGCCCGGCGTCGGCGCTCGGGAAGAACCAGGCGCTGCGACTCGACGTCGACATCCGCGACGCCGCGTTCGGCGAGCAGGTCCCCGAGCTCGAGCGCCTGCCGCTCGACGGCGTGCCGTTCCTCGACGAGACCGTGCTCTACCACCGGCCGACGCAGACGCTCCTCGGCGTCGACCTCGTCCTGTGCGCGGACGCGAAGGATCACTGGACCTGGCGCTGGGCCGCGCGCGCGTTCGGTTGCTACGAGCGCCTGCGTGTCCCTCCCGACGTGAAGAAGAAGATCCCGGACAAGGCCGCGGCCGCGCGCTCGATCCAGGCCATGCTGGCGCGCCCGGCGGAGCGCCTCGTCGTCGCCCACGCCGACATCGTCGAGGACGGCTGGCGCGACCGCCTCGCCGAGGCCTGGCGCCTCGTCGGCGCCGACGTGTAGCCCGATCATCCCGGCGATCGTCGGCGGGGGGTCAGCGGCCGGCGCCGCGGGCGCGGGCGCCGTTGCCGCGGCGAGCTCCATTGCCGCCGCCGCGTCCCGGGGCCGAAGGACGCGGGCGGGCGTGCGGTTCGGCGGCTTCCTCGCGAGCCCAGACACGGCCCTGCTTCGCCCTGGCGACGAGCGCGTCGACGCCCTTTCCCTCGAGCGGGATGATGCCCTCGTCAGCGACCACGTTCGCCTTGTCGAGGAGCGGCTGGGCCGCGGCCACGACGCCGATCACCTTGCCGTGCTGGAACGCGTCGGCGACCCACTGGACGGCGGCGGGCATGGCTGCCAGCGTGGCGATGCCGCGCTCGTCCGCGACGATCGCGACGACGTCGAAGATCACCGACGGTCCGCCCGACACGATGTGATCGGCCGGGACCGGCCCGGCGATGCGCGGCGCCACGATCTGGGTGCGCGCGCCCGCCTTCGCCACCTCGGCGCGCAGCCGATCGAGCAACTTCGGGTCGGCGCCGTCGGCGACGAGGATGCCGAGCTTGCGTCCCGCCAGCGTTGGCATCGCCTTCTGCAGGATGCTGAGCGCGGGCGACGGCGGCATGTCGATCGGCGGACGCGCGGGGATGATCTGCTCGGCCAGCCCGGACATGCCGAGCCCTTCGGCGACGGCGGCGCCGAGCGTCTCGTCGATGACGTCGAGGTGGCCGAGCACGCGCCGGCGGATCTCCTCGCGCTCCACCTTGGACAGCTCGAACACCATCGCCTGCTGCATGTGCCGCTGCTCGACCGCGGTCTGCGAGCGGTAGAACAGCCGCGCCTGCGAGTGGTGATCCGCGAAGCGCTCCGCTCGCTGGCGGATCTTGGTGCCCTCCACCGGCTCGGGGACGCTCGCGAAGCCGGCAGGCGTCTCGCGGGGCCCGTCGGGCTCGAGGCTGTTGGGCTCGTAGCTGGCGCCGCCGCGATCGACGATGTGGCGGGAGATGCCGTCGCGCTGGAAGTTCTGGAACGGGCACTTCGGGCGGTTGATCGGCAGCTCGTGGAAGTTCGGGCCGCCGAGCCGCGAGAGCTGCGTGTCCGTGTACGAGAAGATCCGCCCCTGGAGCAGCGGGTCGCTGGTGAGCTCGATGCCGGGCACCAGATGGCCGGGATGAAACGCGACCTGCTCGGTCTCGGCGAAGAAGTTGTCGGGCCAGCGGTTCAGCGTCATCTTGCCCACCGGCACGAGCGGATAGTCCTCTTCGGGCACGAGCTTGGTCGGATCGAGGACGTCGTACGGCAACTTGTCGACGTCCGCCGCCGGGATGGGCTGGATGCACAGCTCCCACGCCGGGAAGTCGCCGTGCGTGATCGCCTCCCACAGATCGCGGCGGTGGAAGTCCTGGTCGGCGCCGGCGAGCTTCACCGCCTCGTCCCAGGTGGTCGACTGCATGCCGAGCTCGGGCCGCCAGTGCCACTTGATGAACGTCGCGCGTCCGGCCGCGTCGACGAGCCGGAACGTGTGCACCCCGAAGCCCTCGATCATGCGCAGCGAGCGCGGGATGGCGCGATCCGACATCGCCCACATCACCATGTGCAGCGCCTCGGGCGCGAGCGAGATGAAGTCCCAGAAGGTGTCGTGCGCCGACGCGTTCTGCGGGAAGCCGCGGTCGGGCTCCATCTTCACCGCGTGGACGAAGTCGGGGAACTTCATCGCGTCCTGGATGAAGAACACCGGGATGTTGTTCCCGACCAGGTCGAAGTTGCCCTCTTGCGTGTAGAACTTCACCGCGAACCCGCGGACGTCGCGCGGCGTGTCGATCGAGCCGGCGCCGCCGGCGACCGTCGAGAAACGGCAGAACACCGGGGTCTCCACGCCCGCCTGCAGGAACGCGGCGCGCGTGTACTTCTTGGCGCCGCGGTACGCGACGAAGACGCCGTGGGCCGCCGAGCCGCGCGCGTGGACGACCCGCTCCGGAATCCGCTCGTGATCGAAGTGGGTCATCTTCTCGAGGAAATGGAAGTCCTCGAGCAGCGAGGGGCCGCGCACGCCGGCGCGCAGCGTGTTCTGATCGTCCGCGATCGGGACGCCGTGGTTGGTCGTGAGCGGCGTCGCGGAGCGCTGGTGCGGCTCGCCGCCCGCGCCGCGGTTGTCGTGGGGACGTCCGTTGGTTCGCCTGGCCATGAGGCGGCCCACGTAGCAAACCGCGCGCCCGCGTGGCGCGGCTGAATCGCGGCCGAAGCGTGTCGTGCGCGCTCGATCGAGCACGCGGGCACGTGGCGGCGCTGCGCGCAGCGCCCCGCGTCGCCGGGGACCGCGCACGACAGCGCGATCGTGGATTTTCCTGTAACCGGCCGGCGGTCCGGGGCGTAATGGGTCCATGCACATGTCCGTCCGCCTCGCTCTCTGCGCCTCGCTGGGCACCGTGCTGACCTGGCTGGCGCTCCCCGCCCCGGCCGCGGCCCAGTGCACGACGTGAGTGAACCCCTCGCTCCCGGGTGGAGCGGGCGACGCGGACCTCGCGGGTGAGGTCGCGGGCGGCTTCGCGGCCGCCGCGCGCCTGGCGTACACGTTCGTGCCCTACGACCGGCTGCAGCAGGGGCGCGCCGATGCGCCCAACCCGTCGGGGCTCGGCATCCACGTCCACCTCGGCACCATCCAGCTCTCGCTGTCGACGCCGACGCGGACGACGATCGATCTGCAGCTCCCCGCCGGCAACCTCACCACGCGGCAGCTCGGCATGAGCCGCACCGACCGCGGCGTCGGTGATCTCGAGCTGCGCCTCGTGCAGCGCACGGCGCCGGCGCGACGATCGCGGGCGAGCTTCGGCGTCGCAGCGGGCGCGGTCCTGCCCACCGGCTCGTACGTCGCGCGCAGCGGCGCGGCCCAGCTGCCGCCCGAGGCCTCGACGCTGACCCTTGGACGCGGCGTCGCCTGGTGGCTGGCCGAGCTCGACGCCCGGCTCCCCGTCGAGGCGCGCGGTGACGTCGCCGCCCAGCTCTCCGCCCGCGGTCCGCTGGGGCGCACCGACGACGACTTCGGCTGGGGTCCGGAGGTTCGCGGCTCGCTCGGCGCGCGCGGCCGCATCGGCTCGTGGCTCGACGCGCGGCTGACCGGCGACGTGCAGTGGCGCGCCGGCGCGACCGAGCCCGATCCGTTCGCCGGCGGCCGGATCGACAGCGCCAACGTCGGCGGCTGGCAGCTCACCGCCATCCCGTCGCTCACCGCGCGGCTCCCCGGCGGCGTGGCCGTGTCGCTGGGCCTGCGCATCCCGCTCGTCACCGACGTCACCGGCAACCAGCTGGTGCCAGGCACCGGCGCCTTCCTCGCGGTCGGCCACACCCGGCCGCTCTCGCGCTCACGCTCACGCGCCGGCGCCGCGCCCATCGTCGTCGCCGCGGCCCCCGGCCGGTTCACCATCGTCGACTACTGGGCGACGTGGTGCACGCCCTGCGCCGAGATCGATCGCGCGCTGACCGCGGCCGCGCCGGGGTGGCCCGACGTCGACATCCGCCGCGTCGACATGACCCACGACGATCCGGCGCGCCCCCTGCCGGCGGGCGCGCGTGGCTTGCCGGTGATCGAGATCTACGATGCCCGCGGACAGCGCGTCGCGCTGCTCGAGGGCGCCCGGGCGCTGGAGGTGGTCGACGTCGTCGACCGGCTCCGCGCCACACAACCTGGAGGAGCTCCATGATGCGTCTCACCACGATCTTCTGCGCGCTCTGGCTGGTGGCCTGCGGCAGCTCGCCCTCGGAACCGGGCGGCGGGGTCGACTCCGCCACCAGCGACGGCGCGGGCGCCGGCGGCGACGCGTCGCCCGACAGCCGGGTCGCGGTGGCGCTGCCGACCTGGCAGCTCGAGGACGTGCAGCCGCTCAGCCCGCGCATGGGCCAGACCTACGGCCTCGACGCCTTCACCGGACGCGTGATCGTCGTGTCGTTGCTCGAAGGTTTTTGAAGCGCCTGCCGGTCCCAGGCTGGGGCCCTCGAGACACTGTCCGACGCGCTCGCCCAGGAAGGCTACGACGTCCAGTTCGTGGTCCTGAGCGACATCAACGCCACCGACTTCAACGCCCTGGTCTCGGTGCCCGTCTTCCGCGATCCGTCGGGGACGCGCGCCGCGTGGCTCGAGATGGAGCCCGGCGCGGTCAAGCACGACACGTTCGTGTTCGGCCGCGACGGCATGCGCACCCGCTTCTGGGACACTTCGAGCGAGAGCTTCGCGAGCTGGAGCGCCGACATCCGCGCCGAGGTCGAGGCGCTCGGCCGGTAGGCGCGCGCGCCGAGCATCGGCTCAGGCCGCGCGGACGACCAGCACCGAGCACGGCGCCTGGCGGATCACGTTCTCGGCGACGCTCCCGAGCACGAACCGCGTGAGCCCGGTGCGTCCGTGCGTCGCGACGACGAGGAGGCGGGCCTGCTCGTCGCGGGCGAGCTCGAGCAACGCGGCGCTCGGGGGACCGACGCGGATCGTCGTCCTCCCCTTCGCCCCCGCTTCGCGCACCGCCTGGTCCAGCCGCTGCTGCGCCGCCTCGTGGATCTCGCCGGGCGACATCGGGTTGAACATCGCGGGCAGCGCCACGCCGTAGACGAAGAGCGGATGGACCTCGATCGCGTGGGCGACGACGAGCTCGCCGTCGAGGCGCGCGCACTCCTCGGCGGCGGCGCGGACTGCCGGACGCGATGGATCGGAGAGATCGGTCCCCGCCACGACGACGCGCGTGTCGGGGCCGGATCGCGCGACGAGCAGCGGACACGCGAGGTGACGCACCAGGCGCACGGCGTCGACCGCGCCGTCGGCGGCGCCGATCACCACGAGCGTCGGCTGCCAGCGATCGATCGCCTGCAACGCTCCCTCCACGGTCGTGCCGCGCTCGATGGCCAGCGCCACCTTCGCGGCGTCGACGTTCAGCGCGGCGAGCCGCGCGCGGAGCGCGTGCTCGGCGTGGCCGGGCAGCTCGGCGGCGAGCACCGACTCCTCGGCGAGGCGCTGCGGGAAGAGCGACCGGATCGAGCTCACGTCCGGCACGGCGTGCACGACGCAGAGCTCGGCACCCGACGCGGCCGCCTCCTGCGCCGCCGCCTTCAGGGCGACGTCGCCTTCCGCGGACAGATCGGTGATCACGAGCACTCGGGCCTGGGGGTTTGATTCGGTCATCGACGCCTCTCGTCGAGAGCCTGACAGGACGAAGGGCGCCGTGGTAGGTCTGGCGGCGATGAAGCTCGCAACCTGTCTCCTTCTCATCGCGGTGGGCGTCGGCTGTGGCAAGGACAAGGCGAAGGACGTCGCCTCGCCGGCCACGGGGACCCCGGCGGCGTCCACGGAAGCCGGCCAGGTCACGCCCGCGGCCGACAACGTCCCGCTCAGCCACAGCGTCTCGGTGTCCGCCGATCTCGCCGCGGCGTGTGGTCTCGCGACGACGCGCACCCCGGATCCTCACTTCGAGTACGACAAGGACGAGCTCACCGAGCAGGATCGCGCCGTCCTCGCGCAGATCGCGACCTGCCTCACGTCGGGTCCGCTGGCGGGGCGCAAGGTCTCGATGATCGGACGCGCGGACCCGCGCGGCACCGAGGAGTACAACCTCGGCCTCGGATCGCGGCGAGCCCACACGGTCGGTGACTACCTGTCGCGGCACGGCGTGAAGTCGGACCAGCTGGCGTTCACGACGCGGGGCGCCCTGGACGCGACGGGGACCGACGAGGCGGGCTGGCGCGAGGACCGGCGCGTCGACATCGAGCTCCAGTAGTCCGGGCACGCGTCGTGAAGCCCGAGCGTCCCCCGTTCCCGTTCTTCGGGGCCGGCGAAGCCGCCTACGGCGAGTGGGCGCTCCTCGAGATCTGGTTCGCCCGCAAGCCGACACGGCGCGAGCGCGCCGAGATCACCGAGGCTGCGCCGGCGTCGTCGCCGACGCGACCTGTCCGATCCAGCTCGCGCACCGCCCGTCCGATCGCGACGCGGGAGGCACCAGGCTGTCTCGCTGGCACGACGACAGCGTCGCGATGCTCCCCCGGCTGTGGCGCGAGCTCGCCGCCATCCCCAGCGAGCGTCTCGTCCGCGGCGTGGTGCGATACGCGCGGCTGGCCAAGCGGCGCGTCCCGGCGTGGCTCGCCGCCGAGCTCGACGACGATCGCTTCGCGTAGCGATCGAGCTACGTCGTCAGACGTGATGCTTGCCGTCATGCATAACCTCACTTAGACTCGATCTGAGGTTAACTGAGATCGTGGCTTCAGATCGTTCTCGGCGAGAACGCGCACACGACGCTGGCGGTCGCGGCTGGCCGCCGGTGACCTACGAAACGCGACCGTGGACGGCAACCTACGAGACTCACGCAAGCTCACGCAGCGAGCGACGACGACATCAGGGTTCGTACCAGGCCGCGATTCCACCCGAGGTACGAGACGCGACCGTCGACCTCCCTGGTGAGCTCGCGGCAAGGGTTGGAGAGGCATCCGCGGAGCTGGCTCGGTTCGACGAGGTCATGGGCGGCGAGATCGTCCACTTCTCCGCGATCCTCCTGCGCAGCGAGTCAGCTGCGAGCTCGCGCATCGAGAACCTCACCGCATCGGCACGCGCGATCGCAGAGGCCGAGCTCGGAACCACGCATCGCAAGAATGCCGCGGAAGTCGTGGCCAACACACGCACCATGATGGCGGCGCTGGAGCTGGCCGGGAACATCAGCAGCGCCTCGGTGCTCGCGATGCATCGCGCGCTGATGAGCGAGTCCGATCCGATCAACGCCGGGCGCTGGCGAACCGAACAGGTCTGGATCGGCGGCGGCAACCTCGGACCACACCTCGCGCTCTTCGTTCCGCCACATCATGATCGGGTCGCCGACGCGATCGCTGACCTCATGAAGTTCATCGAGCGCGATGACGTGCCGGTTCTCGCGCACGCCGCGCTGGCGCACGCCCAGTTCGAGACCATCCATCCATTCACCGATGGCAACGGACGAACGGGCCGCGCGCTGGTCCAGGCCATGCTCCGTCACGGACAGCTCACCCGCAACGTGACCGTTCCCGTGTCGGCAGGGCTTCTCGCTGACACCGACGCATACTTCGACGCGCTGACGACCTATCGCCGCGGGGATCCTTTCCCGATCGTGACCCAGTTCGCGGAGGCTGCGTTCAAGGCGGTCGCCAACGGTCGCGAGCTCGCCGACGACCTGCGTGAGATCCGCCGACGCTGGCAACAGCTCGTCAAGGCGCGCAGCGACTCCGCCGTGTGGCGACTCGCCGACCTGCTCCTGCGAAGGCCCGTCGTGAACGCGCGCGTGATCGCCGAGGAGCTCGACCTCGACGTGGGGAACGTTCACCGCTACGTCAAGCCACTACTCGATGCTCGGGTCCTCGTGCAGTCGCTCGACGTCAAGCGCAACCAGGTGTGGCGCGCAGCCGAAGTCCTCGCTGCCCTCGATACTTTCGCTGCGCGAGCCGGCCGGCGCACGCGTGCACGTCGAGATGGAGTGCGTTCCGGTAGACTCGGCGGCTGATGTCGACCGAACCGGAGCTGCCGTCGTGGAACGACCTCGAGGAGCGCATCGTGGCCGAGATGCGCACCGCGATCGACGCGCTCGCCGCCGCGAGCGAGGAGCCGCTGGCGGTGGTCGTGCTGTGGGCCGATCCCTACAAGGGCTGGTACGAGGTGCTCGCCGACACGGCGAGCCGCAACCGCGAAGGCGCCCGGGCGCGCAACGCGAAGATGGCGACGTTGATTCCGGAGCTCGCGAGCCGGTCGGAGGCCTGGAAGACGGCGATGACGACGGCGGCGCGCACGCAGGCGCTCGACTTCGATCCGCGGTACGGCGACTACGCGCTGGGCGAGGATCCGTTGCACACGTTCGACGTCGGCTATGACGCGTTCGTGCGCTCGCCGCGCTACACCGAGCTGAACCAGGGCGGCGAGGACGGCTGGCTCGAGGGCCACGTGCGGTTCGTGATCGCGCGCGCGCTGCTCCGCCTCGTCGGCGACGGCGCCTTCGCCGCGCTGGCGACGGCGTCACCGCTACGGGTCGGCTACGCGTACCCCGACTCCGGCGACGCGATCATCGTCGCGCTGGTGTAGGCCCGACGATGCCATCGCTCAAAGGGAAGGTCGTTCGCTTGCTCTCCCGCGTGGCCACGCGGCGCGCGGCCGTCGTCGCCGTCCAGGAGCTCGGCGGCTTCCAGCGTCTGCTCCTGCGCTGCGACGTGCCCGAGGTCGCCGCCGGCACGAAGGTCCAGGTCCTGCTGCCGACGGACGACATGCGCACGTACTCGCCGGTGCCGACGCCCGAGGGCATGGTGTTGCTCGCGTGGCGGCACGCGGGCGGGCCCGGCGCACGCTGGATGTCGAACGCCCGCGCGGGGGACGAGCTGCGCTTCGTCGGACCGCAGCGCTCGCTCGAGCTCGAGCAGGGGCCGACCGTGCTCGTCGGCGACGAGACCAGCCTCGGCGTGGCCGCCGCGTTCGCGGTCGAGCGCCCCGGACAGCTCCACGCCATCATCCAGACCGACGCCCCCGCCGACGTCCGCAGCGCCGCCGCGTCGGTCGGGATGCACCAGCTGGACACCGTCGCGCGCGGTGACACGGCGGCGACGGTCGCCGCGGTGACCGCCCGGCGGTCGACCGTGCGCGGCGCGATCGTGGCGCTGACCGGAGGCTCGACGCTGATCGTCGCCGTCCGGGACGCCCTCCGCCGGGACGGCGTCGCGAACATCAAGACGAAGACGTACTGGATCCCCGGCAGGACCGGGCTCGACTGACCCGCCTCACGGCTCGATCGGCGGGCGCGCGCGCCACACGCACCAGCCCTCGCCGCACGCGAGCGTTCGGAAGACGAGGCCGGGCGCCGACAGCCGGGCGCCGTCGCTGGGCTGGCGCGGCTGGTGGGCGGCGGACAGGACGTAGACCCGCTGGTAGCCGTCGGCGGTGAACGCCGCCACCGGCTCCTCGCCCACCAGCGACGTGCGGCAGCGCGTGTACCAGCCGACCTGCGGGCGGGTGCCGGTGTACACGAGGCATCGCTCTCCCGGTGCGCCGCGAGCGACGTCGGCACGGATGGCGGACGCGGCCGCGACCATCGGCTGCCGTCCGTCGCCGACCCGGGCGGCACGGGCGACGGCGTAGGTACCGGCGGCGGCGGTCGACAGCGCGAGGACGAGGATGGCCAACCTGCGCAGGCGAGCGTGGGCGAACAGGCGCGGCGCCACGGTCGCGGCGCCGATGATCGACAGCGCGCTGACGCTGGCGAACACGAAGCGTGCCTCGCCGTGCACCACCAGGCCGAGCGCGACGATGTCGGCGACCGCGACGGCCGACAGCAGGCGGCGGAGCTCGACCGGCGCGACCACACCACGCGAGGTGTCCGTCGCCGTGGCCCCGCCGGTGGCGCCGTCGCGCGCGGACGTCCATGCCTTCCAGCCGGCGAAGACACCCAGGAGGGACAGGGCGCCCATCACCGGCCAGGACACCTCGGTCATCCAGCGCGTCGCGTACCACCAGAGCCCGTCGCCGACGAAGTCGCGCGCGGCGGCGCTCTCGCCGGCGCGGAGCATGCCCAGGAACGAGCCGGTCTCCTGGTGACTCCACAGGAGGAACGGCACCATCAGGATGCCGACGCCGGCGCCCGAGGCCAGCACCGCCGGTCGACGACCACGCAGCGCGACGAGGCCGACCAGCGACACGAGCGCCACCAGCGGCGCGTTGCCGTAGCGCACGTGGATGGCGGCGGCGCCGCACAGCGCGACCGCCGACCAGCGCGCGCGGCGCGCGCGCCGCGGCTCGTGCCCCGACCCGCCCACCATCAGCGCGATCATCGCCAGCACCAGCGTGGCCGACGGAATGTCCGACAGGCCCTCCCCGGTGCGAGCCAGCCAGGGGCCGGCGCTGACCTGCACCGCGATCGCGAGCACCGCCGTCGCGGTGCCGCCGGCGCGCCGGGCCAGCCACCACACGAGCGCCAGGTAGGTCAGGGCGAACGGCAGCAGCGGCAGGCGCATGGCGGCGTCGCTGGAGCCCGCGAGCACGCCGGGCGCCGACAGGACACGCATGCCGATCGATCGGTAGTGCGGGTACGGATCGACGTCGACGCCGGGCTCGCCCACGAGGCCGCGCGCGCCCACGGCGTACGCCGCCTCGTCGTTGCCGAGCGGCCCCCCGGTCACCGCCACCGCGAGCGCCACCGCCGCGACCCAGGCGAGCGCGAGCGCGAGCGGCCGGCGCGACGGAGGCGCGGGCGCGCCGTCGGTCATCCCGCGACCTCGGCGCGGAGGGCCTCCTTCATGATCTTGCCGCTCTCGTTCTTGGGCAGCGCGTCGCGGAGGTCGATGTCGCCGGGGATCTTGTAGGTGGGCAGGCGCTCCTTGAGGAACTGGCCGAGCGCGTTGGCGTCGAGGGCGCCCGGGGTCTTGGGGACGACGAAGGCGCGCAGGCGATCGCCCAGGAGCTCGTCGGGGAGGCCGATGACGGCGCACTCGTGGACCGCGGGGTGCTCGAGGATCGCGTCCTCGATCTCCCTGGCGGCGACGCGGTGGCCGCCGACCTTGAGCATGTCGCGCGCGCGGCCGACGAGCCAGAAGCGGCCGGCGGCGTCCTGGCGCGCGAGATCGCCGGTGCGGTAGCCGTGGGGGCCGAGGACACGCGCGGTCTCGTCGGGATCGTGCCAGTAGCCCTGCATGATGTTGGCGCCGCGGGCGAAGAGCTCGCCGACCTCGTCGACGTCGCAGGGCGCGCCGTCGGGGCGGCGGACGGTGAGCTCGACGCCGGGGATGGCGCGGCCGATCGAGCCGACGCACTCGGGGAGCTCGGCGGGCGGGACGTACGAGAGGCGGGCCGAGGCCTCGGTGGCGCCGTACATGACGACGAGGCGGCGCGGCGCGATCGCGCTCATCACCTGACGGGTGAGCGCCGGGCTCATGCCGCCGCCGGCTTGCGTCGCCCACGCGAGCGAGGTGAGCTCGCCGCGCGCGAGGCGGTCGGCGAAGGTGGAGCGGTTCATGAGGATCGCGTAGGTCGACGGCACGCCGGCGACGCCGGTGCAGCGCTCGCGCTCGAGGGTGTCGAGCGCGACGTTGGGATACTGGAAGCGGTTCTCGACGACGACGGTGCCGCCGGCGGCGAAGGTCATGTGCAGGAGCGAGAGGCCGTAGACGTAGTAGAAGGGCAGGAGCACGAGGGTGCGGTCGGCGGGCGTGAGCTCGAGGTAGGAGACGATCGAGCGGACGTTGGCGACGATGTTGCCGTGGGTGAGGACGGCGCCGCGCGGGCGGCCGGTGGAGCCGGAGGTGTAGATGATGGCGGCGGGGTCCTTCGCCTCGGGCTCGCCAGCGCTCGCCGCTCGCGCGGGATGAACGGCGCCGCGCTCGGGACGAACGGGATGGATGGCGACGTCCGCGAGCAGCGGCCGCGCCGCGTTCAGCACGCGATCGAAGCGCGGGCCGTGTAACAGGACGCGGGCTCCGGCATCTGTCACGTAGTGAACCAGGCTGTGTGGATCCGCCGCCGTGTTGAGCGGCACCGCGATCGCGCCCGCGGCGAGCGCGCCGAACCACGCCGCGATCCACTCGAGGCCGTTGTGGGCGAGGATCGCGACGCGGTCACCCTTTGCCACCCCGAGCGACGCGAGCTGCGCCGTGACCGCCGCCGCCGCATCGGCGACCTGCGCGTACCCGAGCCGTACCCCACCGGGATCGTGCGTGACCAGCGCGGCGGAATCCGGCGTCCGTGCGGCACTTTGCGTCAGGAAGTGGTGGACCAGCGTCGGGGTCACGACGCGAGAGTCCCACGCGTGGAACGATGAGATCCACGTCCGGGGCGTTCTTCAGACGTACTTCACATCAAGGCTGTCAAACCAACATGTCCCGACCTCTCCTCGATCGCCTCTCCCTCCACAACCGCCGCGCGCTCCTCCTCCGCTCGCTCGGCGTCACCTGGTGGCCGATCATCCGGCTGAGCGCGTCGCCTGCTTCGGTCCGATGATCAGGTAGGTCGACATCAGGCCCTTGCCCTTCACCTCGACCTGGCGAGGCGGCTCGAAGTCGTAGTCCGCGGCGAGCAGCTCGTAGGTCGCCGACGTCACGTGCACGCGGCCCGGCACGCCGCTCGACTCCATGCGGCTCGCCGTGTTGACCGTGTCGCCCCAGAGGTCGTAGATGAACTTCTTGGTGCCGATGACGCCGGCGACGACCGAGCCGGAGTGGAGGCCGACGCGGATCGTGAGCTCGCCGCCCACGCGCTCGTCGTAGTCGGCGATCGCGCCGAGCATGTCGAGCGCCATCTTCGCCATCGCCTGCGCGTGATCCGCGCGCGGCTCGGGGATGCCCGAGACCACCATGTAGGCGTCGCCGATCGTCTTGATCTTCTCGAGGTGGTGCTCCTCGGCGAGGCGGTCGAACGCGCTGAAGAGCTCGTTGAGCATCGACACCAGCGCCTCGGGCGACGTGCGCGACGACAGCGCGGTGAAGCCGACGATGTCGGCGAAGAGCACGGTCACGTGATCGAAGCGATCGACGATCACGCCCTCGCCCTGCTTCAGGCGATCGGCGATCGGTGAGGGCAGGACGTTGAGGAGCAGCCGCTCCGACGTCTGCTTCTCGGCCTCGAGCTCGCTCGTGCGCTCGGCGACCAGGTGCTCGAGGTTCTCGCTGTGGGCCTGGATGGTCTCGGCCATCGTGTTGAAGCTCTTGCCGAGCTGGCCGATCTCGTCCTTGGTCGCGACCGCCGTGCGCGCGCGGAAGTCCTTGTGGGCGAAGCGCTCGACCGTCGCCGAGAGCGCGATGATCGAGCGCGTGAGCAGCGTGCCCATCACGATCGACACGACCAGGGCGAGCGCGATGACCCCGAGCGAGACCTTGATCGCCAGGCCCCCGGCCTCGTCGAGCGCCGCGCGCATGTCGGTGTCGGTGATGTCGACGCCGAGCACGCCGAGGCAGCGGCCGTCGGCGCGCGTGCCGAGCGGGTAATAGGCCGAGACCGAGTGCACCTTGAAGTCGGGGTCGTAGACGAAGTCGTCCTCGAGCACCGCCGCACAGTCGCGCAGCGCGCGCGCCAGCGCCGGGAGCCCGCTCACGTCGTAGGGCTGGTTGAAGTGGGAGAGCGGCTCCTCGGTCTGTCCGGCGTTGCCGGCGACGACGTCGGCGTCGACGACGAAGCGCGGCTGCGCCGGATCGTCCGACGGCATCAGGAGGTACGTGTAGCGGAGGAGGCGGGGCTCGGCGTCGCGGATCGCGTTCAGCTGATCGGAGATGCGCCGGTAGTCGGCCGAGGCCTCGATCTCGGCGACGTCGGCGTCGGAGACGGTCGCGCCGGCCCGGTCGGCCAGGCGCGCGTAGGCCTCGCGATCGATGCCGGCGGCGCCGACGTGCGCGATGTTGCGCAGCCGCGAGCGCAGGTCGTCGCGCAGCTGGCTCTCGATGAAGCGGTACAGGAACAGGGCCAGCAACACGCTGACGACCGTGCTGACCAGGAAGAACGCGACCGTGATCTTGCGCCGTAAGCGCATCCGCCGCGTTCGAGGCTAACACTGTTGCGCGCTCGGGCCTCGCGCGCTGCGCGCGCGACCGCGTCGTCGCGGGAGCTACCCCGTTTCTCGCTTCGCTCGCTGCCCCACTCCTCGCGGTCGGCCCTTCGCAGGAGCATCTTGACACTGTTTGGTGTCACAGTTATCAATGACTCATCGGAAGGAGTCACAGATGGCCAACCTCACCCCTACCCCTACCCCCGCCCCTGCCACGTCCTCGACCGACCGCTACCGCCGCCTGGGCCAGGAGCTCGACGCCCTGAAGGCGCGCATCCAGCTCCAGCTCGGCGACGAGGACGTCGCCCACGTGCAGCAGGTCCAGCGCGTCTCCACGGCCGCGGAGGTCGTGGGCCGGACCCTCATCCACGTCAGCCTCGACCCGGTCACCTTCACGGCCGGCGTCGCCGCGCTGTGGCTGCACAAGCAGCTCGAGGCGACCGAGATCGGCCACACCGCGCTGCACGGCGCGTACGACAAGCTGCCCGGCGGCGAGCGCTGGGCCGCCGACGGCTTCGCCTGGGACGTGCCGATCGACGAGGAGTCGTGGCGCAGCGGCCACAACCACAAGCACCACGGCAACACCAACGTCGCCGGCAGGGACCCCGACATCCATTTCGGGCCGATCCGCCTGACGCAGCAGACGCCGCACCGGTCGGCCCACGAGCGCCAGCCGTGGTGGCTGCTCTTCGTCGTGCCGACGTTCACCTTCGGCATGAACCTCCACTTCACCGGCGTCGCCGATCTCGCCGCCGACAACGGGCTCTCGACCAAGCTCGACGTCCTGCCCGACCGCTCGCCGGCGAGCCGCCGCCTCGCGTGGAAGCGCGCGCTGCGCAAGTACGTGCCCTACTACGCCAAGAACTACGTGTTCTACCCCGCGCTCGCCGGGCCGATGTTCGCCAAGGTGCTCCTCGGCAACATCCTCGCCGAGACCGCGCGCGACGTGTACTCGGCGGCGACGATCTACTGCGGCCACGTCGGCGGCGACGTCGCGAGCTGGCCCGAGGGCACCAAGCCCCGCAGCCGCGGCGAGTGGTACGCGATGCAGATCGAGGCGACCAACGACTACGAGGTGCCGCGCTGGGTGTCGATCCTGTGCGGCGGGCTCGACCGACAGATCGAGCACCACCTGTTCCCGCAGCTGCCGCCCGAGCGCCTGCGCCAGATCGCGCCCGAGGTGAAGGCGATCTGCGAGCGCCACGGCCTCACCTACAAGACCGACACCTGGGGCAACCAGCTCCGGAAGGCGTTCGCCCACATCAAGCGGCTGTCGCGTGACGAGGGACCCCGCGCCGTGCTGCGCGAGGCCGCGTGATGTTGTTATTAACGGCGGGGATGCCCGCCTCCGCGCCGCCACCGCCCGTCGACCAGGCCGCCGACGCCGCGACCATGACGATCGACGAGCTCGCCGCCCACACCGGCGTGTCGACACGGACGATCCGCTTCTACCAGGCGCGCGGCGCGCTCATGCGCCCCGAGATCCGCGGTCGCGTCGCGTACTACGGCGACGCCCACGTCGAGCGGCTGCGGCTCATCGCTCAGCTCCAGGATCGCGGCCTGCGCATCGACGCGATCCGCGACGTCGTCGCCGGGATCGATCGCGGCGAGCTCGATCTGGCCGAGTGGCTCGGGCTCGAGCGTGAGGTGCAGGCGCCGTGGGCCGACGATCAGGCGAAGACGGTCGACGAGCTCGGGCTCTACGCGCTCGCCGGCACGCGGCGGCCGGGCCTGGTCGCCGACCTCACCCGCGCCGGGCTCGTCGAGCGGCGAGAGGGGGGCGTCTACCTCGTGCCCAGCCCGGCGCTCCTGGGGATCTCGATGAAGCTGGCCGCGGGCGGCGTGGATCTCCCGACCGCGGTCGAGGCCGGCGAGGTGCTGCGCAAGCACCTCGGCCGCGCCGTGAAGGACCTGGTCGAGCTGTTCGTGAAGCGCATCCGCCACGGCGACGTCGTGTTCGACGAGCCGGAGGGCACGTTCGCGAGCCTGCGCCCGCTCGGCATCGAGGCGGTGAAGGTGCTGTTCGCGCGCGAGATGGAGCGGGAGCTACGAAAGCTTCTGGAGTCGGGCGGCGTGAAGGCCCTGCGCGGCCGGAAAAAGCGCCGCTGAGTCCGTCACGTTCCGCGGCGTGCTGGCTCCACCTCCTCATGCGGGAGCACGACCACAGGAATCCGAAGACCTCGGAGGAGCGGGAGCATGGTGGCGTGGCGCCGGGGAAGACGACGCGTACCGAGCGGATCCAGCGCAAGGCGAGCGGTCCGCCGCAGGCCGGCAGCGACGTCACCGACCTGGTGCAGATGACCGCGGGCTCGACGGGGGCGGCGCTGCCCGAGACGGCGCGCGCGCGGTTCGAGCAGAGCCTGGGCGCGGATCTGTCCGGCGTGCGGGTGCACACGGGCGAGAGCTCGGCGGAGGCCGCGGCGGGCATGGGCGCGAAGGCGTTCGCGACCGGGCAGGACATCCACTTCGGCGCCGGCCAGTACCAGCCCGATGATCCATTCGGGATGCACCTGCTCGCTCACGAGGTCGCGCACACCGTGCAGCAAGGCAAGGGCGGCGGCGGCGGCGCGCAGCCCAAGCTCGAGGTGAGCGAGCCGGGTGACGCCCTCGAGCACGAGGCCGATCACGCGGCGGATGCGATGGTGCGCGGCGAGACGGCGAACGTGAGCGCCGTCGCGCCGGGTGCGTCGCGGAAGGTGCATCGCTTCATCGGCGGGATCGTCGACGCCATCCAGGGCGCGGTGCAGGACGTCGTCCAGTCGGTCGCCACGCCGCCGCAGACCCAGGGCGGAGGTGGAGGCGGCGCGGCGGCGGGCGGAGCCGGCGCGCGACCGATGCTGGCGATGGGCTCGCGCGGCGCAGCGGTGGTCGAGCTGCAGGAGAAGCTGGGGATCGCGGCGGACGGCGCGTTCGGACCGGCGACGCGCGCCGCGGTCGTCGCGTTTCAGCAGTCGAAGGGGCTCGTCGCGGACGGCATCGTCGGCGGGATGACGTGGGCCGCGCTCGACGGCGGTGGTGCGAGCGCAGCCGCGCCCGCGCCCGCAAACGCAAACGCAAACGCAAACGCAAACGCGAACGCAAACGCAAACGCGAACGCGAACGCAAACGCGAACGCGAACGCGAACGCGCACACGACCGAGGCGACGCCGGCGGGGAACGCGGTCGCGCCCGGCGAGGGCGCGGAGCCGGCGGCGACCAGCGGCAACGCGACGCGCGACGCGATCGTCGCCCAGGCGCGCAGCAAGCTCGGCCTCATCTTCTCCAACAAGTCGGGCGGTGTCGACGAGACCGGCGAGAAGGTGCGCCACGGCTGGGAGCACCTGCAGGAGATCTTCGGCGTCGCCATCCCGGCGTTCCCGCCGCAGGTCGTGAAGTACCTGAAGTACGGCAAGAACAGCGACGCCTCCAACCCCAACGGCCTGCCGAGCTGGTGCGGCATCTTCGCGACCTGGGCGGTCATGACCGGCGGCGGCAACTCGGGCGGCTGGCAGAGCGGCAACCGGGTCGACAATATGAAGAAGCTGACGAAGGACCCGAAACCCGGCGACGTCGGCAACTTCGAGAAGAACAACCACTACTGCATCATCGCGGCGGTCAACGGCGACTCGATCGAGACCATCGACGGGAACTCCTTCGACGGCGAGTCCGGCGGTGACGGGGCCGTCGCGACCAAGACCCGCAGCCGCGGCGAGTTCCGCGCGTTTTTCCGACAGGTCGACGAGTGACCGGGTACGATCGGGGCGATGGGGCGGTCGCTCGCGAACGGGCGCTTCGAGGTCCTGCGCCTGCTCGGCGAGGGTGGGATGGGGGTGGTGCACGCGGCGCGCGACACCGAGCGTGACGAGGTCGTCGCGCTCAAGTCGTTGCGACACCTCGGCGGCGAGGCGCTCCTCCGCTTCAAGCACGAGTTCCGCGCGCTCCAGGACCTGCACCACCCCAACCTGGTCGCGCTCGGCGAGCTCCTCGAGGAGGACGACGACTGGTTCTACTCGATGGAGCTGGTCGAGGGCGTCGACGTCCTCACGTGGATCGACGGCGACCGAGATCGCCTGCGCGACGTGCTGCGCCAGCTCGCCGCCGGGCTCGGCGCGCTGCACCAGGCCGGCAAGGTGCATCGCGACATCAAGCCCTCGAACGTGCTGGTCACCCATGCCGGCCGCGTCGTGCTCGTCGATTTCGGGCTGGTGACCGAGAGCCGAGCGCCGGAGTCCTCGGATCCGTCGATCGTCGGCACCGCCGCCTACATGGCGCCCGAGCAGGCGGCGTCGCGCCCGGTCGGCCCGGCCGCCGACTGGTACGCCGTCGGCTGCATCCTCTACGAGGCGCTCACCGGGCGCCTGCCGTTCGAGGGGACGACGATCGAGGTGCTCATGCACAAGCTCGAGCGCGAGCCGCCGCTCCCCTCGCAGCTCGTGAGCGTGCCCGGCGATCTCGACGCGCTGTGCGGCGAGCTCCTGCGCCGCGATCCCGACCGCCGGCCGCGCGCCGACGAGGTGATCACCCGCCTGCGCGGCGATCAGCCGCGCGCGCTGGGCACCCTGCCGCCGCAGGGCACCGTGTTCGTCGGCCGCGAGGCGGAGCTCGCGGTCCTCGAGGAGGCGTTCGCGGCCGCGAGCGAGCGCGTCGTCTCCGTGCTGGTGCACGGCGAGTCCGGCGTCGGCAAGAGCGCGCTCGTCGGCCGTTTCCTCGACCGGCTCCAGCGCGATCGCGACGACGTGATCGTGCTCCACGGCCGCTGCTACGAGCGCGAGGCCGTCCGCTACAAGACCGTCGACGGCGTCATCGACGCGCTCAGCCGGCACCTCGTGCGCCGCGCGCGCGCCGAGGTCGAGGAGCTGGTGCCGCCGCACGCCGACGTGCTCCTGCAGGTGTTCCCGGTGCTCGCCCGCGTCGACGCGCTCGCGGGCGTGCCGCCGGCGACCGACGCGCCCGATCCGGCCGAGCGCCGCCGCCGGCTCCTGTCGGCCTTGCGCGAGCTGTTCGCGCGGCTCGCGCGTCACGGCCGCGTCGTGATCGCGATCGACGATCTGCAGTGGGCCGACCCGGATGGGCTCGCGGCGCTGCGCGAGCTCACCCACGACCTCGGCCACGACGGCGCGGGCATGCTCGTCGTCGCCACCGGCCGGACGGCGCAGTGCGATCAGGGTGCGCTCGGCGCCGTGCGCCACGTGCGCGTCGGCCCCTTGACCGAGACCTCGTCGCGCGCGCTGGCGGAGCTGCTCGCGCGCGCCGCCGGCCTGTCCGCGATCGATCCCGCCGCCCTCGCGAGCGAGGCCGCCGGCCATCCGCTGTTCATCGACGAGCTGGTGCGCCGCGCCGCGGAGCCCGACGCGCCGGGCGACATGGAGCTCCCTGGCGAGCAACCCGAGCGTCTCGGCTGGGCCACGCCCAGGCTCGACGAGACCGTGCGCGCGCGCATCTCCCGCGCCCCCGCCGACGCGCGCCGTGTGGTGACGTTGCTCGCCGCCGCCGGTGCGCCCGTCAGCCACGAGGTGCTCGCGCGCGCGGCGGAGCTGGACCTGGCGACGTACCTGCGCGCGCTCGACGTGCTGCGCCAGGCGCGGTTCGCGCGCTCGAGCGGCACGCGCCGCACCGACCCCGCCGAGATCGCACACGATCGCATCGCGGCCGCGGTCGTCGGCGGGCTCGACGGGGAGGCGCGTCAGGCCCTGCACCTGCGCCTCGCGACCGCGCTCGCCGCCGAGCCCGACGCCGACTCCGAGGCGCTCGCGCTGCACTGGGCCGGCGCGGGCGAGGTCGGCCGCGCGGCCATCCACGCGCGCGTCGCCGCCGACGAGGCCGCCCGCGAGCTGGCGTTCGAGCGCGCCGCCCGCCTCTACATGCAGGTGCTCGAGCACGGCGGCGGCGAGGACGATCCCAACCTCTACGTGCGTCTCGCCCACGCGCTGGTCGGCGCCGGCCGCGCCGCCGAGGCCGCCGGCGCCTACCTCGCGGCGGCGGCGCTGGCCAACCCCGACGAGCGCACCACGCTCGAGCTCGAGGCCGCCGATCAGATGATGCGCAGCGGTCACGTCGATCAGGGCCTCGACATCATCCAGCGGGTGCTGCCGACGCTCGGGATGAGCTACCCGCGCTCGCAGGCGGCCGCGGTGCTGTCGGTCGCGTGGCGGCGGGCGCGCGTGCGGCTGCGCGGCCTCGGTTATCGCCCGCGCGACGAGCGCGACGTCCCGGCGAGCGTCATGCGTCGCCTCGACGCGTGCTGGATGGTGTCGGTCGGGCTCGGCGTCGTCGACCCGATGCGCGGCGCGGACTTCCAGGCGCGTCACCTCCTGCTCGCGCTCGACACCGGCGAGCCGCGCCGCGTCGCGCGCTCGCTCGCCGCCGAGGCCGCGTTCGCGGCGACGCGGGGGCGCGGCGCGAGCGAGCGGATCGAGAAGCTCCTCGCCGACGCCGCCGAGCTGGCGGCGCGCCACGACGACGCCTACGGCCGCGCGTGGACGATGGCGGCCGGCGGGATCGCCGCGTTCCTCCTCGGCCG